>NZ_CP045483.1:331178-662356 GCF_009729035.1 Stygiolobus azoricus
TTATTAGAAGATAATAAAATAAAAGACGGAGACATTATAGAAATAATTCCGATAAATCATGGTGGTTAAAAATAACAGTCAAGGTCATTAAATTGAATAGTTCTATTAACGATATTAAGTCTTTGGTTAAATATGAAAACGATTGTGTCTCCCAAATATTGCCTTATCTACCTAGCGATATAGAGTTAGAACAAGCTTGTGAGGTATTTATGTACTTGTTATCCAAAGATGAGATAAAGAAAAGATTTAAGTCACTACCACTACTCTTTCTCCTTCTTTTAACTCATGATAGAAATATCAATGAGGCTTTAAGTAAAGTAAAATCTGAAAATGAAAAAGTAGAGGTTGTATATCAAATTATATGCTGTAAGGATAGGGAGAACAAAGAGTTTAAAATACGTTCAAGAGAGGACAGAATAAAATTGTCAATAAACGCAATACATTCAATGGAGTGGCTCTCTTAAATTTTAACATTCTATGTCATGAATAGTAGAGTTTTTTCTCCAGTTCTTATGGCTGTGGGTATTCTAATTCTGGTTAATTCACTTCACATAATTAATATTTCAATAATTTATTTACTACTAATATCTGGAATTGTAGGTATTTTATTGCTAATTACAACTAAACTGAACTATCATAAGGTTAAAGACGTAATAGTTAGAGCCGAAGTTAAAGGCTCTATACATAGGATTAAGTACAACTCCAAGGAATTCGTTTACGTTTCATTTAAAATAATTGGTAAGGAGACGGGTAATCAGATCGACTACTCAAAAGAGATTTCCCAAGCTATAGAGGTTATTAAAAGGCATAAAGAACGTAAGGTTAATGTAGCTATTTTAACTACTCTAGACCCTTTTCCTGGAAGTGGATTCATTTTTTATAGAGAGGTTCAAAACGATTACGATGAGACAGACTTCATTACACAAGTTTTAAGTTTAAAAAATGTAGTAGAAAGCATTGCTCCTCATATCTCCTTAGAACCTGTATCCATTAACGATAGTGTTTTTTTGCCATTTCCTAAAGTGATGGGTAGTGTAGTCTTTTCAGGTCATATTTTTTATAAAAGATTTAGCGTTGAAGAATCCGATTTCTTGGATTATAAGTATGATATCGAGATAGGAAAAACGATAGATAATTATCAGATTCCTGTAGGGTTTTTGTCATCAGATGTGTTTAAACATATTGCAATATTTGGTGCTACTGGAAGTGGCAAAACACACACTGCTTCAGTGATAGCTAAGGAGTTATTTGATAAAGGATTTAATGTAGTAGTATTAGACTGGCATGGTGAATATAAGAATTACTTATCTGATTTTAACTACTATGGTAAAGATAATATTATTCCGCTTAATCCTATAGCTTATGAAGAGCAAGACACTGAAGATATAATAGAGATAACAAAAGAAGCACTAGAGTTAACCGAACCGCAGACATTTCTAATGTACTTGGTATTAGAGCAACTAAAACGAGTTAGAAGGCTTGACTCTACTTCTTTAAAGCTAATTCTAGAATCAATAAACGCTGAATCATACATGATTAGAGATATAAAATTTGCATTAGGCAGAAAATTGTACGTTTTAACTACTCCACAAGGTAGGAAGTTATTTTCAATAGATGGGGGTGACTCATTTATCGATTTAGGAGAGAGATTAAAAGGAGGGAATATTATAGATCTAAGTACTATATATAACATAAAGTTGAGAAGATTATATGCGTTATATTTAATGAAATTTTTATTCGAATATTACCAGAGATTCAGGGATCCAGACAAAAAGGCTGTTATAATTGTTGAGGAGGCTCAAAATTATTTTAATGGTAATAATGAGATATTGAAAAGGGCATTACAAGAAATTCGAAAATTCAACATAGGCTTATGTATAGTATCACAATCTCCTTCTAGTGTAGATCCAGAGGTTATGAAAAATACTAGTATAAAGATTATTCATTCTATTAAATCCAACTTAGATAAGAAGATAATATCAGATTCGATAGGCTTAGATAAAGAACAAATTAATATATTAGACAAATTAGATATAGGAGAAGCTGTTTTCATAGCTCCTAACATAAGGAAAAATATATTAATTAAAATTAAAAAAATCGGTTAGTCTTCTTCGGAGGGCTTACTTTCTCCTCCTTTTTCTCCTCCTTTACTTTCACTCTTCTTACCAGCAGCTATTAAGTCGTCTATTCTTAAGATTAATGTAGCAGCTTCTGTAGCAGCTTTTATAGCATTAATCTTAACTAGTGCCGGTTCAATTACTCCTAGCCTCCACATATCTTCTATCTGTCCAGTGTAAACGTTAATTCCCACCCACTTATTTGTTTCATTCTCGTGAGCACTTCTTAACTTTACTATTAGGTCTATTGGATCGTATCCGCCGTTCTCTATGAGTATCATAACTAAGCTCTCTAATGCGTTAGCATAAGCTTCAATGGCTAGTTGCTCTTTTCCGCCAACTTGAGGAGCGTACTTCCTTAATCTCTTTGCTATCTCTATTTCTACTGCTCCTCCACCGGCTACAGCTCTACCATCTCTTATCACATCCGCTACAGTACCTAGTGCGTCTCTTAAAGCTCTTTCAGTCTCGTCAACTACTCTTTCTAAACCTCCTCTGATCAATATGCTTACGGCCTTGGGGTTCTTTGCTCCTTCAACGAATACCATTTTATCCTCTCCTACTTTCCTCTCTTCAACAAGTGCAGCATATCCTAAGTCTTGAGGTGTTAGTTCGTCAATGTTAGACACAACTCTACCTCCAGTGGCTCTTGCTAGTTTTTCTAGGTCACTCTTCTTAGCTCTCCTTACTGCAAGAATTCCTTTCTTAGCTAAATAGTGCTGAGCTACTTCATCGATGCCTTTCTGGCATATAACAACGTTAGCGCCAGTTTGGGCTATTTTCTCAACTTTCTCTTTGAGTATGTTTTCTTCTTCTTCTAGGAACTTCTGCATTTGAGTTGGGTCATTAATTCTAATTTCAGCGTCAAGCTCAGGCTTTTCGACCTCTAGTGAGGCGTCTAGCAAAGCTATTTTAGCGTTTTCAACTCTCTTAGGCATTCCAGGATGTACTACTTCTTTATCAACTACAATACCGTACACTATTTGCGTATCATTTATACTTCCGCCATGTTTCTTTACTATTTGTATGTTATCTAGATCAACGTACCACTTATTTCCTCTTAACTCGGCTACCTGAGTTACAGCCTTTACTACTATGTCTGCTAAGTACTCTCTTGCACCGGCTACAGCCTTACTATATAAAGATGTTATTGCTACCTTTCTTAGAATGTCAGTATCGTTTATTGAGACACTGGTAGCAATTTCTTGTATTGTTTTCAAAGCTTGTTCTTCAGCTTTCTTAAATCCGCTGACAATTATCGTTGGATGAATTTCCTTATATAATAGTTCTTCAGCTTTTTTAACTAACTCTCCTGCTAATATTACAGCTGTCTTAGTACCGTCTGCAGTTTCCTCGTCTTGCCCTTTTGCTATCTGTACTAGGAGCTTAGCGGCTGGGTGTTGTAGATCCATTTTGTCTAGTATGGTAGCGCCATCATTAGTAATTGTTATATCGCCTAGGCTGTCTACTAGCATTTTATCCATTCCTCTAGGTCCATAAGTAGTCTTCAAGGCTTCTTCTACTGCTTTTACAGCAGCTATGTTTATTCTTAGTGCCTCTTTACCATAAGTTCTACTTGATCCTTCCTTTAATATTATAACTGGGATACCTTCAGGAGTGGTTGCTACTGTAGCTGTGGATGCCATACCCTTTATCACCTGTTCGTTTTTCCATTAGAAGAGGTTATATAAAAATTTTTCTCAAAGCTATTTCCTTATTGATTGGTTAACCTCTCAGATATCATGCTATGTTCTGCCTTAGAAAATAGTTCTTCAATTTTACTCCTTATAATAGCACGTTCTTTAGATTTAACGGTAGATAAAATTTTTCTAAAGTATTTCTTACTAATACCAAGCATAGGTTCTATCTTATTAAACAATTCTATATCATAGAAATAAAGAGCTAGGGCTACCTTGTATTTTATGTGCTTATCCTTAAACTTAGGTATCCGATCAATGAAATCATATACTATAAATAATTTCTCATTATTTTCTATATATTTTAAAGATATAAGCGAGGATTCTCTTATTATACTTCCGTTATAAAATATTAATTTTTCTTCGAAATTTTTTCTAGATTTTTTCACTCTATTTACCTTTATATTTATATCTAATATCTTGTTTGTTTTACTTATAAAATTTGATGATTTATTTAAGAAAATTTCTTGTGGTGTAATGTATTTACTGCTAGATATATTTTCTATTTCATAATCATTATATGCGCTTTGATCAAAAATTTGATCCACTACCAGTCCGCAACTACTACACACGATTACGCCGTTCTTATAATCCCATACTAAGTTTTTACTTTTACAGTATGGACATTCCATAGGATATTACATGCCTCTACATTATACTTTTTAGTTAGTTCTAAAACTAAGAATACTGACTCAGATGACAGAAAATAATGATATTGATAAATTTATAGTTATTAATGATTTAAAACAAAGGGGCAAGAAGGGAAAAATCTCTGGAAAATATATTTATTTAGAATCTGGGAGTAGGAAATATATAATTAAGACTTTAAATGAGAATAACAAAGTTAGCGTAAAAGAGATAGAAGATTTTGTAGAATTTTCCTCGAAAGTAGATAAGGAAAGTGTAATAGCTATAGTTGATAAATACGGGGATGTAAGTTACTATTTTTTGTCAGAAATAAAATTAAATAAGAAGGGGGGAAGTGTTGATATCATATGAACCCATAAGAGGAATGAAAGATTATTACGGGAAAGAACTAGAGAAGATTAAGTTCATCGAAAATACTTTCAGAGAAATTGTGACTAAAGCTGGTTACTCAGAAATTTATACTCCAGTAGTAGAAGAGTTTGAACTGTTCTCACTAAAAGGTGGTGAAGAGTTAAGAAATACGATGTACGTATTCAAGGATAAAGCAGGTAGAGAAGTAGCACTAAGGCCTGAGTTTACTCCTAGTGTAGTTAGAGCTTATCTAAACGGAATGCAACATCTTCCAAAACCCCTCAGACTGTTCTATATTGGAACAGTATATAGGTATGATGAACCTCAATATGGTAGGTATAGAGAGTTTAGGCAAGCAGGGATCGAACTTATAGGATCTAGTAACATATTATCCGATATTGAAGTTCTTAACTTATTGATTGAAGTCTATTCTTCTTTAGGTTTGATTAATGAAATAGAAATTAAAATTAATAATATTGCAATTTACAGAAAGATTTTTAATAATATGAATATTGACGAAAGTAAACAAGAGCATATTCTCCACTTAATAGACAAGGGTAGAAAAGACGAAGCTATAAAGGAATTACGTGGATCCGAATTTACAAGTTTAATACAATATTTATTAGAGCAAAATAAAATGGACGAGAATTCTTATGAAGAAGTAATAAAAGAGGTCTCTAAATATGAATATTTAGGGCTTAAAGAGGAGATAGAAAGAATAAGAATTATTAATAATATAATAAGTGAATTAAAAGTAAAGACAAAGGTTGATTTAGGGTTTGTAAGAGGTTTAGCATATTATACTGGAGTTATTTTTGAAGTTACACATCCTAAAGTTCCATTTAGTATTGCTGGAGGAGGACGATATGATGGATTAATAGAACTATACGGAGGAAATGATACGCCAGCAATAGGTTTTGCTGTGGGGATAGAAAGGACATCTCTCGTGTTAAATTCTGTAATATCACAAAAGTCGCCTAAAAAAGGCGTATTGATTATACTTTCTGAGGACAGAAGCAACAATAATTATGACGAAGGCATTATATCTTACGGACTTAAAACTCTTGAAAAACTGAGGCGTTTGGGTCTTGTAACAACGTTAAACCTAAAAGAACAGTCGTTATCTAAATTAATTCCTTCATACTTGGAAGAAGGATATTCTTTCTTGGTAATAATAGGTAGAAAAGAATTTGAGGAAAGAAAAGTCACTATTAAAAACCTAGAAAACAAAACTCAGGTAACGGTACCAGAAAGTAACATAGAGGATTATGTTAAGCAAATAATTTAAGTGATAAAAGGGTTTTGTTGAATAGGGTTATTTTGTTATGGAGGAATTACCTGCGACTGCTTTAGGTGTGAGATTAAGTGATAGCATAATTCTTGCAGGAGAAAGAAGGCTAAGTTATGGAAGCTTTGTATTAAGTAGGTCTGCCAAGAAAGTGTTTAAAATAGGTCGTTTTGGAATAGCTGGTGCAGGAATAATAGGAGATGTACAAACGTTAACAAGGATTATGGACGTTGAAATACGATATTATGAAATGTATAATAATAGAAAAATCAGCACTAAAGCTGCAGCTCAATTATTATCAGTGATCTTATACCAGAATAAATGGATGCCATACATTTCAGAACTATTATTTGGAGGGTTTGACGAAGACGGACCGAAAATGTATATACTAGATCCTATAGGGTCATTAATAGAAGATGATTACGCTGCGGTAGGATCTGGGGCAAGAGTAGCGATTGGTGTTTTAGAAAGTGAGTATAAACCGAACCTATCAATAGACAAGGCTAAGGAAATAGTAATAAAAGCTATGAAAGCTTCTATAGAGAGAGATGTAACATCTGGAGATGGTATAGATTTACTTATAATTAAAAAAGGAGAAATTAATGAAGAATTTATAAAGATAGTGGAGTAGATATTTATCTTAATTATTTAAAAATATTTAGCTTCTCTTTATACAATAATATACATGATCCATCATTTTAAACAAGTTTTCCTTTATTAAGCCCAAGTTTTTGGAAGAAATTTTAACTATTAATCCGTATAGTGAGATTTGATCTAAAATTGTGCCGTCATCTTGTAGTTTCTCATAGAAGAGATAACCGTGAGCACAAAAATCTTTTTCAGTATATGAAGGTTTCTCAATCGATATTTCTACTGTAACTTTTTCTCCCTCCTTGAATAGATTTATTTCCTCTACTATATCAGTCTCAATTACTATATTTTGTTCACATTCAAGTTTTAGAATTAATAAGTTCTTTAAGTTACCGCGTTCAATCTTGCTAGTCGTACAAGAGAGGTACAGCTTACCTGGCTGTATAGACTGCATATTTCTAATTGAAATGCTGGATTAAATATTATTAACCATTTTGAGATACGTATGGATATGAGCAGTAGAAGAGTAAGTGGAGATCTAAACACTTTAATCGATAAAACTATAATTGTAAAACTATCTAATAATAAGACATATTCTGGAGTTTTAAGCTCTTTCGAACTGTCTCCGTTTATGATATCATTAACAAACGCTAAAGATAATGAAAATAACACTTATTATAAAGTAATAATAAACGGTTCATTGATTACTGAGATCTTAGTCAAAAATGCACCGATTTTTGATCCTAGGGAATTTGCTGAACTAGTAGCAAAAGAATTAAACATCAGAACAGCAGATATTAAAGTCTATGAAGAAGCTGGCATAGTGACTATTCTAGACAAAATAAAAGTATCTGAAAACGGAGTAGAAGGAAGTGGACCCCTAGCCCAAAAAGTGTATGACATTTACAATAGTTATGTTGAAAAGAAAAAGAAAGGAGCATAAAGATGGTAGGAGAATTTGAAATAAAAGATGAGGATCTAGCTGGTAGAATAGGAGTACTTAATACAAGGCACGGAAATATTGAGACTCCAGTTTTTTTCCCTGTGATAAATCCTTTAAAATCTGAGATAACAATAGAAGATATAAAGAGTGTAGGATTTAACAATATAATAACTAATGCTTATTTACTTAAGAAGAATTTTAATCTTAAGTCTTCAATTCATGAGTTTTTTAAATTCAATGGAGTAATTATGACTGACTCAGGTGCATATCAGATATTACAATATGGTCAAGTAAACGTTACCAATAAAGAAATCGTAGAGTATGAAAACACCATAAAACCGGATATTGCTGTAATTTTAGATGTACCAACTGGAGATGTAAGAAGTGAAGAAGAGGCTAAGTACACTGTGGAAGAGACTATAAATAGGGTTAATGAGTCCTTATCTTACATAAAGAACTCCTTAGATGAAATCATATGGGTTTATCCTATCCAAGGTGGTAGATATCTCAACTTGTTATCTTACTCAGCCAGGTATTCTCTAAAGATCGATGAATTTAAAATTCTTGCATTAGGTAGTCCCACTGTTTTAATGCAAAGATATGATTATATTCCCTTAATAGATATGATATATACTGCAAAGTCAAACGTAACTAGAGGTAAAGTATTCCACTTGTTTGGAGGTGGACTCCCTCATATAATGCCATTTGCTGTCGCATTAGGTGTTGACTCTTTTGATTCAGCTTCATATATTTTATACGCTAGGGATAATAGATACATGACTAGGGACAGAGTATATCGTTTAGAAGAACTAGACTACTTTCCTTGCTCATGTCCAGTATGTACTCGATATACGCCTAAAGACCTTCTAGAAATTGATCAAAAATCACGAACTAGGCTTTTAGCTCTTCACAATCTTTACGTAATTAAAGAAGAGATTAATGCTATAAAACAATCTATAAAAGAAGGAAGACTCTATGAGTACCTTCAACAAAAGGCTTTTTCGCATCCAAGGGTTTATGACGCTTTTAAATCCTTATTAAAATACTCCGAATATTTGGAAAAATTTGATCCAAGAACTAAAGGGGAAATAAAGGGTATATTTCTCTATAATAAAGATTCTTTAGAGAGACCCGAAATAAAAAGGCATCAGTTGAGGTTAAAGGAAATTATTTCACTAAAGTTATCAGAGCATAAAAAAATCGTTATAACATGTGAGGATTCTTACAACAGTTCAGATCCTAATATAGGAGTATATTTATTCAATCCTTTCTATGGACTTATACCATATGAATTAAGGGAGACCTTTCCTTATTCTCAACACGAAATGCCTAAGATAATAGATGAGGAAGTTCTTCAAGATACTAAGAAGAGAGTTAAAGAATTTCTGAATACTTTAAAGGACGAAGACATTACGTTATCAATAGTTGGATGTGAAAAATTACATATAAACTCTTCCAGAGACGTTCCTATTAAGTTCTTTCTGGATCAGTTCTAGTTGTTTTTGAAGTTCTTCCTCTATCTTTTTAGCGTCTTCATATAGTTCTCCTACGTCTATCTTCATATTAAAGATTCTACCTACCTCTTCAACCGCTATAGCCGCAGCTGCAGGGTCTATTCTGTCTCTATCAGCATATGGTAGTAATATAGTAGCGGGTAAATCCTCGATCTCTGAATATATAGTAAATAGCGCCAGTGGTCCAATCATTAATAACTGTTTCTCCATCATCGGGTAACTTAGGTTTAGCTGACTTTTTGAAGTCTTAAGCCAACGTAAATTACAGTTAGAGGTTCTATATCTTTTATCGAGACCTCCTATTAAGATAACGTTAGTCACGTTTAGTTTTTTCAGCCATTTTACTATTGTTTCTGAAAATTCATTAGCTTCTCTCTGTAAAGGTAATAAATGGCTTAAGAGAACTAAAAGGTGGTTCTTATCATCATAAAATAGTTCAAAAGGGGTAGCTATCCCGTACTCATCTAGAAAAGTGACATCACGTAAATATTTAGTAAGTACAAATCCAACTCTTTTCATTCCTAGTTTTAAGGCAATGTATCTAGTAGCTATATATCCGACTTCTCCTAATGTTCTAAAACCTGTTATGAAGTTAACTCCTTTTAACTGATCCTCATTAATTCCTTTAAGTACAATCTTGATATTATTCATCTTTTACCTCCCTCTTAACAATTACAGCAATACCCCTTTTATAATGTTTTACTTCCTCTCCCGATACTCTCGCCCTTCCGATAGCCAACAGTTCATCATCTTCGTTAACAACGAGTACTTCATCTCCAGCCCTTATACTCTCGTCTGCTTCCAATACGAATTTACAGAAAACATTTCTACCTTCTTTTATGAATTGTGATATATCATTAAGGACTACAAACCTAAACTTAGGTTTATCACTACACTTTTTTATGATTTGTCCGCTTATTTCAGTTAAAGAAAATAAATAATCCTGTGCCCTTAAGACTAAGAATAATCTAAGGTTATGATCTAAAATATTACGGATTTTATTCGTAGCCATTGAATACTGTATAAAAAATTTCTCATTAGGTGGAAATAAACAATCTGCTATTGTGGAAGAAAACTGATAAGACGCTATAGTTTTTAACTTTCTAATTTCCGCATAAGATGCTGGCTTAGCTTGGGTTAAGTTAATCATACATACTTTTCAGCTCTCTCTGAGATTTTATTTTTGAATCTGCTTTTTTTCACTTTAGTTATTGCACCGATTATATCATTATAAGTTACAAACTTTCTTCCGTCTCGTATAGCATTATACCCAGCCTCAGTACATATGTTTTTAATATCAGCTCCGCTCAAACCTTCTGTTAATTTAGCTAACTCCGAATAATCTATTGTTGAGTCCACTTTCATTTTAGACAAGTAAATCTTGAATATTTCTTCTCTTCCTCTAAGATCTGGTAACGGAACCTCTATTAGTCTGTCAAATCTACCTGGTCTAAGTAATGCAGGGTCTAATATGTCAATTCTGTTAGTAGCTGCTATTATCTTAACATTATCAAGAGGTTTAAATCCATCTATTTCAGCTAAGAGTTGCATTAATGTCCTCTGAACTTCTCTCTCCCCGCTAGTTCCCATATCTATCCTTTTAGCACCTATGGCATCTATTTCGTCTATAAATACGATTGCTGGTGCTTTTCTCCTAGCTAACTCAAATACTTCCCTTACAATTCTAGCTCCTTCTCCAACGAATTTTTGAGCGAATTCAGATGCAACAACTTGTATGAATGTTGCGTTACTTTCAGTAGCAACTGCTTTAGCTAGCATTGTTTTACCTGTCCCAGGCGGACCGTAGAGTAAAACTCCTTTAGGCGGCTCTATTCCTATTTCCTTAAATAACTCTGGATTTTTTAACGGCATTTCGACTACTTCTCTTAACTCCTGGATTTGGGCCTCTAATCCACCTATATCTGAGTAATGAATGCTAGGTTTCTCAATGACCTCAAAGGATTTTACTAATACATCCTCTCTATTGGGTAAAATTTCAACAATCGCAGATCCTCTTTGAGTTAATGCAACTGATATGCCAGGCTTTATTTTCTTTATATCTATAGACGAAGTCACATTCACTACTAAATTAGGACCCGAAGAACTTCTTACTATTACTCTCCCATCCGGTAAGACGTCTAGTACAGTAGCTTCGATGTAAGGAGGTGCTAGTAATTTTTCTAACTCTCCTTTATACCAGTTAAGATCTTGCCTTAATTTTTCTAACTCTTTGGTAAGAGATTCTATCTTTTCTTCAAGAAGTCTCACAATGGCATCATCATTATTATTAGAATAATTGCGAGACTTATAGCTATCAATTTCTCCTGACAACTGACCTCAGTATTATTATTGATTAAAAACCCTAAAAATGTTTAAGAGTGGATATTGAGTATAGATCCTATGCAAAGTCAAGCATTAAAATACTGTGAGCTATGCGGATCACCTATTAAAGGTAACGGGATTACAGTGTCTTTTGAAGGGAGTATAATTACAGTATGCCCTGCATGTTATGCAAAAATAAAGAAAAGTGCAAAAATTACAGATTTACCTAAACAGACACAGCCTAAGAAAAGTATAAAACCAGCAGTACCAAAGATAAGTAGTGAAGTGGAGCTAGAAGTAGTAGATGATTATTATAAGTTAATTAAAGAGGCAAGGGAAAAGTTAAAGCTAACACAACAACAACTTGCACAACAGCTCAAAGTTTCGGAAAATATAATAAAAAGGTTCGAAAGCGGAAAATTAAAGCCCACGATTCAACAAGCAAAACAATTAGAAAAGATCTTAGGAATTAAGTTGCTAATACCAGTTGAGGAGGGAGGAGAAGAAGAGGAAGAAGGAGACTTCACTCTAACCTTGGGCGATGTGGCACATATTAGAGAGGGTAAAAGTTGAAGGCGATATTATTCGTTAATGAAGAATTTGAAGATGAGGCGGTAGCTCTAGCAGAATCTGCTTTATATGAGATAGCAAAAGTTTATCCTTTGCCAAGGAAACCTAATCCAGTTTTTTATTTACAGAAAGATAAACTTGAACAAATAAAGAACGATAATAGCATAGAAGCTATAATAATTTTTGATTTAGTAAAATCGAGGCAATTCATAGGGCTGTATAGGGAAATTCCTTACAAAAAAGTTCTTGATAAAGTATTATTATTATTAGAGATTTTCGCTTTACATGCAGGTTCGAAAGAAGCAAAGCTTCAGATAGAGCTAGCAAAATTACGTTATGAGTTACCTATAATCAAAGATATGTATAAAAAGACAAAGATAACGGAGCAACAAGGACCACTAGGAGCTGGGGTTTACGGTGTAGAGGCAGCGATTAGATTATACCTTAGGAGAATAGTTAAAATAAGGCAAGAATTAGAGCAGTTACGTAAGGTTAAAGAAGAGCAGATTAAAAAGAACGATTTCAAAAAGATAGCCATAGTAGGATATACTAATGCCGGTAAAACAACACTTTTTAACGCTTTAACTGGCTTAAGACAAAAAGTTGACTCCTCTATGTTCACCACAACATCTCCTAAGCGTTACTCAATCCCTATAAAACTTGACGGTAAAAAGGAGAAAGTGTTGCTAATAGATACTGTAGGGTTTATAAGGGGAATTCCTCCACAAATAGTAGAGGCTTTCTTCGTCACTTTATCTGAAGCAAAATATGCTGATATTCTCGTCTTAGTGTTAGACGCATCAATCAATGATAGTATGCTAATAGAAATGCTTACCAGTTCAATTGAAGTATTACGTGAACTAGGAATATCAGGCAAACCTATGCTTATAGTCCTTAATAAGGTAGATCTAGTCCAGAAAGAAGACGTAGAGAATAAGATAGCTATAGTAAAGAAAATAAGTGAGAATCTTTACTCCCCGATAGAAGATATAATTCCAGTATCAGCTTTGAAAGGTATTAATCTTAACTATTTAAAGGAGAAATTAACCCACATGGTATGGGCGTAGAACTTAAAGATATTTACGTATTAAGACTTGGACACAGACCTTTCAGAGATAAGAGAATAACAACTCATGTAATTTTAGTTGCTAGAGCATTTGGCGCTAAAGGAGTTTTCGTTGAGGGAGAAGATTCTCAATTAGCTAAGACTATATATAGTGTCTTGGAAGAATGGGGAGGAAAATCTTACTTTAAGTTAGAGTTTGTATCTAATCCTAAAACTTTGGTCAAAAACTGGAAAGAAAAAGGAGGTAAGGTAGTTCATTTAACAATGTATGGACTAAATCTTACTGAAAAAGTATCAGAGCTCGCTCAGATTAACGTTCCCTTATTAGTAATAGTAGGCTCAGAAAAAGTAGAAGGATGGTACTATTATAACGCTGATTATAATATAGCAGTAAGCAACCAACCTCATTCAGAAGTGTCTGCATTGGCTATCTTTTTAGACAGAATATATAAGGGTGAGGAACTAAATATATCATTTAGTGATGCTAGACTTCTTATTATTCCAAAAGAAAGAGGAAAGGAGGTGGTAAGACGTGAGTGATAAGACTGATACTTTAATCTTACAATTAGCGAAGGAATTGGTCGGTGAAGATGCAGCTGATTTATTAAAGTACTTACTAAAGAAAAGAACGGAAATAACTGATGAGGAACTGGCTAAAGAACTTAACGTTAAACCTAATGAGGTAAGGAAAAAACTCTATTTACTCTCTGAGCAGGGTTTTGTTACTAGCAGGAAAACAAAGGACAAGGACTCCAGCTTATATATTTATTATTGGAAGGTAAATCTAGATCAGATAAACGATGTTCTTTTGAATAGGAAGAGGATGATACTTGATAAGCTAAAGATTAGGTATGAACAAGAAAAAGACTCGTTATTCTACTTCTGCCCCCAAGATAACATAAAGTATACTATGGACGAGGCCTTAGAGAATGAGTTTAAGTGTCCTAAATGCGGAAGCGTTCTTCAGTATTATGAATCAGAAAAAGCTAGGCAGTTTTTAGGACAAAAAATTAAACAGTTAGAAGATGAAATAGAAAGAGAGACAAAACGTGGGAAAACTAACGGTAGTTGATCTATTCTCAGGTGCGGGAGGTTTTTCTTTAGGTTTCAGGAAAGCTGGATTTGAAATCAAAGTAGCTATAGATATAAATCATTCGGCAGCAAGGACATATTCAGCTAACTTTCCTAACACAATAGTCATTGAAGATGATATACGTAGCATATCTGGTGACGATATAATACATTTAGTTGGAGGAGAGGTTGATATAGTTATAGGTAGTCCCCCTTGTGAACCTTACACTGGAGCAAATCCGCTAAGAATGAAAGAGCCTCTTGATAGACTTTACTTAGACGAAAAAGGAGAACTAACTCTTGAGTACATAAGACTAGTAGGAGAGCTTTCACCTAAAATATTTGTAATGGAGAACGTTCCATCAATTACTAATACAGAAAGCCTGAAGGATGCAATTAGATTGGAATTTAGGAGAGTTGGTTATGAGAAAATATTCTTTAACTATCTAAAAGCTGAGGATTATGGAAATCCATCAAGAAGAATAAGGGTATTTATTTCTAACATACCTTTGGATCCTCCTAAGTCAAGTAGATACGTTATGGTATGGGATGCAATCAAAGATCTATCCGATCCTAAAACCTATAATGAAGTCCCAAATCATGAAGTTCAGGAGGTTAATGAGAGAAAGCTTAAGGAAATCGCAAAGACGGAAATTGATGATTATCTAACAATGTTCAGAGGGAGTTCTGGTAGGAATATCCCATTATACATAAGGCTTAACCCTAATAAGCTAGCTCCTACTGTAATGGGTAATTCCAGATTTATACACCCATACGAGAACAGGTTTTTAACAGTCAGAGAGCAAGCAAGATTAATGAGCTATCCTGATTTTCACGTGTTTCTTGGAAGTAGGGATGATCAGTTTAATCAAGTAGGTGAAGCAGTGCCAGTAGCCTTATCTACTGCGATCGCACGACAAATAATGAGTGAATACTATGCCCGAGATATTCGTAGTGTTGCATAATGTAAGTAGTGTTCAGAAGTTATTAGATTTCGCAAAACTAGCGTTTAATTTAGAAATTAAGTATGTTATAGTGACTAAAATAGGTGGGGTAGCCGCTCAAGCAGGAGTAGCAGATGCAAGTAAATTAGCTTATAAATTAAACAAATCATTTATAGTACTACCAGACTTAAAGGATGCTATAGAGCTTTTCTCGCCAGATACAATAATCTTAATTTCTCAACAAGCAGATAAGGTCTTTTCTCCATCAATAATTTCTAACAAAAAGAGAGTTATGTTAATCTTTTCAGGCATAGAATCTGGATTTAGTAAGATAGAGCAAAGTTTGGGAGAGGTTTATAAGTTACCTATCTTTAAGGGTGAAGTTCCACCAGTTGCTTCATTAGCCGTAATTTCATATATGTTAAGTGGAGAAGAATTTAAAAAAGATCAAAGCTAAAAAAGATGTAGTGGGCCCGTCGTCTAGCCTGGTTAGGACGCCGCCCTTACAAGCTCTGCTAGGAGAGGCGGAGGTCCTGGGTTCAAGTCCCAGCGGGCCCACTTTTATTTTAAAATAATTTTTAGGTGAAGTATGTAAGAAAGTATCATGCTACTTTTTTGTTAATAAATTTAAATTCACGCCAATTGCTTTTCTAAACTCGAGAGTTCCTACTTACCATTTTAGGTCCTCGATTAGTTCCTCGACAGTTTTAAATATTTTATATGATTAAAAATATGGTTTTGAGAAATATCAGAGCCAATTATGAAAAACGAGGAAATAACCGATATCAAAGAAATAAGGAAGAAAATAGGAGAAACAACTGGTAAATTAATTTTTTATATAGTACTCTATGTGGTAATAGAAGCGATAATCAACATCCTAGTTTTTCCCCATTTTAGAGAAAATGATTACCTCATTACCTAGTATATCTTATATCAGTTCGTCTAGCAGTTCTACCAACGCCTCTGCAAGTACACAATCAGTAGCCGGCTACGAACATTACATAAATGTTCTATTATCGCTATTATTTGGATACTTTATAGTTCAAGCGTTTGTTAATGTTTTATACTGGAATTTGAGATTAAAATATGACCATTCGACAGCTGCTTCAATGAGAAGTGTTTTAGACTAATAGGAATTGGAGCATTAGTAGCTGCAATAGCCGGTGGAATAGCTGGGGGGCCGCAGGTGTAGCATTAGGTGGTTTTATAAAAATTGTAATAGGTTTTGCATCACAACAAATTCTAGGCCAGGCAGTGGCTAGCATGTTCATCCTTCTAGCTAGGCCATTTAGAATTTTAAGGATCATATTAATATTCTCAGTGAAGAAAGAATAATTGAAGAAGTTAGTACATTATTATTCACATATTTAAGCAAGTCAGAGGAACAATAGTGCTGGTACCAAATAACTCTATAATAGGAAATAAGATCTATCTACTACATAAATCGGGACAGCAAGAAAAGAAGAGTTAGTTACTTTCTGAGTTCCATTTTAATACTCAGTAATACTTAACGTAATTTGTGGATAGAATAAAATTTTGGAATAGGTTCGTCTTACGTTTTTTAGAGATTTTCGCTGCACCATACTCAGTTCTTAGAAAAATATACCCTCAATTAGCAATTCTATCAATAGTAGTTTACGTAATAGCACTAGTATTCGTCTATTATCAACATCTCGACTGGATTTCAGCAATTTACGCTGCTGTAAACGTCATAACTACTGTAGGTCTTTACGCTCCAGACATCAACACCATGCCTAGTAATGAGAAATTGTTCTTAACCGTTCTTATCTTGTTCACGGTAGGTCTTTTTGCATCTATGATTCAATCTTTAATTGGAACCCTTGTAAATAAAAATATATGGATAGATGCCAGAGCGAGATGGAGAGGACAACACATGCTAAACCACATAGTCTTGATAGGAAATGCTGAAAGCATAGTTTCAGCTGCCAGAAAGTTACAGCAGTTAGGAAGGGATTACGTAGTTTTAACTTCGTCTAAGATTCTTTATGAAGAACTAAAAGGGGATAATGTAATCCTGGGAGATCCAAAAGACGAGAGTAATCTAATATCAGCAGGAGTTAAGAAGGCATCAGCCGCGATAATTGCAATGGACGACGATTCCGAAACACTTCTAGTAACATTAAGAGTTCAAAAACTAAATCCTCCTTTAAAAGTAGTTACCATGGTTAAGGACATTTCAATGGTAGATATTATGAAAACAGCTGGTGCAGATGTAGTTATACCCTATGAGGATATAATGGGAAGAATGCTAGCATTTGCCTCACTTTCTGACTCCTTTGCAGGTATTATCTACTCAAGCAGAGAAAGAGAGTACTCAATAGGAGTGTTCGACGTTAAGAAGGGAATAAAGTTAAAAGATCTTCCTCCCAGGGTAATTCCGATCGCAATTCTTAGAGACGGACATTTAGATCCCTATTTCGATAAAGAAACTGAAGTGAAGCCGGGGGAATCCTTGTTCGTTTTAGGAGATCCTTCAGCGTTTAAAGAGGTTGAAAAGCTTCTGAGTTAAAAAGATTGTTTTAAGTTCCGTATCTCCACTGTTTCATATATTCTATCTGCTCCTTGGTCATAGGCTCTAGCTCTATTCCCATTCCTCTTAGTTTTAGCATAGCTACAGTTTCGTCAATCTCTTGAGGAACATTATACACTTTCGGCTCTAACTTGTCTTTATTCTCGATGAGGTACTTTACTGACAAGGCTTGATTAGAGAAGCTTAAATCCATAACTTCGCTCGGATGTCCTTCAGCCGCCGCAAGGTTCACTAATCTACCGTCAGCTAATAAGTATATTCTTTTACCGTTATCTAGCGTGTACTCCTCAAGGTAAGGTCTTATAGTCCTTACTTGCTTTGCTATTTCTCTCAACCCTTTCACATTTATCTCCACGTTAAAATGACCTGAGTTAGCTAATATCGCTCCGTCTTTCATTTTCAGAAAGTGCTCTTTATTTATAACGTTAATATTTCCAGTTGCTGTTACGAATATCTCTCCGATTTCCGCAGCCTTACTCATAGGCATGACGTCAAAACCATCCATTACCGCTTCTAAAGCCCTTAAAGGCGATACCTCAACTACAATAACCCTAGCTCCCATACCTCTAAGCCTTTGAGCTATACCTCTACCTACCCATCCGTAACCTGCCACCACGGCAACCTTACCAGCTATCAAGATATTGGTAGCCCTCAAAATTCCATCGATAGTACTCTGCCCAGTCCCTATTCTGTTGTCGAATAAATACTTTGTAAATGCATTATTTACTGCTATCACGGGGTATTTCAACACTTTCTCCTCTTCCATAACCTTTAGTCTGATAACCCCCGTCGTTGTCTCCTCAGTTCCTCCTATTAGTTTCCCTGAGTAGTTCTCGTGTATGTAAGCATGTAGGTCGCCGCCATCGTCCATAACTATTTGAGGCTCATACTTCATTATCTCTTTGATGTTGTTGTAATAATCATTCTCGTTCTCGCCTTTCCATGCGAAGACGCGTATACCTTCTTCAACTAAGGCTGCGGCAACATCATCTTGTGTTGATAAAGGATTACTCCCAGCTAAAGCAACCTCAGCTCCTCCTGCTTTTAACGTCTTAACTAGTGCTGCTGTTTCCTTAGTCACATGAAGGACTGCACTTATTCTGATCCCCTTAAGAGGTTTTTCCGCTTCAAACTGTTTTCTGATCTCCATTAAAGCTGGCATGTGAAGTTCTGCCCATTCTATTTGCTTTTTACCTTGCTCTGCGAGTGAGAGGTCTTTAACCTTATAGTCCATATTTTAACCTCCTTTGCTTAATCTTCACATGGAAATTTAAGTATACCTACGGTGAATTTTCCAAAGAAAGGATTTAATGATAATAACGTGTCTTTCAAACTCTAGTATTTCATCAATTTTCATAGATATACTCTAGGTGCTCTTTCTATGACCCTATTATCATGTTGGACATGGAAAAATTAATTAGATAGGGAAGCTTTTTCCAAGGTTTGATTTAATCATAGTGTATCCGGTCTACTAATAGTAGGAATGATAAAGCTATACTTGATTTTATAAAGTTGTTGAACTTAAGTTCCTTTTCCCTTTATGGATTAACTCAGTTAACTAATTCTGATAGCGTGTAATATCGAGGGAGAGATGGGGATTACTCTGTTAGGTTTAGTTGGTAAAAGCGACCATAACATTTTTAAAACATTCCTTATCTACTAATATTGTATTTGGGCCCGTAGCTTAGCCCGGTAGAGCGCCCGGCTCATAACGTCTTTGAGAGACCGGGTGGTCCGGGGTTCAAGTCCCCGCGGGCCCACTGGTTTTCCTTAGTTCGTTTAATAAACAGGTTGATTTTCATAGGTGACTACACTTTTTTATATGTGCTCAAAATAAAAGGAGTATAAAGAACTTTCTAAAGGGTATATTATTTCTAACTAGAATGTGATTTAAAGATGAAGAATAACAATACAAAAAGCATGCGGGGGGTGGGACTTGAACCCACGCAGGCCTACGCCAGCGGATCACTTCCGCGGAGTCTTAAGTCCGCCCCCTTTGACCAGCTCGGGCACCCCCGCGCAAATATTTCATATTATGTCTGACTTTATATTTCTTTCCCATGCTATTTAAGGATCTATTTTACTCGTTCATACCTTATCTCCTCCCCGCCCTAAAAGGGCTAGAGCGGGGAGGTTTGGGACTACATCTTCCCGCCTAAGCAGGGATTTAGCCCGTCTTCAGCCCATTACCCCTATCCCCTTTGCGGAGACTCGGGGTTATCGAGATTCCCCTCGAGAGTATGTTATACGCTCCTACCAAGTCAGCGTTGAATGCCTTGCTCAGCCTAGCACATTTGAATAGCCCCTCAAAATCCTCTTCCCACAGCCTTTACCGTGCAGTGGACATGTTGAAGAGGTATATGACTCTGACATGAATCGTAGTTTGACTCCCTCCTCAGCAACCTCCTTGAGCCTCCTCTTGACGTACCCATACATCCGTATCCTTACAGTGTACTCACTATCTTTTTCATGGACAATATCATGTGGAAGCCCAACTACGGGAGCTCTTGTAGTAGTAGTCTTGCTGTCTTACCCTTGATATGTGCAGGGGCGAGGCGAGGAGGACAAATGGCAAACAAGTGAACATATCAGGCGTAACCTCCAGTGATTTAACTGAGCAACTCTACTCTTGTTCAGCTATTTTGACTATAACTCCTCTAGCTTCTTAGCTACTGAACCTACTAAGACATTCCCTCGATATCTAGGAACCCACACGAAGTGGTACCCACAGTGGTACTTTACATACCTTATGTTATAGTAACTATCTGTGGCCCTCTCAAACCTTGCCACCGTAGTCTAGAGAATTCACAACTTATAAGTTTTTTACCCTTCCTCCCCGCTTTAAAAAGTGAGGACCTCGGACATACATAAATGGTGAACTTATATAAATTAATGAACAGTATAGGGATTGTAATAAAAAGCAAAAATCTTAATTTATACCCCGTTTGTAGTTTTTAGGGGTAAATATAGTATGGTTGCTCACTCTAAAGGTTATAGGACTAGAACTAGAAAGTTACTAACAAAAAGTGTCAGGGAGCGTGGTGCTGTACCACCTTTGAGTTCTTTAATGTACGAGTATAAGGAGGGAGAATACGTAACAATAAAAATCAATCCCTCTATACATAAGGGGATGCCCCACAGAAGATATCATGGTAGAGTAGGTATAATAATGGGAAAAAGAGGAAAAGCCTACGAGGTTAAAGTAACCCTTGGTGATAAGGAGAAGGTAATTATCGTCAGACCTGAACATTTAGAACCTTTTAATGGCGTTAAAAGGTGAAAATTTTTGTCCTATTCCATTCGAGTTATAGAAGAACATTATATTCCTTATTCTGTAGCTAAAAAATACCTACAAGATTTAATAAGTAATGGTAATTCATCGAATCTACTTCAGAGGACGTTCGATTACTTAAATTCTATCTCAAAGTGTGATAGTAAGGGAGCAGAACAAATGATGGAGGAGTTAAAGGAAATAGTTAAAAAAGAAGAACTTAGGGCTATGATTGCTAGCCTATGCCCTCAGTCTATAGACGAGGTTAGAATTATTTTGGCAACTGATACTTCCACAACTTATACTACAGAACAAGTCCAAAAGATTATTGAAATAGTCAAGAACCATATGGAGAGTTGAGGTTTTTACTTTTAAAATTATATAATACAGTGTATGCAAAGGAAAAGACCAATTAAAGAGCGGATGGAGAAAGCAGTATACGTGCTAGACTATCTAAGGGAAGGTAATCCTCTTGATAAACACACTATGCATAAAAACAGACCAGTACTTCAATTAGTAGGAGAAGATTATTTCATGCTTATGGAAGCTTCTCCTCTTAATTCTCATCAAGACTTTCAGTTGGAGCAGAGAATAGAGTTGATAGATAACTCTTACCTGAAGATAGACTTTCACATCACATACGAGGATCTTACGTCTGTGGCTAAGGATGAATTACTGAAAGTATTGAGAGTAATAGTAGAAAATAAAGCTCAATTGTTTACGGAGTTTTTCAATAAAGCTGAACCTTTAACGTTAAAACTACACGCACTAGAGCTATTACCTAATATTGGGAAAAAGACGCTGAAAACAATTCTAGAAGAACGAAAGAAAGAACCCTTTAAGGATTTACGAGATATTGAACAAAGAGTCGGAATAAAGGACGTTATTGGAATAATAGTGGAAAGGATAATAAAGGAAATACAAGGGGGTGAAAAATATTATCTCTTTGTATATCCATTGGAAGAGAAGAAAAAACCCACAGAACACTTCGTGTATTTGGGCTATTTGGAAAGATTGAGTAAAGATGCCCAGTAAGGGTCAAAATTTTTTAATAGATTTAGCATTCATAAAGAAAGTAATTTCTTACGTTGATTTTTCTAAGAGACCTATTATTGAAGTAGGAGGAGGAAAAGGCGCTTTAACTACGTTACTAAGACCAGACTTAACTATTGAGATTGATAGTTCATTAGCTAACTATTTGAAGGATTATAACCTCGTAATAGCCGACGCTCTAGCTCCGCCCTTTTTTAGAGGGCAAGTGGTTTCATCACTTCCCTATTATATAACTTATAATTTTATGAGAGAAATGATAAAAAATTCTAGTATATCAAGACTAGTTCTAGTATTACAGAAAGATTTCATAGACAAAATTTTAAACAGGGCTGTATATATATCATTTACACTACACTATCATTTTAAAATACAGTCTAAAGATATAATTCCTCCTAGAGCTTTTTCACCTAGACCTAGAGTTTATTCTCAGATAGTAATCTTCGAGAGGGTTAGAAGTTATAATCAGTATGTGGACGATGTTCTGCAGTGTGTTAGTTCATATAAGAATAAAAAACTGAATTCAGTAGCTAAATTGTGCGGAATAAACGTCACTTCAGATAGGAGGGTAAGGGACTTTAAACCATGGCAAGTAATAGAGTTATTGAATTTTCTAGGTATAGAATATGTATAAATGAACACGTTTATGAACCAGCGGAAGATACAAAAATACTCCTAGATCTTTTGAAGATCAATCAAGGAGACAAAGTATTAGACATGGGATCTGGGAGCGGTATTCTAGGTTACTATGCAATAAGAAAAGGGGCTAAGGTTACGTTTATTGATATAAATCCTTATGCAACTGAGGCAACATTATGCACCCTTAAACTGAATAACGTAAATCCTGAGAAATTTGATATAATTAACTGTGATCTCCTCTCTTGTTTACGTAATGACGTAATTTATGACGTAGCTATTTTTAATCCACCTTACCTTCCTTTCGAAGAATACAATTCTTGGATAGGGTATAGTTGGTCTGGAGGTAAGAATGGGATTGAAGTCATAATGAGATTTTTTAATAATATTAGGGCTAAAAGAATATATATAGTAGTCTCCTCTTTATCAGATTTCGACAAGTTATTTATAGAAGTTAAACGTATGAATTATAAAATAACAGATAAGAGGGAAATAACAATAGGTTATGAGACGATTATGGGATTGGAGTTGGTAGCTGATGATACGACTCATAGTCGTGGAACCTGAAGGAGCATATAACGTAGGTTTTATAGCTAGGCTCGTAAAGAATTTTAGTGTAGATGAATTCTATTTAGTTAATCCTAAATGTAATATGCAGGAAGCAATTAATTTCTCTGCACAAGGCAGGGAGATATTAGAAAAGAAAGCCGTTATAGTTTCCAATTACGATGACACCATCAAAGACCTTGATATAAAGATAGCTACCTCGAGCATAGCGGATAATGAAGGAGATTTATTGAGAAAGTCAATCAAACCATGGGATCTGGATAGATTTATTGAAAATAATAAGAAAATAGGGTTAATATTTGGTAGAGAAAGTGTAGGATTAACAAGAGAGGAGATCATGAAGGCAGACTTCCTGCTACACATACCTGGAAATCCTGAATATCCGGTCTTAAATTTATCCCATGCAGTTGGTATAATTTTATACGAAGTTTTTAAGTTGAGAAACGTTAAAAATACAGAAAAAAATGAGGATGAAAGAATTTCGAGTGAGTCCATTAAACTCCTAGACTATTACTCTAAAAAAATAGTGGATATACTAAAACGTAGTGAAGGGGACGAGAATATGTATATTGCTCTTAAGAGAGTTCTTCTAAAAGGTGTAAGTGATGAGGTTGAAGCAAGAACTGTCATAAGGCTTTTACGAAAGATATACGTAAAAGTTAACATTGCTGAGGGAAAGAGTGAAGATGAAATGGAGTGAAAATTTTTATAAAGGTTGTTGGATTAAAAGTTAGTCATGTCATCAAAAGCTAGCTCGGCGATTAAGGACAAGTGGAAGCTTAAGAAGTGGTTTACGATCCTAGCACCTAAAGTATTTGGGGAAGTACCCTTAGGTAGTACTCCGGCCTTCGATGTATCACAGACGATTAACAGAAAAGTTGAGGCAACGCTTTATGATTTAACCGGAGATTTTAGCATGGTTTATGTGCACTTGTATTTCAGGATAGTAGGGAATGAAGGAGAAAGAGTAATAACGAGATTCGCAGGTCATGAGTTATCCAGGGACTATATTAGGTCATTAATTAGAAGAAAAAGTTCGAAAATAAACGCAATAATAGATGTAACAACTCAAGATGGGTATGTAGTTAGGGTTAAGGGATTAGCTCTTACTACATACAGGGCTCATAGGTCACAGAAAACAGCTATTAGGAAGATAATGGCTGACATTGTTACAAAGAAGGCTGCAGAATCTACATTTGATCAATTTGTACAAGATGTTGTATTTGGCAAATTAGCTAATGATATATTTCAAGAGTCTAAGAAGATATATCCTCTTAGAAAAGTTGAGGTTGAGAAAACTAAAGTAATTAAAGTCCCTGCATCATAACATTTTTATGAAAGCTGTAATATTAGCTGCAGGTCAGGGTGAAAGATTAGAACCTATTACTCATACTCGCCCTAAACCTTTTATTCCTATCTTAGATAAACCCTTGATTCTTGATACGATAGAGCAAATAAGGAAGTACGTAAGTGAGGTTTTTGTCGTAATAAGTCCTAGCCATAAAGAATATTTCGAAAAAAACATAAGTGGTGTAACGCTAATCGAACAGAAGGAAGGAAAAGGAACTGGAGCTGCACTGAAAGCTGTATCTTCAGTAATTAATGATGACTTTATCTTGATTTATGGTGACGTATTTATAGGAGATAAGAGTGTTCTTAAGCAATTCTTAAGCGAAAAAAACGCAATCCTTGGCGTAGAGGTGAAGAATCCTAAGGACTACGGAGTTCTGGTAATGAACAACGGTAACTTATCAAAAATAGTAGAAAAGCCAGAAATACCGCCTTCTAACCTTATCAACGGAGGGATCTACAAGTTTTCTCCTGACATATTTGCCTACCTAGATAAAATTTCCTTATCCGAAAGAGGTGAGCTAGAACTTACTGATGCCGTGACAATGCTAGCTAAAGAATCACAAGTCAAGGTTATTAGATATCAAGGATTTTGGATAGATATAGGGAAGCCGTGGAACATATTAGACGTGAATAAATGGGTTTTAGACAATTTACCTTCCAGTGAAAATTTCGGTAAAGTAGAAGAAAATGTAAAAATTAAGGGAAAGGTTGTCATTGGAGATGGAGTAGAAATAAAATCCGGTACATATATAGAAGGACCAGTTTTTATAGGGGAAGGAAGTGTTATCGGTCCCAACTCTTATCTACGTCCTTATACTGTTCTAGTAAAAAATAATAAGGTAGGTAATGCTGTGGAGATAAAGGAGAGCGTAATCATGGAAGAAAGTAAAATCCCTCATTTAAGTTATGTAGGGGACTCTGTTATTGCTGAAGACGTGAATTTTGGGGCTGGTACTCTAATCGCTAACCTGAGGTTTGATGAGAATGAAGTAAAGGTTAATATCAAAGGTAAAAAAGTAGGAAGCGGACGAAAAAAACTTGGTGCTATAATAGGAGGTCACGTGAGAACGGGTATAAATGTTACAATTCTACCCGGTGTTAAGATAGGAGCTTATGCTAGGATATATCCTGGGGCTGTAGTAAATAGAGATGTAGGGCTTGGTGAATTTTTCAGGGCTTAGCAGTAGATGAAACTATTTTTATTATATCGTTATTTTGTAACTTATAATCATCTCCTACTCTCATTTTGTTTCTAACATTTATTGCATAGAGAAAACCTTTGGCAAGCTCAGAGTGTATTTCTTGAGCTAAATCTTTCGGCGTGGATCCTTTTCGTATTAATATCGCGTCCGGAAGTACGTTACCATTATGGTCGGTTAACTTTTTCTCGTCCTCTACGGGATAAACAACTATCATTCCCAGAGCATCAAATACAGCTGAGTTTATCGCCTGCTGAACTCCGGTGCTCCCGTACTCCTCTAAAACGTTTTTCTTTATATAATCTAATGCGTCTCTCTGTTTTTGAGGGAGTTGTTTTAGCACCTTAAAGTCTCTTTCACCTGGAATATATTCTATCAAGCCGCTCTTAGCGGCTTTTCTTAGAGCTAATTCTGCCTCTGCGCTAGTTGGTATTACCCACTTGTATTTTTTAGTAAGTTTTTGGATAAATTGTTTTGCTTCTGGGATATCTGACTTGTTTGCTGCTATGATAATAGGTTTAGAAATTTCCCTAAGTTTTTTACTGAAATTTCTGAGATCTTCTTCACTCCATTGCATTAATTTTAGATTTTCTAACTTTGTTTCTCTGAGTGTTTCTATAATGTGATATTTGTTAATTGATAGCCCTGATAGCTTAGATAAAAGCTCGTCTACGGGATCTCTGTTAGTGAGATCGACAGTTCTTGCAAACTTTTGCCAATCTTTAGATATAATAGAGAAGAACCATTCCTCAATTTCTTTTTCTATGAAACTTATGTCTTCTTCAGGATCCCTTACACCCGGTTTTACTGGAATTCCTTCTTCATTTGTACTGCCGCTAGCATCTACTACATGAATTAGCACGTCAGCTTTTCTCAAATCGTCAAGGAATTTATTTCCTAATCCTCTTCCCTCATGCGCACCTGGAATTAACCCCGCCACATCTACTAGCTTGACTGGAATAAAGCGATAATCGTTGATGCATATTGAATTTCTGGGGTTACATTTAACATTAAACTCTTTATGTACACAGAGTTGTTTTACGTATGCAACACCTACGTTAGGTTCAATAGTTACGAAAGGTCTATTAGCTATCTCTACATCTAACATAGTTGCAGCTGCAAAAAATGTACTTTTCCCTACGTTCGTTTTTCCTATCAGTCCTATAGTTATCATTCAAGATATTATCGGACAAATGAGTTTATTAATTAGTTGTTGATTAAGTGAGTAGAAGAATTATGGCATTATCAATGTATAGTTACATAGAAGCGACATGGCAAAAAGAGGAGTGGAAAAAGAGTGTGCTGAGGAAAAGGTTAATAGAATGGAGAAGAGATGAAGCTATTGTAAGAATAGAGAAGCCGACTAGATTAAATAGAGCGAGGGCTTTAGGTTACAAGGCTAAGCAAGGTTTTGTAGTGGTCAGAGTCAGAGTAAGAAGAGGAGGTTTAAATAAGCCTAGACCTAACAGCGGCAGGAGACCCAAAAGAATGGGTGTTTATGGATACTCTCCATCTAAGGGATATAGGTGGATTGCCGAAGAAAGAGCTGCAAGAAAGTTCCCCAACTTAGAAGTCTTAGGTAGTTATTATGTCGGAGAGGACGGTTTATATAAATACTATGAGATAATAATGGTCGATCCAAACCACCCAGTCATTAAGGCTGATCCTAACTTAAAGTGGTTACAAGACCCTGCTAATAGGAAGAGGGTATTTAGAGGTTTAACAAGTGCTGGAAAGAAAGCTAGAGGATTAAGGAAGAGTAGAGGGTTAAAAGGAACGATATCACATAAATGGAAGAAGAAACAGAAGGAGAGAGAACTAAAGAAAAGACACGAAGCTTCAAAGTACTATAGATTGCAGAATTTCGATAAGATACCTGGGAAATGAAGGTAGCTTTTGTTTCAATTTCTGTATTTTGTCACGAAACAGAAGATAGAAATAAAATACTTAGCTCATTAGAGTCCTTTTTTAGCTTAGACAATGCCGAAGTCAAGGATAGCGTAGTTCAAGGCCACTACGGCAATAGAATTGAAATTATAGAATACAAAATGAAAGGAAGGGAGGCTCAAAATGTTTTCGAGAAGATTCTTAACTCATTAGACAAGATGGATCTAATTTTGTTAGCGTCTACTTTACAGTCAAGGACTGACAAAGGAAAATTACATTTAAGGATAGATAAACAGAGATTTATAGAGGAAAATAAGATTTTCCTAAGAGATGGAGATGATGTTATAAAATTAGTAATATCCTTTAAGAACTTTAGGAATACAGATGAAATTGTTGAAGAGCTGAAATATCTTGTTAGTAGAGACCTGCGTAAAGACAATTGAATTAAGAGAGTATGCTAAAAAACTGGGTTACGATGAAGTTCTTTCGGAGGATAAGTACGACTTCAGATATAGACTTTCTTTGGAATTAAGTTCTAAAGAGGAGATAGCTAAGTATATACGTAAGATTAAAGATAATAAGGTAATCTTGTTCGTAAAGCCACTATCATTTGAGGTTTTTAAGTATTCTTTACAATCTCCCAAAGTAGCAGCTTTAATACTAGACAGAAAAAACATAGGACTAATTGGTAAGAAGGGTAGTTTGAATTTAATAAGACAAGCCAAGAAGCCGGTTGAAATACAGTTAAAAAACCTAGAGATAGACGTCATCTACAAAGTAATCCAGTGGAATAAATGGATTGAATATCCTATCCTCTCATCTTGTGCTTCAAAGTTTAATGAAATATGGTCTCCATTATCAAAATTTTCCCTCTTAGTAACATTGGGTGCTAATGAGAGCGACGCGTTAAAGTGGATTTATAATAACCCTACATTACTAATTGGTAATTATGATAGGACAACTACTTATTGATGTCGTTATATTTATCTGGCTTGTCATTCTCACACTATACTCTATTAAGTATAAGGTGATATATTTCAAAAAATTGAGGGCTAGTAAAAACGTTAAGGTGAAAAGATATATAGTTTTCGAAATGATTCCTACTACTTTTCCACAAGCGGAATTAGAATTGGCAATTCGTAATGCTGTAAAGGAATTGGGAGGTAAGACTTGGCTAGAAATTTCTAACCCGAAAGTGATCTTAATTTACCAAAATTACGGGGTTATAGCAAGTACCAGAGCTGGATACAAAATAGTTATCGCTAGTCTACCTCTCGTAAAGAGCATTAACGGGCAAGAAGTTTTACTAGTTCCTAGAAGGACTACAGGAAGTTTAAAAAGGGCAAAGAAACTAATAGGTATTGGATGATGACGCCGTCCCAGACTGTAAGAATGATGTGTACGCGACGAGCTGAATAACACTTTTTTACCTAAAGTATGTACTCATAATTGGGAGAAAAAATTGGCATTTGGACCAGCTGCAATGGGATATGATAGAGCTATAACAATATTCTCTCCAGATGGCTCATTATACCAAGTAGATTATGCATTTGAAGCTGTAAGAAAAGGATGGACTACTTTGGGAGTTAAAACAAAGTCTGCAGTAGTACTATTATCAGAGAAAAAGAAAGCAACACAATTATTAGATGTTGACAATATAGAGAAAGTTTACCTGCTAGATGATCATGTAGGTTGTAGTTTTGCCGGTTTAGCTTCCGATGGCAGAATTTTAATTGACTATGCTAGATCTCAAGCATTACAGCATAGGTTAATTTATGACGAGCCTATAAATATTGACTATTTGACTAAACTTGTAGCTGATATAAAGCAAGCTTATACACAACACGGTGGAGTAAGACCCTTTGGTGTAGCACTGATAATCGGCGGAGTTGACAAAGGAGGAATACCAAAATTACTTATGACGGAGCCTAGCGGTCAGTTCATGCCTTATTATGCAGTAGCAATTGGACAAGGAGGTTCTGTGGCAACTGAGTATCTAGAGAAGAATTATAAAGAAGATTTATCAGTGGAAGATACGATACTTTTAGCACTTAGGGCTTTAGCTTCTACGTTAAAACCTGGTGAGAAATTAACTTCCTCTACAGTAGAAATAGGCTATGCCTCTACAGATGTCGGAATTTTCAGGAAGATGACGTTTGAGGAAAGAACTTCTATTTTACAGAAGTTATAGGGGGGCGTTAAGAAATATATGACGAAAAAGGAGGAAATGGTTATTGCTAGATACGAACACGGGGGAGAAAGGTTTGAAATATTAGTGAGACCGAAAGAGGCTATGGATTTAAGAAATGGGAAGAGTGTTAGCTTGTCTGACGTAGTCATTTCAGATACTATTTATAAAGATATTAAAAAAGGTTTGAAAGCATCGCCTTCTTCCCTAAAGAAAGTATTTGGAACTACTGATTTTGAAGAAGTGGCTAGGCAGATAATACTAAAAGGTGAGATACCGCTAACAGCAGAACAAAGAAAGGAAATACTAGAGAATAAAAGAAAACAAGTGATAGATTATATAGCGAGGAACGCGATAGATCCAAAAACTAATTTACCAATTCCTAGAACTAGAATAGAAATGGCTATGGAACAAGCTAAAGTTCAAATCGATCCAAATAAGGACGTCGAGGGACAAGCTTTACAGATTGTAAAGGAAATAGCTAAAGTAATTCCTATAAAGATAGCGAAGGCTTTAATTGAGATAAAAGTAGATCCTAAATACAGTTCAAAGGTTAAGTCCCAGTTACATAATTTGGGAGAGGTAAAGAAGACTAATTGGCTAGGAGATGGGACATTAGTAGCTGAAATAGAGATACCAGCTGGTGCTCAACAAGAAGTTATAGATAAACTAAATTCTCTAACTAAAGGAGAGGTTGAAGTAAAAATTGTTCTGGTGAAATAGATGGTAGAAAATTCAGGTTCTAAAATTTTCTATCAAGATAGGAGTATTGTTACACCTGGTGATTTAATAGCTGAAGGAGAATTCCAAGTTCCGTGGTCTCCTTATTTTTACAAGATAGGTAATAAGTATTATTCAGCAATTACGGGGCTTCTCAGTGTGAAAGAAGGAAATATTTTCGAGGTAATACCTCTTGAGGGTCAGCGTTATTATCCTAGAATCGGGGATACAGTAATAGGTTTGATTGAGGATATAGAAATATATGGATGGATAGTTGATATTAAATCTTTTTATTCTGCCTATTTACCAGCGTCTTCCTTGCTAGGAAGGGCAATAGCACCGGGAGAAGATCTGAGGAGGTTTCTAAACATAGGTGATTATATATTAGCAAAGGTTGAAGCATACGATAGGACAATTAATCCAGTTTTAACAGTTAAAGGTAAAGGATTAGGTAGAATATCTTCTGGGATTATAGTGGAGATCTCTCCTGCTAAAGTACCAAGAGTTATAGGTAAAAATAAGAGTATGTTAGAGGTTTTAACATCAGAGACTGGTTGTGATATCCAAGTAGCTCAGAACGGGAGAATTCTCGTAAAATGTGCAAATAGCTTAAGTGAAGAAGCGTTAATAAGTGCGATCAACGCCATTCAATCAGAGTCGCATATAAAAGGCTTAACAGAAAGAATAAGAGCTTATTTGAGAGAGAAATTAGGTGGGAGTAAAAATGATGCAAGTGCAGAAGCCAAGACTAATACTTGAAAATGGGCTAAGGACTGACGGTAGAAGACCTGACGAGATGAGGCCCATAAAAATAGAATTGGGAGTATTGAAAAACGCAGATGGTTCGGCTATTTTTGAAATGGGTAATACGAAAGTACTAGCGGCTGTTTATGGACCAAAGGAGATGCATCCAAGGCATTTAGCTTTGCCAGATAGGGCATCTTTGAGAGTAAGATATCATATGACACCTTTTTCGACAGATGAGAGGAAAAATCCGGCACCCAGTAGACGTGAAATTGAGTTATCTAAAGTTATAAGAGAGGCCTTAGAGTCTACAGTATTAACCGAATTATTTCCGAGAACAGTTATAGATATCTTTATGGAAGTCTTACAAGCAGATGCAGGAACTAGGTTAGTCTCTCTTATGGCAGCATCGATGGCTTTAGCTGATGCTGGTATACCTTTGAGGGATTTGATAGCAGGAGTGGCAGTAGGAAAAGCCGATGGAATAATAGTTTTAGATCTTAATGAGCCGGAAGATATGTGGGGAGAAGCTGATATGCCTATCGCAATGCTTCCCTCTTTAGGACAAGTTGCTTTGCTTCAACTTAACGGTAATATGACTCCTGAAGAGTTTAGGAAAGGTCTTGAACTTGCACAAAAAGGGATTAATGTTGTTTATAATTTACAAAAGGATGCTTTGAGGAAGAAGTATGCAGAATATAAGGAGGAGTAGAAAAAATGTCAATAACACCTTCTAATCAAAACATAGTTCCGTTTGTTAAAAAGGAGAGTATACTAGCAGCATTAGATAGAGGAGTTAGGATAGACGGCAGAAAGTTGAATGAGTATAGAAAACTTTCAATAACTTTGGGATATGCAAAGAAAGCCGAAGGTTCAGCCCTAGTTAAGTTAGGTGACACTACTGTTTTAGCTGGTGTAAAACTAGAAGAAGAGGAACCATTTCCAGATACTCCAAATCAAGGTAATTTGGTCGTTAACGTTGAGTTATTACCATTAGCTTATGAAACTTTTGAACCAGGCCCACCAGACGAGAATGCTATTGAGTTAGCTAGAGTAGTTGATAGAAGTCTAAGGGATTCCAAAGCAGTAGATCTTTCAAAATTAGTGATTATCCCTGGTAAAAAAGTATGGACAGCATGGGTTGACGTTTATGTACTTAATTATGACGGGAATATTCTTGATGCTTGTACTTTAGCTTCAGTGGCCGCGTTGTATAATACAAAGTTACCAAAGGTAGAGGTTGAGGGAGAGAATGTTCGCATTATAAGAGAGGAAAAAACTGATATTATTCCGATTAATTATCCAGTTGTTACTGTAACTGCAGCGAAAATAGGAAATCATATTATTGTAGATCCGAACATTGATGAGGAAAGTATAGCTGATGTGAAATTATCAATCTCATATACTAGAGATGGTAGGATAGTTGGTATGCAGAAGAACTTCAGTGGTAGTCTAACTTTGCAAGATGTAGATATGATGGAGAATATAAGTAGGAGTACAGCTCAGTATTTATTCGAAGAACTTAAAAAGTACCTTAACCTTTAAGAGTGTGAAGAAGTATGGGGAAAGTTACCGGAATAGCAGGTAGATTTGGACCGAGATATGGTTCATCGCTGAGGAAAAAGTGGAAAGAGATAATGGAGAAAAGGTATAAAGATCATCAATGTCCTGTGTGTAAAACTACCGGTAAGGTAGTCAGGTTAGCGGCCGGTATATGGTATTGTGAGAAGTGCGGCGCAAAGTGGGCGGGGCTTGCCTATACGCCGTACTAGAGTTATTCTCACGTCTACTAGAGACGCCCCTGTTAGAGTTAGATCGTTTTTGAATGAACTCGAAGATGTTATACCTTTTTCAAGGCGTATAAACAGAGGTAGGCAAGGCCTAGATGCGATTCTTAGGAAAGCCAAGTTTTTTCAAGCATCGTATCTTGTGGTTGTTGGGATAAGAAAGGGTAATCCCTGGTTTTTTCTAGTTTATGATCTCTATACCTCTTCTCTAAAGTATAACCTTAGAATTTTAGGAGTAACATTGAGGAAAGAAATACTAAAGGTCGAAAAAGATTCAAAAAAAGTAAGAAAAGGATGTATAGGGTCAATAGAACATGATATAATAAAGAAACTGCTATTAGATTTAGGCTATTATTCGATATCTTCATGTGATGCATATGCATATGGCGAGGTGATTATCACTGAAGATGATAGGAAGTTGTATCAAGTAAAGTTCTTAGATAACCAAAATAATATTTTGGGTCCTATAATTAGGTTTGATTATAATGAAGGTATTGATTGAAATCAAATTTGAGAATATAGATGACAGCTTGAGGAAAATTTTGTTTAATTCGATATTATTGGAGAAGGTAGATCAAAGAGTAGTAAATATTGACAAGGATAAAAGTCTTATTGTAATAAGTGCTAATTCGATAAGCAGGGGAAGAGCTATAATGAACTCTTATATATCCTGGATATACACAATAATAGAGACATTAAACAAGGTGAAAAATAATGACCGAAAGAATACCCCCCGAGCTTAAGGCCGAGATTGTAAAACTTCAGCAATTACAAGATCAACTTAATAGAGTGTTAACAGAGAAAAGTGTTATAGATAATCAATTACGTGAAGTAAATAAAGTTTTACAAGAATTAACTCAGCTACCTTCCGATGCTATAGTATATAAAATGGTAGGAAACTTATTAGTTAAGGTCAATAAAGATGACATTCAGAAAGAACTAGACGAACAGAAGACTATACTTGAGTTAAGGTCAAGGACTTATCAGAACCAAGAGGCTAAGTTGAGAGCACAACTCGAAGAGAGGCAAAAGAAGGTCAACGAATTAATGGCTAAGTATTATCCACAAGGCAGTGGAGTACCAAAGGCTTAAGTAGTCATTACAACGATTTTTTATACTGTGTTACGCATTTATGCAGACTATAGGGAAAAGGAAAGTGGGATTCCAGATCTTCTTAAAGATTTTGGTGTGGTCGTTGTTTTAGAAAATCTAAGCGTTGCAGATTATGTTATATCCGAGAGGATCGGGGTAGAAAGGAAGTCGGTTTCTGACTTAGTAGCTTCAGTTTATGACAAGAGGTTTTTCGACCAGTTGTCAAGGCTGAAGGAAGCTTATGAAGAACCCTTCTTACTCGTTGAAGGGAAGCTGGATTATGTGAGAAATATTACGGATAAATGGGACGCAATAAATGCTGCCCTTATATCCGCATTAGTGGACTACGGAGTTAGGATTATCTATTCTACGAGCAAAAGAGATACTGCTTATATTCTATATAAACTAGCTGATAAAGTAGTAAATTATCAAGATAATAGATATAGAAGTATTATCAATCTTCATGATAAGCCTAAGTTTGAGAGCTTGAAAGATATACAAATATACGTTGTGGAGTCTTTGCCTCATGTAGGTAGTAAATTAGCGCCTAAGCTTTTAGAAAAATTTGGTTCAATAGAGGGATTGTGCAAGGCCTCTATTACAGAACTGGAAAAAGTAATAGGGAGCAGAAAAAGAGCTGAAGAAATTTACAGAGTTCTTCATACAAAGTATGTTGTTGCTGATAGCAAAAATAAGCAGGAGAAAAAATCAGGAGGAATATTAGATTTTCTTTAAGTTATAATCTTAATTGTACACTGAATTTCTTTTTCTCGGCCTTCCAATCAACATTGACCGGTGGTAAGCCAGATTTACTCCTAAGATAATTGTATGCTGATAAGGCTGCCTTAACTCCCTCCGCTGCTGCTACTACTGCTTGCTTGTAGGGAGTTGATGTCACATCACCAGCCGCAAATACGCCCTCCATACTTGTTTTTCCTAGCTCATCAACTATAATTTCTCCTTTATCATTTAATTTCACTAAATCTTTTACAAAGTCAGTTCTCAGCTCATAACCCATCTCGATAATAACTCCTTCTACCTCTAGCACCTCAGTCTTTTCGTCTTTTAAGTTACTTATCACTATTCTAGAAACTTTCTGATCTCCTTGTATTTCCTTTACAGTATACCCTAAATATAACCTTATATTATTGTTACTAAGTACACTCTTAACTAGATTTTCGTCTGAACCTACCAACACTGTGGATCTGGATATATAATAAGCTGGCTTTGCATATCTGGAAAGTAACTCTATTGCCTCTAACCCCGGTTCTCCTTCACCTACTACAGCCGCAGGTTTGTCTTTAAAGAAAGCGGCATCGCATATTGCACAATATGACACACCTTTTCCTTTAAATTCTTGTTCTCCTTTCACATGAAGTTCTCTAGGAGTTTTACCGAATGCAAGGATCAAAGTCTTTGCTATATACTCTCCTTTTATTCCCTTTACTAAGAAAATATCTCCTTTTTTCTCGATCTTATTTATTTCTTCTCCATAAATAAACGTAGCTCCGAATTTTTTAGCCTGCTTCTCTACTTTTTGAGCTAAGGCAAGCCCAGTAGACGACTCTATTGCGGGATAATTCTCTATAAGTTCGGTCAACGTAAGTTGACCCCCTAAATCTTTTGACACTACTAATGTCTTCATTTTCTGTCTTGCTGTATAAAGGGCTGCACTCAAACCTGCTATTCCGGCTCCAATTATGATCACATCATATACAATATTTTCGCTCATATATTGATTAAGTAAGTTCTTATAATAAAAATTTAATTTATGAAACAATCTTATTGGATATTTTGATTCATATATTGAGTAAAATTGATAATCAATGAACTTTAATTAATTATTCTTACAGTTGAGAAAGTTACAAACTATCGTAAGTATAACTCCCAATACACTTTAATATTCAAACTCATTACTTACTAACTAAATACGGTGATATAAGCCTTGCCACGTTATAAGACAGTAGAACAAGTACTGTCTTTAATGAAAGATGTAACAAGAGTTAGAAATATCGGTATAATTGCTCATGTAGATCACGGTAAAACTACAACGAGTGATACATTATTAGCAGCATCAGGAATTATTTCCCAGAAAGTTGCTGGTGAGGCATTAGCTTTAGATTATCTATCTGTAGAGCAACAAAGGGGTATCACTGTAAAGGCTGCTAACGTCAGCCTCTACCACGAGGTTGAAGGTAAAGGTTACGTAATTAACTTGATTGATACACCGGGTCACGTAGATTTTAGCGGTAGAGTAACTAGAAGTCTTAGAGTTTTAGACGGATCCATTGTTGTTGTTGACGCAGTAGAAGGAGTAATGACACAGACAGAAACAGTATTGAGGCAGAGTCTTGAAGAAAGGGTAAGACCTATTCTATTTATAAACAAAGTAGATAGATTGGTAAAAGAGCTAAAACTTAGTCCTCAAGAAGTTCAGAAGAAACTTACGGATCTGATAATGGAAGTTAACAACTTAATAGAGATGTATGCCGAACCAGAATTTAAAGAGCAATGGAGAATTAGACCAGAACTAGGTAACGTGGTATTTGGTTCAGCTAAGGATAAGTGGGGATTCACGGTCCCCATGGCAGCTAAAAAGGGAGTCAAATTCAGTGATGTAGTAAACGCTTACTCAAGCGGAGATAAATCAAAGATCGAAGAACTAAGTACAAAATCTCCCATACATGAGGCACTTCTAGACACTGTAATTAGGTTAGTTCCGAACCCGAGAGAGGCTCAGAAGTATAGAATTCCGAAGATATGGAAAGGTGACTTAGACAATGATTTAGTAAAGGCGATGCTCAATGCAGATCCTAACGGACCTATAGTACTCATGATCAACGATATGAAAGTCGACCCTCATGCTGGTCTTGTTGCTACTGGTAGAGTGTTCTCAGGAACTTTGAGAGCTGGAGAAGAAATCTGGCTTGTGAACGCTAAGAAGCAGCAAAGAGTTTTACAAGTAAGTCTTTACATGGGTGCAACGAGGGAATTAGCCGAAGAGATTCCAGCAGGTAATATTGCAGCTGCACTAGGTCTTGACGCAGCAAGGTCAGGTGAAACAGCAATAGATGTGAAGTTCAAAGACGCTAATTTCGGAAGCTTTGAGAGCCTACACTACGTTTCAGAGCCAGTAGTAACTATTTCAGTAGAACCGAAGAATCCGAAAGACTTAACTAAGATGATTGATGCATTAAGAAAGCTAAGTATTGAAGACCCGAACTTAGTTGTAAAAATTAATGAGGAGACTGGCGAATATTTGCTTTCAGGTATGGGATTCCTTCATTTAGAAGTATCGTTACAGCTACTAAAAGAGAATTACGGTGTAGACGTAGTAACAACACCACCAATTATAGTTTATAGAGAGAGCATAAGAGCTAAGAGTCAAGTGTTTGAAGGTAAGTCGCCCAATAAGCACAATAAGTTGTATATAAGCGTAGAGCCGTTAAATAATGAGACTATCGAGCTTATTGCGAACGGTACAATAAAGGAGGATATGGACAATAAAGAGATGGCTAAGATATTGAGAGATAATGCTGGTTGGGACTATGACGAGGCTAAAAAGATAGTGGCAATTGATGAAAACATAAACGTCTTCGTTGATGCAACTAGTGGTGTACAACACCTGAGAGAAGTAATGGACACTATAATCCAAGGATATAGGCTAGCTATGAGAGAGGGTCCATTAGCATTTGAACCCGTTAGAGGAGTAAAAGTAGTGCTTCACGATGCAATAATACATGAAGACCCAGCCCATAGAGGCCCAGCTCAGTTATACCCAGCAGTGAGAAATGCGATTTTTGCGGGCTTCCTAACCGCTAAGCCCACGTTGTTAGAACCTTTACAGAAGCTTGACATAAGAGTACCAATGGAGTACGTAGGTAATGTATCTGGAGTTATAACTAGGAAGAGAGGAAAAGTACTTGATATGACTCAAAGTGGGAACGTTGCCAGAATTACCGCTGAGATCCCAGTATCAGAGTCTTTCGAATTAGCCAGTGAATTGAGAGCAGCAAGTGCGGGTAGAGCATTCTGGGGAACTGAGTTTAGCAGATGGGCTCCAGTTCCGGACAGCTTACTAACTGATATCATTATGAAGATAAGAGAGAGAAAAGGAAAGCCCAAGCAATTACCTAAAGTTGAGGACTTCTTATCGTGATTTTATATGGAAGAGATTAACGTTTTTAGAAATACTAATGCTATTTTTTTCGACTTTGATAATACATTGGTCTCTTTTGAGGAAAAATCTCACGAAGCATTACAGAAGGTGATAGATGATATTTACAATTACGTAGTAGAGAATTATTCAAATAATAAGCTTGAAAAAAATGAAATTAAAAAAGTTGTTTTTGAGATAGCTAAGTCTTTAGATGAAGAAGGTGTTTATGACAGAAAAATATGGTGGCAGACAGCTTTAGATAGGTTGGGAATCAAAGCAGGGATGGAGGATTTATACGAATGGACGCAAATTTATTGGAGCATTGCATCCAATAACGTACCTTACGAGGATGCAATAGACCTTATTGAGTACTTAAAGAAGAAAGGTTTCAAACTAGGCATAATAACAAATAGTGATGGAGAGTGGGGAGATAAGAAATCAAGGCTTTCAAAGTTTCCTCTAATTTCTTATTTCGACATAATCATCATAGGAGGAGAAAATAATATCAAGCCTAAGCCTAATGTAGAACCGTTTATAGTTGCTTGTGAAAAGATGGGCCTTAATACTAGTTCATGCGTTATGGTAGGCGACGATCCAGTAAAGGATTGTTTAGCGGCTAAAAAAGCAGGATTAAGAGCTATACTTGTTGATAGAAAAGGGCAAGTTAAATACGCAGAATTATATGCAGATTATGTCGTGAATAGTCTAAAGGAATTAGAAGAAATATTCTAGAATATATCTGATAACAGAGCACTAAATTTTTTAGTCTCTTCTCTATATAGACGATTTAAATACATGGAATAATTGGCTTCGTTAGAACCTTCTTTGTGTTCTATTTCTCCAAAGTCTTCTAGTGCTACATAAACATCAAAGTAACTTTCTTTTATCCCCTTAAGCGTATGGAATATTGTGGTTTTTATTTTTCCGTTAGAATAGAGGATTGATTTATAAAGAGGAAGAAGTGCATTATAATCAAATCTTTTACCTTCAATGTTAGTAAGTAGTGTTTTAATTTCTACGGGTAGTTCAATAACTTGGTTTTTAATATAGTTCATAAAAACTTCCAATGAAGTTAGCCTAGTATTCCTTAAGGTGTTTGTTATCAAAGGGATAATCTTATCCTCTATTATTTTCGCCTCCTCTTCTGTTAATATATCGTGACTAGAATGATAATACTTGTAATTTATGGAATGAAAGGATATGGTTGGGATTCCAGCACTTAAGAATCTATAACTATCTGTGTAAGGCGACGGATAACTCACATCTGTGATGCTATTAGAAAGGGGTATAGACAATATTGGCGTGTAGTATACATAGAGAGAGTCGGTTATATTATCAAGCGAAATAACAAACTTTGTACCTTCAAGACTCTTTGCATTATTTTTCACGAACGTTTTAGAGCTACATGCCCACGAGAAACTTTCAAAATAACAACCGCTCTCTTCCGCAGTAAATGATATAGCATGGATTTCATTATCATACTTTTCGTTCATGAGTTCGGTCAGTAACGCTACTCCAACGAGATCGTCATGCTCACCGTAAAACCAATGGTCGTGATGCGCAGTAACATATATTTTTTCATCATTCTTTCCGTTAGATATACCTTCTATATTGTAACCAATAGAATTTTTAAAGATATTCTCAGTATAGAATCTGCATTTACCTTTAAGAAATTTAAGCGCATTTTGGGTTACGAAAAATGCTGGAGTATAAGGTGGAGGTTGAGGAGAATTCTGAAGTAATATTCTATTTTTCAAAACTACCTTTCGTAAAGTCTCATCGTTTAATGTAAAAATTAGTACTTTTCCTTCGTTACTAAGTAATCCATATTTTACGCTTAGTTCCGTCAAGTTACTCAAACTAATTATCTTATAATTCTCAGTCTCAAGATCGGCTGAAGGTGAGTAAGGTAGTGTAACTATCTCGCTTTTAGGAACTTTTCCTTCCTCACATTCTACTTCTAGTTCCTTATTAGACCAACTAAGGACTTCAGTTGGGTATATCTTAATTTCATCGAAGTGAGACTCAAACTGAGCTTTAATTTGCTTTACAAGGTATTTTTCTTTCTTATCTCCGCTAACTACTTCCCCATATCGTGAAAGCTCTTTTACCTTTTCATATAATCCCATATTTATGAGTGTAGGTGAAGATTACATAAATAAGGTATTCCCTCATAATGGAGTTTTTGAGATCATACTTGGAACCTCAGGTATATCTGAAAATCTTTCTCCTATTGGTATAATTAGAGATGGAGATAATTACTTTTCAAAAATTTTTAGGAATACGCTAACTTATTATAATCTAAAAGCCAGAAACTCATGCATAATTAACGTTACTCGCGATCCTATGATTTTCTATAAACTTTTATTTAACGAAAAGAGTCCTGACTTAGGGGAAAGAGTATACGACGGTATCCCTTACTTAGAAAATTCCATAAGTATTCTTTCAAACTGCGAAGAGGTGGAAGTAAAAGAGGAATTCTCTATTTTCAAGTATAGATTTGTAAAAATAGTTAACGAAGGGGCTATCTATGAGGCGTTCAGTAGGAGTGATTCACTATTCATTGATCTACTTGTACATGTAACGAGACTTGATATTTACTCAAAGGAGGAATTGGAAACGTATTCAACAGTGATACAATATGAAGTGAAAACTATAGCGAGACTATCTCCTAATCTTTTGGAAATTCTTAAGGATCTTGTCGCATTAATTAATGCCAAAGGGTTAAAAATCAGTTTATAATGTTTATCATAATGAGCTTTACAGTAGCCCTTATTCAAGGAGATGGAATAGGTCCAGAATTAGTGTCAAAGTCAAAAATAATCTTAGCTAAACTCAATGAACTATACGGTTTACCTATAAACTACGTAGAGGTAGAGGCCGGTGATAGGGCTCTAGCTAAATACGGGGAGGCATTACCTAAAGAAAGTCTTAAAATTATAGATAAGGCTGATATGATCCTTAAGGGACCCGTAGGGGAGTCGGCTGCTGATGTAGTTGTAAAACTAAGACTTATGTATGATATGTACGCCAACTTAAGGCCTGCTAGGTCTCTACCAAATGTTGAAAGTAAGTTCTCGAATGTAGACATTTTGGTTGTAAGAGAAAATACGGAGGATCTTTATAAGGGCTTTGAGTATATTGCGGCTGACGGGGTAGCGGTAGGTATGAAAATAATTACATGGAAAGCCTCAGTGAGAATAGCCCAAGTGGCGTTAAATGAAGCTTTAAAAAGAAAGAAGAAAGTAACATGCGTTCACAAATCTAATGTAATGAGAGTTACTGACGGTTTATTTGCAGAGGCATGTAGAAGTGTGCTAAAAGGTAAAGTCGACTATTCTGAGATGTACGTTGATGCGGCTGCCGCTAATTTGGTGAGAAATCCTAATATGTTTGATGTAATTGTTACAGAGAACGTTTATGGGGATATACTAAGTGATGAGGCTGGACAAATAGCTGGAAGCTTGGGTATATCTCCTTCTGCAAATATTGGGGATAAAAAGTCTTTATTCGAACCCGTTCATGGTGCCGCTTTTGATATTGCTGGCAAAAACATAGCAAATCCTACGGCATTCTTGTTGTCTGTGGCGATGATGCTAGATAGGATGTATGATTTATCTAAAGAGGATAGATATGCAAAAGCTGCAGATGCTCTGCGTAATGCTATTTATAAAGTATACGAGGAAAAGAAATACCTAACTCCTGATGTAGGGGGTAACAGTACCACGGACGAGCTGATAAATGCGATTTCCCGTTATCTAAGTTAATGCTTAAATAACGTTAGTTAATAATTCAAGTAAGGTGATGTAAATTATCTCAGCGTCAGATAAGACCCCTAAATTCTAAATTTGATCCTCTAAAAACGGAGGATGAAGTATTAAAATACTGGAATGATAATAATATATATAAAAAGCTTAAAGAATATAATAATAAATTACCGAGAAAGTTTTTGTTCATAGACGGACCTCCTTATCCTTCCAGCCCCATTCCTCACATAGGTACTGTATGGAATAAAGTGATAAAAGATTGCATATTACGCTACGAGAGATTAGCTGGTTATCGTACTTACGACCAGCCAGGCTACGATACTCATGGTCTACCAATAGAAGTTGCTACCGAAAAGCAATTAGGTATACAGAAAAAATCAGACATTATAGAAAAAATAGGGGTTGCAAACTTTATAAATAAATGCAGAGAGCTAGCGTTAACTAACGCCTCAGCCTTAACACAGAACTTTAAGAATGTTGGAGTCTTCATGGATTGGGATAAGCCTTACTATACTCTCGACAACACTTATATTTCGAACTCTTGGGCAGTAATAAAGAAGGCACATGAAAGAGGGCTTCTATATAGAGATGTCCACGTCTTGCATTGGTGTCCTAGATGCGAAACTACATTAGCAGATTATGAAGTTTCTGAGTACAGAGATCTCGAGGATCCCTCTATATATGTAAAGTTTAAGGTTAAAGGATCTCCGAATAAATATTTGCTTATATGGACTACTACGCCATGGACTATCCCCGCTAACGTATTTGTCATGATAAATAAAGAGTATGAGTATGCTGAGGTTGAAGTGAAGGGTGAGATTTTGATCATCGCAAAGGACAGAGTAAGAGAAGTTATGAAAGACGCCGAAATAACGGAGTATAAAGTAATAAGAACATTTAAGGGAAGTGAATTGATAGGGTTAGAATACGAGCACCCTCTACGAGATATAGTACCAGCACAATCTAAAGCTGAAGGATATCATAAAGTTGTTGATGCAGGCGAGAATGTAACCTTAACTGAAGGTACCGGACTGGTTCATTCAGCACCAGGTCACGGTGATGTAGACTTTGAAATAGGCAAAAAGTATAACATGCCCGTTCTCATGTTTGTTAATGACCAAGGAATCTACACTGAAGAGGCTGGTAAATACAAGGGTAAAAAGGTAAGGGAAGTTGGTGATGAAATAATAAATGACCTGAAGGAGAGGAATGCTTTACTGCACGCTGGAAAAATAATTCACAGATATCCGGTATGCTGGAGATGTAAGAGTCCATTAATACTAAGAGCTATAGAACAATGGTTTATCGGTGTGTCTAAACTCAAGAACGAACTTATGTCAGAAATTAACAACGTGAATTGGGTTCCCGAGTGGGGGAAGATCCGGATAGGAAATATGGTTAAGGAAATTAGAGATTGGGTCATAAGTAGGCAAAGATTCTGGGGAACACCCTTGCCTATATGGGTATGTCAGAAATGCGGTAATACAATAGTTGTGGGTAGTAAGGAAGAGCTGAAAAAAGTTGCAATAAACGAAGTACCCGAAGACCTTCATAGACCTTGGATAGATAATGTCAAAGTTAGGTGTAATAAGTGTGGAGGAGAAGCTGTAAGAGTTCCCGATGTTGCAGACGTGTGGTTTGACAGCGGTGTAGCATTCTTTGCAAGTTTAGGCGAGAATTGGGAAAAGACCTGGCAGGAGATAGGTCCAGTAGATCTTGTGTTGGAAGGGCATGACCAGCTTAGGGGTTGGTTCTTTAGCCTCTTAAGAGCTGGAGTTATATTACTAGATAAAGCTCCTTACAAATCGGTTTTAGTTCACGGGTTTATGCTTGATGAACAAGGAAGAGAGATGCATAAGAGCCTTGGGAACTATGTCGAGCCTTCTCAAGTGATCAGTAAGTACGGTAGAGACGTTCTGAGACTATGGCTATTGAGAAACACTACCTGGGAGGACGCTAAATTCTCGTGGAAGTCTTTAGATCTTACCAGGAGGGATCTTAACATAATATGGAACGTCTACGTTTTTGCATCAACTTATATGAACCTTGATAATTTCGATCCTAGTCAATATACTTTTGAATCATTAAAGCCGTACTTCAAACCAGAAGATAAATGGTTATTATCTAGGTACTACAGAATGTTAAGGGAAGTTACAGAAGCAATGAATAGCTATAAAGTTCATGAACTGGCTAATAAGGTTACGACGTTTATAACAGAAGATATAAGTAGGTTTTACCTTAGGTTAACCAGAAAGAGAGCATGGAATGAAGCTAATGACCCTGATAAAATAGCGATGTACTATGTATTGTATCAGGTTCTCAAAGGTTCGTTAATATTACTGTCTACAGTAACTCCCTTCATAGCGGAGAAAATTTATCATGACTTCGTCGTTGACGGATTGGAGTCAGTTAGTATGGAGAGGATACCAGAGGTAAAGGAAGAGTTTATTGATAAAGAGATAGAGGAGGCATTTGAACTAGCTAAAGAAATAGCTGAAGCTGGTCTTAATGCTAGAGCTAAAGCTGAGATAAAACTGAGGTGGCCAATAAAAGAAGCGTATATATTCTTAGTTTCCGAGCAAGATCTTAAGTTAGTTAGTAACATAGTTAATGTATTAAGGTCAATGCTTAACTCAAAAGAGGTTAAAGTAGAAGGCATCGAGGGCTATAAGAGATTTAGCAAAGTAAAGGCAGTTCCTAACAGAGGAACTATAGGTCCAGAATTCAAGAAACTATCAGCTAAGATAGTGTCCTATATAGAGGAGAACGGAGAAGATGTTGCAAATGATATTGTAAACAAAGGAATACACGAAGCAGTGGTCGAGGGACAACCCGTCCAAATAAAAGTAAATCACGTCAATATTGTAGAGGAAACTCAGCCCGGTTATGTTTCTGCAAGGTTCAATAAAGGTGTAATTGTAATCAATAAAGAAATCAGCAAGGAGGAAGAAGAGGAAGGAATAATTAGAGACCTTGTAAGGAGAATACAGTTTATGAGGAAGGAATTATCCCTTAATGTTAACGATTATATAAATCTTACAATAAAAGCGCCTGAAGAAAGAGTATCTATAATACATAAATGGTTCAATTATATAAAAGAAGAGACTAGAGCAAAAGAAATAACAATCGGTGAAGCAAAAGGAGAATTAATTAGAGAATGGGAAATAGAAGATGAAACATATACGATAGGAGTAAGTAAGGCTTGATTTTTCCCTACCCTAGAAGGAAAAAATTAATCGTTCTACTCTTTATCTCAATTTTAGACGTAGAGAGTTCACTGAGTGAGATCACCATAAAACTATCTTATATACTAAGAACTCTAGTCGAGTTTAGAGTAAGTGAAGTATTGTGGATATATGAGACCGAGAAAGAGAGGAAAGAATGGAGATTGATTAAAGAAATTTCTGACTATGCGCTTACACCTCCCTATTTAAAGAAGTACATTCCTAAAAGAAACTCTCTCTCTAAGGTCGGTCTTCTTCAACCTCTTAATATTCCATCTCATCAAGTTTCGTCAGAATTTATTGAAGGAGAGATCCGTATGGGTAAAAAGGGAGATTTCGGGCTTAGGTGCTTATACGATTATCTGGATTCTGATTATGTTGTAGTAAGTGATAGCTTGGCAAAGAAGGTCAAACCTTACCCCTTTTACCCTTATTATAAAGGGTTTACTTCTAGATTAATATCCTATCAACAGATGCTCGAGAAAGTAACTCATTCAGATAATGTAATTATAGCCAGTAGATCTGGAGCTAACCTAAGCCAAGTTGAAGATAAGATTAGAGAGGTATATGAAGAGAATGGGTTATATTTAGTAATTGGTCCTCCTAAACACGGGGTTTTGAGAGACTTACATGATTTTAAGGGGTTTATAGTAAATTTTATACCGAAACAAGGAGTTAAGGACGTGAGAGCTGAAGAAGCTCTGCACGCCTCCTTAGCTTTACTTAACTTCATACTGAATTAAAATAGTTACACTTATAAGCTAATGGAATTTAAGAAAGAGGGACTGAGGGAAATTTAATGGGTCATCGTAAGTTATCCTCGCCAAGACGTGGATCAGCAGCTTTGCGTCCCAGAAAGAGGTCTAGAGAGTTCCTTCCAACTCCTAAAAGCTGGCCTGTAATTCAATCTAATGAGCCCAAGCTACTCGGCTTTATCGGTTACAAAGCTGGAATGACTCATATTTTCATGATCGATGATAAACAAACTTCTCCAAATTACGGAAAGGAAATATACGTTCCAGTTACTGTATTAGAAACACCGCCAATCATACCAGTTGCCTTGAGAGCTTACTACATTAACTCAAAAGGAGAGCCAGCAGTTCTAACAGAATATTGGGGTGATATTAATGATAAACTAATGAAGGTATTGAGCGAGAGAAAGATAACTAATCTGAAATTAGATAAGGAAAAGATGAAGGCTAAACTTGACGAAATAACAAATAATCTAGACAAGATAATAGCCCTACGAGTTTTAACTGTAACACAGCCTTATCTGGTTACCTCTTTAGGGAAGAAAAAACCCGATATAGCTGAGATACAAATAGGTGGAGGTAGTAGTATAAAACAGCAACTCGAGTATGCCCTATCAATATTAGGTAAGGAAGTACCGGTGAAAAATGTGTTCAAGGAAGGGCAGTTGATCGACATTAACGGAGTGACAAAAGGAAAAGGATTCCAAGGAGTAATAAAGAGGTATAGTGTTGTTGAGTTACCAAGATGGCATAAGCACAGGAAAGGGAGCAGAAAAATAGGTGCTAGAGGTCCTTCAATACCCACTCCAAGTTATACTCCCCAACCTGGTCAGATGGGCTTCCACAGAAGAACCGAGTATAATAAGAGGATACTTAAGATAGGAGAAGATCCCAGAGAGATAAATCCAGCAGGAGGATTTGTTAATTACGGTCTAGTGAGGAACACGTACTTAGTGATCGAAGGATCTACTATAGGCAGTAAGAAGAGGCCATTATTCTTGAGATATCCTATAAGACCTTCCTGGACTCCTCAGTCAACTCCTAAAATAACATATGTAAATCTGGCCAGCCAACAAGGGTGAAGAATATGTATTTAGAACTCGTATCTAAAAAGATTCAAATCCTAGATCTTCAAGGTAATAAAATAGGGGAGTTAGAATTACCATATTTCTTTAGTTACCCGGTTAGAAAAGATCTAATAAGGAGAGTATTTATCTCTGAATTTACGAAATCCCTTCAGCCCAAAGGAAGAGATCCTATGGCAGGAAAGAGGACAAGTGCATTAAGCTTTGGGATAAACCTAGGATTAGCAAGGGTTCCTAGAGTTAAGCAGAGCGGAGAAGCAGCACTAGCTCCGAACACCGTGGGTGGAAGATTAACATTTCCTCCTACCGTAGAAAAGAGAATAGTCGAGGAAGTTAATGAAAAGGAGAAAAGATTAGCAGTGATAAGTGCACTTGCAGCGACCACATTACCAGAGTTGGTAAAAGCTAGAGGTCATAGGTTTTCAGCACAAGAACTCCCCATAGTTGTAAGTGATGATTTAGAGAAGGTAGATAAAGCTAAAGTATTAGTTAATGAGATATTCCCCAAACTTGGCGTTTATGAAGATATTGAAAGAGTTAAAGATAGAGTAAGAATAAGAGCGGGCAAAGGAAAAATGAGAGGTAGGAGATATAAAAGGGCTAAGGGTCCCCTTATAATTGTTTCAGACATTAAGGCTCCTATTGTAAAAGCTGGCTCAAACATAGAGGGAGTAGATATAGTTGCGGCAAATTTAGTAAGTGTTATTCATTTAGCTCCGGGCGGTCATCCCGGTAGGTTAACAATATATACGAAGTCATCTATCGATATCTTGTCTAAAAGATTACAAGGGAGAGTGGTTTCATGATAGTTAAAGAGTTTTTAGCTACAGAAAAAGCTATTAGGCTACTTGAGTCTCAGAATACCCTGACAGTTATAGTTGATAAAAATGCTACAAAACCTCAAATCAAGAAAGAGATAGAAAACATGTTTAATGTAAAAGTAGAAAAAGTAAACACACTCATTACACCGCTTGGAGAGAAAAAAGCATATGTTAAGCTCAAGAAAGAGTTTAATGCGAGTGAAATAGCCCACAAATTAGGTATATTGTAAGGTGATGTAAATGGGTAAGAAGTTACTCCAACAAAGAGCAGGACGCGGAGGAATTAATTTCAGAAGCCCCAGTTGGAGGAGAGTAGGTCCTGCAAGGTATCCCAATGTTACTGGGGATCATAAAGGCAAGGTAACAGACATACTGCATAATCCGGGAGTAAATGCACCGGTTGCACAGATTAAGTTAGATACTGGAGAGACGTTCTTCATTCCTGCTGTTCAAGGACTTACAGTAGGTCAAATAATTCAGATAGGAAGTAATGCTCCAGTTAGTAACGGTAATATAGTTGAAGTAGGCAATTTACCAGAGGGAACAGTAGTTTGTAATGTAGAGAAGACCAGAGGGGATGGTGGTAAATTCGCCAGAGCTGCTGGTACTTACGCAACTATAATAGGAAGAAGCGGCGACAAGGTCTTAATAAAGCTTACCTCAGAAAAAATAGTTCAGGTAAGTGCGTCTGCAAGAGCGACTATTGGTGTAATAGCCGGGGGAGGAATTACAGAGAAACCGTTATTAAAAGCTGGGAATAATTATTGGAAATATAAAGTTAAGGCTACTAAATGGCCACATGTAAGGGGTGTAGCTATGAATGCTGTATCACACCCACATGGTGGTGGATTACATCAGAGCGTAAGCAGGCCATCAACTGTTTCAAGGAATGCACCTCCAGGCAGGAAAGTTGGCCACATAGCAGCTAGAAGGACTGGAAGGCGTGAGGGAGCATGATTTTTTATTTAACTTTTAAATATGAATTCGGGGTGATTACGTGTCAATAGAATATCCATCAGAGTGGAAAAAGTTCAAATATAGGGGTAAGACGTTAGACGAACTTGTAAATATGCCTATGGATGAATTTATAAAGCTCTTACCTGCAAGGCAAAGAAGGTCTCTAGTTAGAGGATTTTCTGATAGGCAAAGAAGACTTCTAGAAAAAATAAGAAAATATTTGAGAGAAGGAAAATATAATAAGGTGATTAAAACTCACGTGAGAGATATGATAATATTACCTGAAATGGTGGGTTTGAAGTTTGCAGTTTATAATGGTAAGGAGTTCGTTGAGTTTCAAGTAACGCCTGAGATGATAGGTCATTACTTGGGTGAGTTCTCAATAACTACGAAGAAGGTAGAACACGGCGAACCTGGGTTAAAGGCGACTAGATCAAGCCTATTCCTGGCTATGAAGGGATGAAATATGGCTTCATGGACTTATCCTCAACTATCCATATCCGAAGATAGGATTGCTAAAGCTGTGATAAAGAACGTGGACGCTTCAATACGTGATTTATATAATGTTTGTAAAGCCGTGAGAGGTATGAAATTAAATGAAGCTAAAGCTTTCCTAGAGAGAGTACTAAGGCAAGAAGAGGCATTACCTTTTTGGAGATATTCTCACGGTGCATCCCACAAGTCGAATATATCAGAGAAATGGAAAGTTAAGAGCGGTCGATACCCCAGAAAAGCAATAAAGTACGTACTTAAAGTCTTACAAAATGCTGAAAATAATGCATCCGTAAAAGGACTAGATATTGATAATGTAAGGATAGTTCACATAGCCGCTCATAAAGGAGTAACTATAAAGAGGTTTATGCCTAGAGCCTTTGGCAGAGCAACACGTAAGTATAAATACACTTCTCATATTGAAGTAGTTTTGGCTGAGGTGGAGTAAATATGGTTTTGGTAAAGAAGTATTTCCTACAAAAGTCTATGATTAAGGTTAAGGTAGACGAATATTTAGCTAAGCAGTTCTACAATGCAGAATATGCTGGCGTAGATATAATAAAAACTCCTATTGGGACTAGAGTTGTTATATATGCGGGGAGGCCTGCTTTCATTATAGGGAAGCAGGGTAAGACAATTAAGCAGTTAGCACAGATTTTGGAAAAACTGTTTGGGTTAGAAAATCCACAAATAACCGTAACAACAGTTGAGAATCCAGAACTTAACGCTAGAGTTATGGCATTTAGATTAGCAATAGCTCTAGAAAAAGGATATCATTTCAGGAGAGCTGCGTTCATAACGATTAGGAGAATTATGAAAGCTGGTGCTTATGGTGCAGAAGTTGTAGTGAGCGGAAAGTTAACATCCGAGAGAGCGAAATATGAAAAGCTTAAAGAAGGAATTGTGTATAAGAGCGGACAGCAGTTAGAAAGGATTATAGATAGGGCAATAGCGATCGCGATGCTAAAACCAGGCGTATATGGTGTTGAAGTTATAATTACAAAGCCTATGAAGAGTGTGGATAAGATAGAACTGAGAGAAAAACCAAAGGGAGGAGAAGAAGGAGGAACTGTTACAGTTACAAATGTGAGTTTTATTGATGAAAACAAAGGAGGTAGCTAAAGATGCCTCTAAATCCAAAGGAACTTAGAGAAAAAAATGTGAAAGAGTTACTCGATCAATTAAAAGAGTTGCAGTCGCAGATGTTAAGGCTGAGGGCTGAGGCAAGATTAGGGACTTTAAAGAATACGGCTGCCATTAGGAATACAAGAAAAGATATCGCAAGAATATTGACTGTTTTGGCTGAGAAAAAGAAAGGGAAAACCAAACAAACTGCTTCCCAGCCTTCTTCAAAACAGGAGGCTAAACAATAGTGGATTTGATTGGCGCAAAAGTTACTATTTTATCCTATCCTGATTCTTCTCTACTAAGTAAAACTGGAGTTATAATAGATGAAACATATAAGACTTTAGTTGTAGGCTTCGATAAAAGGAAAGTCAGGCTCTTAAAAGAAAATGGAATTTACGCGATAAATTTTAAAGGTAGATTTTTTGTGGTATCTGGGATCAAGTTAGTTGGTAAACCTGAGAAAAGGTGGATGTGATGGGTAAAAAAGGTCAGCTGGTTAAAAGCGTGGGCATAGAGGGTGTAGAAGTTCCTTCAAAAGTTTGTGATGATCAAAACTGTCCTTACCATGGGAGTTTAAGAGTAAGAGGGTTAATACTGGATGGTATTTTAATAAAGTTTAGAGCCATGAGGGCAGGAGTAGTTGAAAGAGAGTATTTATATTACAATACGAAATACAAGAGATACGAAAGACGTAGGAGTAGGATTCACGTTCATATACCTCCTTGCCTGGATGTAAAGGAAGGGGATAAAGTTATAATCGGGGAATCTAGACCAATAGCTAAGTCAGTATCATTTGTGGTTTTAGGAAAGTCTAGGTGAGATCCATGCCTGAGAAGTTAAACGTTTTAGGAAGTAGGAAAGGCTTCACCCCCGCACTTCAACATTACAGCAGAGTAATTGTTGCAGATAATAGTGGCGCAAAAGAAGCTATGATAATTGGAGTTTATGGATATAGAGGAGTGTTAAGGAGGGTTCCTTTTGCTAACATAGCTGATCTAGTAATGGTAAGTGTTAAGAAAGGGACTCCAGAAGTAAGGAAACAGAAGTTCAAGGCAGTCATAGTAAGACAGAGAATGCCCTTTAGAAGACCAGATGGGACATGGATATCTTTTGAAGATAATGCCGTAGTGATAGTGAACCCTGATGGAACTCCTAAAGGTACGGAAATTAGAGGGCCTATTGCTAGAGAAGCTGCTGAAAGATGGCCTAAAGTAGCAAGTATAGCTACCATGGTGATTTAAAATGGTTTCATCTAAGCCGGTTAAGCAAAGACGATTAATAAGGGAGCCACCTAAGCATCTAAGACATAAGTTACTAACAGCCAGACTTTCAGAGGATTTAGAGAAACAATATGGAATTAAAAGATTGTCGGTAAGAAAGGGTGATACCGTGAAAGTTATGAGGGGAGAACACATAGGATATGAGGGTAAAGTTATTGACGTAAATACTAAGACAGGACGAATTGCAATAGAAGGTTTAACTAGGAAGAAAGCAGACGGAACACCTGTTTTCATTTGGGTTCATGCCTCTAAAGTCATGATAACTAAGCTAGATATCAGTGACAAAGAGAGAGTAGCTGCTATCGATAGAAAAAGAAAAGCTAGAGAGGAGTATCTAAAGAGAAAAGAGGATAAAAAGGAGGGAAGTTGAAATGGTACACATTACACGTTTTGAAGCTCCTTGGTTCCTAAAGGCACCTAAAAAAGAGTATAAATGGATAATTAGGGCTTCAGCTGGCCCTCATAAGCTATCTGAAAGTATACCTTTAACTATTCTGTTAAAATACTATCTAAAAATAGCGGAGACGACGAGGGAGGCAAAAAGGGTAATTTTTGATGGTAAAGTACTTGTAGACGGTAGAGTTAGAAGGGATTATAAATATCCAGTAGGTCTGATGGACGTAGTTGAAATACCATCGGCTGATATAAGAGTAAGGCTTGTTCCGAATAATATAAGGTTCCTAGATATAGTAACCATTAGTAAAGAAGACGCTAGATATAAATTTGTCAGAATTTTGAATAAGACTACTCAAAAAGGTGGAGACATTCAGCTAAATCTCGAAGATGGTAGGAATGTGTTGATATCTAAAGATAAATTAAAAGACTATAATTTATCTACTCTTGATACATTAAAAATTGAGATACCTTCGCAAAATATTATCAGGAGTTATTCGATAAAGGAAGGAAACTATGCCATAATAACGGGAGGTAAAAACGTCGGTATAGTAGGTAAAATAAAGAGTATACAGTGGGCTAAATATAAAAGAAGAGTATATAGTATAGTAACTCTCGAATCTAATAATGCAACTTATCAGACTAATCTTATAAATGTGATGGCCTTAGGAGAAAACGAGTTAGATCCAAATGTAGGGGTGAAGTTATGACTGAGCAGGTTGTTCAGAAAAACTGTATGAGAAAGATTATTCTTGATAAAGTAACGGTGAATATAGGATTAGGGGAGTCAGGGGAAAGATTACAGAAAGCTTATCAATTACTACAGGATTTAACTGGAGCTAAGCCTGTATATACTAAAGCTAGAAAATCAATAAGAGAATTTGGTGTAAGAAAAGGAGCACCAATAGGAGTTAAGGTGACTCTAAGGGGAGAAAAGGCTGTAGAATTTCTTAAGAAAGCATTAGCTGCTGTTAACTACAGAATTAAGGCATCAAGTTTTGACGATTATGGAAATGTAGGTTTTGGAATTGCTGAGCACGTTTTAATACCAGGTACTAGGTATGATCCTGAGGTTGGTATATTTGGTATGGATGTCGTCATAACTTTGATAAGACCTGGCTATAGGGTTATGAGGAGGAGAAGAAAGTATACAAGGATACCTAAGAGGCATAGGGTAACTAAAGAAGAGGCAATGGAATTCCTTAAGCAAAACTTTAATGTGACAATAATAGAAGGGTGAGGGATATGGGTAAGTATAGACCTCCGGCCGAGAGAAAGCATGGTAGAGGAGTTCAATTTTGCCAAAGATGTGGTAGTAGAGACTCTGTAATTCAAAAATACGGAATATACTTGTGCAGGCAATGCTTTAGGGAAGTCGCGTATAATATGGGGTTTAAGAAAACGAGGTGACAGTTATGCCTTCCTTAAATCCTCTCGCAAATGCGTTAACTACACTTTATAATAATGAAGTGAGGAGAAAGAAGCAGGCAATAATCATCCCTGCATCAAAGCTAATAATAAATGTGCTCAGAGTGCTCCAAAAAGAGGGTTACATTGGTGAGTTCGAATATATTGATGATGGTAGAGCAGGTAAGATAACAGTGCAGTTACTGGGTAGAATAAATAAGTGTGGTCCTATTACGCCTAGATACCCCCTCACCTATAAAGACTTGTTAACTCTCCAAGACTATGTTAGAAAATACTTACCATCTAAAGAGATAGGAATACTAATAATATCGACTTCGAAAGGAGTGATGTCTCATAAGGAAGCTTTAAAAGAAAGGATAGGTGGAGTCGCTCTTGGGTATGTATATTGAATAGGGTGGTAGGATGAAGGCAGTGTATTTATATGAGGAGATCCAGATTCCTGAAAAAGTAACAGCAAGATTAGAAGGCACTACTTTGGTAATAAAAGGTCCTAAGGGAGAGATCAAAAAAGATTTCGGTTATGCAAAAGGGATTTTAATAAGGCAAGAGGGCAATAAGATAATTTTAGAGACTACATTTGCGGATAGGAGAAAGAAGTCCTTATTCTACTCGATTAAAGCGCATATGGAAAATATGATAACGGGTGTTACTAACGGCTATAGGTATTACTTAAAGATAATATATACTCACTTTCCAATGACGGTAAAGGTGGTTGGAGACGAGGTTCAAATAACTAATTTAATAGGTGAGAAAAACGTAAGAAGGGCTAAAATTCTACCTGGTGTTAAAGTAACTGTAAAAGGAGAGGATATTGAAGTAGAAGGTATTGATGTTTATAATGTCTCCCAGACTGCTGCTAACATTGAAAGGGCAGCAAAGATAACAGGATACGATAGAAGAGTGTTCTCAGATGGTATTTTCATGTATAAGAAAGAGGTGATTGGCAATGAGAAGTAAAGAACTTTATAAAATTAAGGAAGAAATAGAAAAAATAAGAAGTTCTAAACCAGATTTCTACAGATACGATTGGGATAAGTATTATAGAATAGGGAGACAAGAGACATGGAGGAGGCCAAAGGGAATAGATAACGCAATGAGATTAGAGTTAAAGGGGTATGCTCCTAAAGTAAAAATTGGCTACGGTAGTCCTAAAGAGATCAGAGGTCTACATCCCTCAGGGCTTATTCCCGTAGTAGTTAGTTCCGTTACTGACTTAGAAAAAGTAAAGGATAAGAAGGATAAGGTTATCGTTATTTTAAGTAGCAGGTTAGGGTTAAAGAAAAGGTTAGAGTTATTAAAGAGGGCTGATGAATTAGGTATTCGTGTGTCCAATAGGTGATAAATATGCCAGAATTGGCCTTACAGAGGAGGTTAGCTGCACAAATAAAGAAAGTTGGAGAGAACAACGTCAAATTTAATCCAGAGTATCTTGATGAAATAGCTGAAGCCTTAACGAGAAAAGATGTAAAAAAGCTGATAAAAGATGGTAAGATAATAGTAGAGGAACGTAAGGGCATTAGTAATGGTAGACTCAAAGAGAGAAAAGAGAAAAAGAGAAAAAGAGGAGAAAGGCGTAAGGAAGGTAGTAGAAAAGGTAAAGCTGGTGCTAGGAGAGGAAAGAAAGAATTATGGATTTCCAAAATAAGAAAGATACGAAAATACCTCAAGTGGTTGAGGGATAATAATATAATCGATAAAAAGGCTTATAGGTTAGCTTATAAGAGAGCAAAGGGGAATGCGTTTAAGAGCTTGAATGATGTTAAAACGTTCCTAAATCAGTTAGGTTATAAGGTGGAATAGATGGCTCACGGTTCAAATTATAAGGTTAAGTATAGAAGGAGAAGAGAAGGTAAAACTAATTATTATAAGAGATATGTATACGTCATCAACAACGCGATAAGGTTTGTACCTAGAATAACTAACGAGTATGTAATAATTGATGTTACTAAATTCGATCCTAAGGGGGACGTAATGTTAGCTGTAGCTCACTCGATAGAACTAGTGAAGAAGTACGGATGGAAGGGAGATACTAACAATACGCCTGCAGCTTATCTTACGGGCTATTTAGCAGGGTTAAGGGCTCTTAAAGCTGGAGTTAAGAATGCGGTTGCTGATATAGGCTTATTTGTACCGACAAAAGGAGGAAGAATCTTCGCAGCAATAAAAGGTGCGATAGACGCAGGTTTACAAATTCCGGTAGGAGATTTAGGAGATATTGAAGAAAGAGTAAAAGGTGTACATATATCCGAATATGCTAAGAAGTTACAATCCGAGAACCCGGAGCTTTATAAGAAACTATTCTCAAGATATATGGCTAGAGGCTTAGATCCTCAAAATCTTCCTCAACATTTTGAGGAAGTCCTAAAGAAGATAAAGGAGGCGGGTTCATAATGGCAGAAGAAGTTCCAGTTTTAAATCCAGAGGAGTGGAAACCTAGGACTAAGATAGGGCAGATGGTTAAAGAAGGGAAGATAACTTCAATGAAAGAATTATTCGAAAAGAATTATCCAATAGTGGAGCCAGAAATAGTAGACGTTTTACTACCTAAATTAAAATATGAAGTTTTGGACATAAAGATAGTACAAAAGCAAACTGATGCCGGAGAAATATCGAAGTACAAGGTACTTATAGTAATGGGTAATATGGATGGTTACGTAAGCTACGGCACTGGAAAAGCTAAACAACTGAGAGTCGCAATCCAAAAGGCTGTAAGAAATGCGAAACTTAATATTATCCCAGTAAGGAGAGGATGCGGTAGTTGGGAGTGTACGTGTGGTGAATCTCATAGCCTTCCCTTCAAAGTTTATGGTAAAGCAGGTAGTGTGGAAGTGTTCCTATTACCTGCACCGAAAGGAACAGGCTTAGTTGTAGGCCCTGCTCTGAAGACATTATTAACTTATGCAGGAATAAGGGACGTTTGGTCGCGTACTAGAGGTTCAACGTTTACAACGGAGAACTTTATTAAAGCTGGTTATAATGCTTTATACAATACTTACAAGTTTGTAACTCCAACTGATTGGGGGAGAAAGAAATGACTGAGCTTGTTGGTATCATAAGAATAAGGGGTTGGGCTGCAACACCGTGGTACATTCAAGACACTCTAGAGATGTTAAGGCTAAAACAAAGGTTTAGCGCAATGATCTATCCGAAGAGCTCAGCGTTGGAGGGGATGTTGAAATTGACTGCCCCCTATGTAACTTGGGGAGAGCTAAATGATGAAGGTCTGAACTTATTGCTAACAAGGCTGAAGACTATTGACGGGAAAAAGGTAAATGAAGAGTTTGTGACTAAGGTTATGAAGTTAAGCGGATACACAGAGTTTGTTAAGAAGGTAAAAGAGGGCGAACTGAAATTAAATAAGCTGGATAATTATTTTAAGCTTCCAATCACTTTACATCCTCCTAAAGGAGGATTTAAGGGAAAGGTTAATAGACCATATGGTTCAAAGGGAGAGTTTGGGTATAGAGGAGAAAAAATTAATGAATTGATTAAGAGGATGGTGTAAGATGGTAGTAAGAAAAGAAAAGAAAAGTAGGAAGTATAGGGGATACAGAACACATGGATGGGGAACAAAAGGGCAGCATAGGGATAGAGGTGCGGAAGGTGGAAGAACTGTAGGAATGCATAAGGAGAAGTGGTCTTGGTTAGTTAAGTATGGAGAAGGCTGGTATGGTAAGCACGGATTTAGGAATCCTACGTCTAAAGTTATTAATTCAATTAACTTAAGAAAACTTCAAACTTTAATAGACAATGGGACAATTATACTCACGGAGGAAAATGGTAAGCAAGTAATAGATTTAGAGAAATATGGATATGAGAAGTTACTTGCTGGTGGTAGTTTAACTTCTAAGGTTGTAATAAAAGTTAAACATGCTACGGAAAAAGCTGTCGAAAAGGTCAAACAATTAGGAGGAGAAATTATATTAACCTCAAAGGAGTAAGGCTTTTTAGATTACAATGGGTTTTGTTGACTTCTTAGAAAAATTAGGGGAATACTTACCAGCTGTAACTAAACCTAAGCAAAAGCCTTCTTTGAGCCAAAAGTTAATGTGGTCATTTATCGCTCTTATTGTATATCTAGTAATGTCATCAATCCCCTTGTATGGTGTCTCATCTACAAATTCTTTTTTAAGTAACTTTTTAGCTGAACAAATAATCTTTGCATCTTCTCAAGGCACTTTAGCCCAATTGGGAATAGGTCCTATAATTACGTCAGGACTTATAATGCAAATTCTTGTTGGTTCTAAACTTATAGAGATGGATTTAGCAAATGAGGAAGACCAGATCAAGTTTACTGAAGCTGAAAAGGGATTAGCTTTCATATTCATTATCGTGGAGTCAGCTCTTTTCGGATATGTATTTACAAAAGCCACTAGTAGCCTACTTTTAGCTGCGATAGTGACTGCCCAATTAATAGTAGCGACATACATAATTTTGCTCTTAGATGAAATGATCCAGAAAGGTTGGGGCTTAGGATCAGGGATAAGCTTGTTCATTCTCGCTGGTGTAACAAAAATAATGTTCTGGGATATGTTTGGAATAGCTAATGTTCAAAACCAAGATTTGCCAGTTGGATTTTTCCCAACTTTAGTATCGTATATTGTATCTGGAAAGAATTTGCTTAACTTAATTGTGAACACTAGCACAAAAACGCCATTTCAGCCGGACTTAGTAGGGTTAATATCAACTATTGCATTAATTTTGTTAATAATTTATTTAACTAATATTAATGTACAAATTCCGGTTACTAGTCCTAGACTTAGGGGTATAAGAAGTACCATTCCTTTAAACTTCTTGTATGTAAGTAGCATTCCAGTTATATTTGTAAGCGTTCTGGGTGCTGATTTTGAATTATTTGCCTCAATAGCTTCTGGAGTATCTTCTGCTGCTGGAACAATACTAGGGGATATAGCTAATGCTTTCTTCTTCCCTCCTTCAAATATACCTCACAGCGTATACGCTTTAGTTCTAGATCCGGTAGGTGCGGTAATATATGCTGCTGTATTTATAGTCCTATCGATAGTTTTCGGAATATTATGGATTGATGTTGCTGGGCTAGATCCAGCTACACAAGCTCAACAAATGGTGGAAGCTGGAGTAGAAATACCGGGTATGAGGAATAATCCGAAAGTTATTGAATCTATCTTAGCTAAATATATTTACCCCTTAGGGTTCTACAGCTCACTTATTGTCGGTGTAATAGCTGTGTTAGCAACATTTCTAGGTGTATATGGAACTGGAGTAGGATTGTTATTAGCTGTTACTATAGCGGTTCAATACTATAATTTATTAGCCTATGAGAGGACACTAGAGATGTACCCGTTATTAAAGAGAATTATTGGTGAGTGAGAGTTGAAAATAGGTATAGTAACTGGTATTCCGGGTGTAGGTAAAACTACTGTTCTACAAAAAGTCAAGGAAATTTTAGATAAAGAAGGTATAAATAACAAGATAATCAACTATGGTGACTTCATGTTAAAGACTGCAATAAGCCTTGGTTATGTAAATAATAGGGATGAGATGAGAAAACTTCCAGTAGAGAAGCAGAGGCAACTTCAAATTGATGCAGCTAAAGGCATTGCTAAAGAGGCAAAAGAAGGAGGAGACGGTATGCTATTCATTGACACACATGCTGTCATTAAAACTCCTTCGGGTTATCTACCTGGTCTACCGAAATACGTAATTGAAGAGATAAATCCCTATATTATATTCCTACTTGAAGCGGAACCTAGGTTAATACTTGAAAGACAGAAAAGGGATACGACGAGAAGCAGGACAGACTATAGCGATGAGAAAGTAATTATTGAGACTATAAACTTTGCTAGATACGCTGCTATGGCCTCTGCTGTACTGGTGGGAGCTACTGTGAAGGTAGTTATTAACGCTGAAGGGGATCCGAGCATAGCAGCAAATGAAATAATAAGGTCGATGAAGTGAACTGCTAGATGTTTTATACAATTTTAGAAATATTTTTTATATCTTTTTTATTTAACTTTATTCTATATCTATGGTATAGGTTTTATTTAAATCCAAAAATGACTGAAACAATATTGTTAATAAGAAAGTACGAAGATAGAATATCCTCTATCACCTCTAACAAAAGGAGAAACAAAGTAATGAGAGCTATATCCTCTGAAGTTCAGACTTATACTAACAAGTTGAGAAATTATATGTTCTTCCAGTCATTAACAGTCATAATGGTTTATATGGTAGGTTTAGTTATAGTTCTAAACTATATATACCCTTCCTATGTGTATTTTCCATACTCTACTATAGTCACTCCCCCAATCAACGGTAAGCCCGAGATAAATAACTTGTTCGTTTATATTCTGTCATTCTTGTTGTTTACGCCCTTGTCATTAAGGAGACCAAAGCTTTTATAAACTTAGGATAAATTCATTTAAACATGCCTTCTCCTCAGCAAAGGTCAAGGTCGTTGAGAAAGGTTCAGGTTAGAACACCTTCTGGAAGAACGGTAACTCATTATGAGGATAAGAAAAATTCACAAGCCTTGTGTGCAATATGTAAAAAGCCTTTAAGAGGCGTAAAAACCAATAAGATTCATAAGTACAGTAAAACTGAAAAGAGGCCTGAGAGACCTTTTGGAGGTTATTTATGTCATAATTGTTTAGAAAGATTAATAAAACTAGCAGTAAGAGGGTTTTGATGTTAATAATAATAAGTGGCCCTCCAGGTAGTGGTAAGTCGTCTGTAGCTAAGATTTTGGCTAGTTCTTTAAAGATAGAATATGTTTCGGCAGGAATGATTTTCAGAAAGATGGCAGAAGAGAAAAAGTTATCACTAATCGAACTGAATAAAATGGCTGAAAAAGACTTTAACATTGATAAGGCTATAGATATGGAATTATTTAACATAATAAGAACAAGCAAAAACTTAGTAGTAGAATCCCATATTGCAGGATGGCTATTTCATAATTACTCGGATTTAACAGTGTATTTAACAGCATCCCTACATACTAGGGCTCAGAGAGTAGCCAAAAGAGATAACATATCAGAAGCCGAAGCATTGGATCAAATAATAAAAAGGGAAGAAAGTCATAGAGACCGTTTTTTACGATATTATGGTATAGATATGTTGGATCTCTCTGTTTTTGATTTAGTAATAAATACTGAAAATATTACACCTTCATCTATAGTTAACGTAATAGTTGAGTATCTAAAAGGAAAACAAATTCAGTTATCTCCCTCACGTTAAAATAAAATGATATTTTCGACTGAGAAATGACGTTAGAATCTTTTATAACAAATTTAACTGGAACAGTCACTGAAATAGGCTGGAGTATCTTCATATTAGCGTGGGCTGTTGGGTGGGCCCTCAGAGGTTCACCAATACCTATATTTAGGATAAAAAGAGGAGGACAAGATATTCTTGAGGATGCTATAATAGCCGCCTTCTTCTTAGCAATAGGGAGTACTGTGTTCTATCTAATATCATATGTGGCATCGCAGGTGTGAGGCAGGTGTGAGAAATGTACAATATATTTAACATACTTTATTATGCACAGCTTCTTGCCACTTTAACCTATTTTTTAGGTTCCTTAATTTACGGCCTTCCTATTCCTATATATGGAGTGAAAAAATGGGCTCCTAGACTTATAACGGATGCTATTTACGTGATAGTATGGAATAGCATTTACTTAGCAGTCCTTTCTTTCTTAACTCAATTATTAGACATGTTAGGGGTTAGTTGGTCTAATTATGTGATATGGTTAAACCAAGTATTGAATTTTGAGGAAGTATTATATGCTATTTTGAAGATATTAATAGCAACTCTAAATATTACCGAGGCAGGTATGGTTTTGACAATCCCTTTAGGCCAGCTTATGTCTATTCTACTTACAATTATCACTTACACTGAAAGTTTAATTTCGATATCAAATTTGATATATCAATATGTAGGGGTTCTAATAGCTTTAGGAATACTGTTCTTAGCAATTCCATTCAGGATAGGACGAGGTGCAGGTGGTGCCATGATAGGAACTTCTATAGTATTTTACGTAGGTTTACCTTATTTACCCCAGTTCCTTGATAACTTAGGGCTTAACCCCTTAAACTATTCTGTACCTCCATCAAGCCAAAACGATATGTACTCATACTTTTACCAGCAGGTATTGCCTCATCTAATTACTTCGCTGATTCTAGGCCCTTCAATTTATATATTTCTACTACTGGCTTTTAGTGCGGGTTTATCTAATCTAATATCTGGATATGGTAGTAGATTACCTTTACCTATAGACTTATACTGAGGTGTAAGAAGTGAAATCATACGAATTAGTTAGTATATTATTAATCATAGATTCTATGATATTTTATATAAATAATCAAAAAAATATTTATATAATGTTCTTTGGAATACTGTTATCACTTGCTATTTTATTTTCTCTGAGTTTTATTTACCGCCGCTTTGTGAAGTAGTAGTTCCCTTTTTACCCTCTTTCTTGACCTCTTTATTCATAAAAATTGTAGTTCTTTGCCTACCTCCCATTTAATATCAGTTAAAGTTAAAGTTTTGCTTCCTTTTAATTTCTTGGGTTTATGTCAATCGGTAAAAAATACGAATTTTTTGACCATACTGCAGACATAGGGATTAAGGCTTATGGAAGGGATCTAAATGAGGCCTTTGAAAATGCTGCTCTAGCTGTGTTTGAAGTAATGACAGACACTTCTAAGGTAGAACCTAAGGAAAGTAGAGAAATAGAGATTAACGGAATGGATCTTGAAAATTTACTTTATAGATGGATAGAGAGTTTATTAGTTTATTATGATTCCGAACTACTTCTTTTTGGAAAATTTAAGGTAAAAATAGATCTCGAGAACTTAAGACTTAATGCAATAGCGTGGGGGGAGAAGTTTAACCCCGATAAACACGAAAGGAGAACAGTTGTAAAAGCCATGACCTATCACGAAATGAGTATAGTAAAGACCAATAATGGTTATGAACTAACCTTTGTTGTTGATATTTAATAACAAAGCTGTACATTTGGGACAAAAAACATAATCTTTTTTGTCTATATCCTCAACCGAATTTACCTCATTCATAACACAGCCTGGAGTTGAACAATCATTTAGTCCTAAAGTATGTCCTATTTCATGTACTATCTCTTTTTTAACTCTGGATACAAACTTATCTATACTTCCTTTTTCATCCTCGTATTTATAAGAGAAAACAATACCTATCTTTTCTTTGTGAAGTCCTATAACGTACTTCTCGTTATTTATGTATACATTTAAATGACCAATAGCTATAATTGAGTCATAAGGAAAATCTGAGAATCTTTCGGATAAATAATTTACAATTTTTTCAGCATCATACTGTAGTCTGTCCCAGTTAAACATAAGCATGTTAAGGTGCACAACTTCATTGAGATAATGAACTTCGAAGCCCAATTTCCTCAAGTGACATATAACCTCTTTAAGTATTAAGTGATCAAATGTAGTGAGCTTTACCAACAATACCCTATACATTATTACCTCTTCTCCTAAATGATCTAAAGATAATAAGAAATTAATTAGTACTAAAATCAAGTTAAGCCCCTAAAGCAAGAGTAGCTACCATTAAATAATCCCTGAGCTCCCTAGTTATGAGGAAGTTTCTCCTTACGTGTTCTCTTCCAGCTTTTCCAAACTTCTCTCTTATATCCTTTTGTCTTATTAGATATAGTGCGTAATGTGCTGCTTCCTCCGGAGTATTTACAAGATATCCGTTCACGCCATGAATTATTTGTAAGGGTATACCTCCGGTATTACCACCTATTACAGCCTTTTTCTTCCATAGTGCTTCGCTAACAGTCAGACCAAACCCTTCCCTAATGGACTTCTGCATGACTACAGTTGATCCCCTTTGGAATGCATTAATCTCTAGATCGCTATTAGGAGGTAACATTAGAAGCTTAATGTCTTTATCATCTCCAGCGGCTTGAACAGTCTCTCTATACACAATCTCTCCTTCAGGATCATCTGATGCTGGACTACCTACATAAGCTAGCTGTACATCTGCATGCTTCTTAACTAATTTATAAGTCCTTATAACACCTAACGGGTCTTTTGCTCTATCAAATCTTGATACTTGACTTATAATAGGTCTACCTGGATCTAAGTCGAACTTATACAAGATTCTCTTAACTGTAATCTCTGGAATATCTCTATTCTTTATACTCAAGGGATCTATAGATGGAGGAATTATAAACTGGGGATTCTTTAAGTCGTCCCTCGCAAATACAGCTGAAGATATTATTACTGAATCATATTTCTGTATGTATTCACGTAAGAAGTTCCATACTGGTTGATATGGGTTTGATATATCAATATGACATCTCCATATCCATTTGCCTTTCTTTCTGAAGGTTATTAGCCCGGCTGGTTGCGGGTCGTGAATAAACACTACATCATAATCTAAATCAAGTTCGTTTCCGTTTATTTCTTGCCATTTTCTATAAATCTCAAATGAACCTTGTGGCAACTCTCCTAATCCGTTTTGTAAGGAGTTATGAAAGGACTTAGTGACTTTGAAAAACTCAGGATCCCCTCTTATAATCTTCCAATCCGTGTTGATTCCTAGCTCTCTCATCAAGGGAACTAGCTTACTTAGAATCTCTGCTACTCCTCCTCCAGCTGGAGTAGAATTAACGTGAAGAATTGATAAACCTTTTAGTTTTTCGGCTATCTTAAAAATACTATCCAATTCATTTTCTCCTATAATCTCTGAGAATCTCTCTATCATTTTGACAACAACTCCTGCTCAAATATTTTTAGAAGATCTTCCCTTAACATCTCCTCATCAGTATATGTTTGTGGGTCGAGTGAACTAAGCTTCTTTGATAGTTCAGTCAATCCATAATTATCTTCTATCCATTTTGAGAAATCATTCTTATCTTCGTATCCAATAATACGCCTAAAGATAAAGTGATAGGCAATAGACCTAATACTTATTGAAGCGATTATGTCAATGAACTCAGCTAAGCTCTTTGCTACTCTCCCTGTATTGTACACTACCGGTTTACAAGTTATGAAATAAAATGGTTTATTAGCTGTTTTCGAGATCCTCGCCTCGGATAAAATTTTTATTAAATCTTCCCTTACGTTTTCAACAGTCCTTGGCTCTTTTCCTTCTATATCAGATATTTTTTGAGCTAAAAGTCTATCACCTAGTTCATCTCTTATCCATGTTGCAAAATCGTTACTCATATCTTCTGGTACTACATGGCTCGAAAACAGAGGGTGAAATACGTGATAAAAGATTGAAAACCCGTCAACCTTCTTTATACCCTCTATTAGTTCGTCAATAGTTGCAGCCTTAAAGCCTGCATAAATCGGCGGATAGTAGGCTGCATAAAATTCAAACGGTTTATTTGCAGGTTTTTCAAGTATCTCATACATTCCAAATCGAAATATATTTGTTTTATATTATACAAAAACATTATCCCAGCTTATTATACCAAGCAGGAAAAATCAGAATTTTTATAAGGGACTAGGAGGGAAAACAGTGCTTATGAAAGAGAAATCAGCATTTCCAGCGTTGGCTCACGGATCACACGACCCTCTTTTCATCATCAACTTTAAAATCCAGCTCCTATATAATTAAAATTGCGGCCGTCGTCTAGTCTGGATTAGGACGCTGGCCTTCCAATGAGCTAGAGGAAAGCCAGTAATCCCGGGTTCAAATCCCGGCGGCCGCACTTAATTATAATATATCATTAATACAACTCTTTTCACATCATACATATAGTATAGAATTTGGTGCATGAGAGATTTATTAGACCTTTTCTTACTTATTCGAAGCACTAACTAAAGTATTGTATTCATTATGTAATACCTAAATTTGTTAAAAATAGTATTTGTAGGGACCTCTGGAGACTCTGTATCATCGTAACCCCAAACTTGGGGAACTCAACAGAGTGTCGCCCGGTCCCAACAGAAACATTAACCATTAAACCTATAAATTCATTCTTCATAAAATAATAATGCCGCCGTAGCTCAGCCCGGGAGAGCGCCCGGCTGAAGGCCAGATCACGCAGAGACCGGGTTGTCCGGGGTTCAAGTCCCCGCGGCGGCATTACTTGGATATGGATTATTCGTGAATGTACTACGTAACTTACTTAGAAAATTTCATGCGAATATTTAGAGCTTCAACAAATTAAAACTTCTATCCTTATAGTTTAATTATAAGGTCTTAATATATAAAGGAAAATAATTATTTATATTATAAAAAACTAGAAGTATTCTTGAAAGTAGTTCGAAGTGCTATTTGTTCTTATTCTATCTAATAGGTAAATGACAGCCTTTGTTAGCAAGTGCTACCTCTTAAGGAGATAATAACGCCGGGGGCGGGATTCGAACCCGCGCACGGTGACCCGTACTGGCTATCCTAGTAAGCTCTCAAGGCCAGCCCCTTAACCGCTCGGGCACCCCGGCATTCATCATATTTTATTTTATTCCTTTAATACTTAACTTCAGTCTTTCCTTATAACTATAATCGAGTATCCCTTAATCCTCTTATAAACCTCAACGTTTTTGAATTTCTGTCTAAATAAATTAATCACGTTTTCTTCACCCTTGTATACTACGAGCTGTATTAGTCCACCTTCGGAAACTCTGTCGTAGCTAGTACTTGCTAGTCTCTCTATGAATGCTTTTCCAGCCTTTAAGGGTGGGTTAGAGTAAATTGCATTAAATTTAATCTCTGGTGGTATGTTTTCAAATATATCACTTTGGATAACGTGGACTCTGTTTTCAAGCCCGTATCTACTAACGTTTTTTCTGGAATAATAGACAGCTTTCTTATCAACATCAAGCATGTAAACCTTAAGACTAGGGTTTTTTAATGCCAAATAAATTCCTATTGGACCGTAACCACAACCTACATCGGCAACTACCCCGCTCTCGGGTATTATTAGGTTCTCTAGCATTACCTTAGTACCTAAGTCTAGTTTATCCTTAGAGAATAGACCATAAGAACTCTCTAAAGACAAGGGTATACCGTTAACTACATCGTTTACAAAAATTATTTCTTTAATCTTTTTCATTCTTTTTCCATCCCTTCGGATAAACGTCTCTTTCCATTAAGACTCTCTTAGGTTTTACTACAATTCCTTTCTTCACGTTTTGTAGTTCGTTACTGTTTATGTTACTTTCCCCAATTGCTACAATTTCTCCTTTTAGTGTCATTATGGCCACATTTTCACCTTTCTTAAAGTTCTGAAATGCCACTACACCCGGTGCATTTAATGTAGCACCATAAGTAATGGCATTAACCGCGTCATCATCGATTACTACTTTTGGGATTCCACACACTGCAAATTCCATGGGGAGCAAAATTCTTCTTAGGTCACTCTCATCTTTGCAGTGTTTATACATGTAAAGTGCCTCTGAGATCTCGTGGAGAGTAACTAAGTTTGAGTCCTCGGTGAATATTCCTGATCTCGTTCTTCTTAGTTCTCTCATATGAGCTCCACAACCAAGTAATATCCCGATATCATGACATATTTTTCTCATATAAGTACCAGGCTCAGAGGCTATTTTCATGAGTACCAATCTTCCTTCAGTCTCAAGGATGTCTATACTATATACTCTTCTTTTTCTTGTCCTTCTTTTCACTGAAGATCTCACTGGAGGCCTCTGATATATTTCACCAATGAATTGGTTAACTATCTCTTTTAGCTCATCCATTTTATAATCGCAGTGCACTTGCATAATGCAGACATATTCCTTACCAGCTTTACTAATAAGGCTCATCAGTTTTGTTGCATTTTCCATTCCTATTGGCAATACTCCCGTTACTTTGGGGTCTCCCCGCACGTTAAACGTGCTCTAGGGTCCCCCCATGGCCTACTTTGTTCAAGTTGAACATTTTCTTAACCCAATATGCAACTTCATGGCTTGTAGGACCCGCTGGCTTATCTAAGTTTATTATTGCGTTTCTAAGCAGGACCTCTATAGGTCTTTTATCGGGATAGAAGCCGTATTTATCATCTGTTTGGGCTTCTCGAAGTATATTCCAACTATTACTGTAATTACAAAAATAATCTATCTTTTCTAAAAATTTATACATATTAAATCACAGATATCCTAGGTTTTATTGTTTCCTTCATATAATCCGTGAGACCGGCTTCTTGTATTGCTCTCTTTACGTCTTCATCACTTGCCCCTTTGTTTATGTTTATCTTTTTGTCTGTTGGCTCTATGTGTAATATATTAACTCTTCTCCTCTTTACTCCATTTACATCTTTAGGTCCGGTTACTAGTACGTAATTCTCGTCAATTATATCAACTATTACACATTTCTTACCGGCTTCCCTTCCTCTGGTCTTAACACAAATCCTGCCTACCTCTATTATCGACATGAGGATTACCTATGAATCAAAAAATAAGGATGGATTTAAACCTATTGCCAGTATTTTCTATTCTTTAAAAACTTTCTTTCTTCCTCAAGTAAAGCCTCGTAAAACTTGTCCTCCCCGTATTTGAGTTTATCAAGGGCTTTTCCTAGGTTATTAACACCTACTCCTCTTGCACACATCCCTATTGCCACATACTTATTATAGATTGAGTACATTGATGCTAAGTTCCTCAGGGCTTCTAGTCTCTTAGCTTCCTTTTTATTAATTTTCTGGTTCTCTCTAATTTTCCTAAGGATTTTTAAGTCATCATCATTCTCAATTATTGTTAAGAAGATAGAACCACACTTAAGACATTTTTGTGGCGCCGAAGCAGAGGTTACTTTCTGATTCCAACCACATAACAAACAACAAATCCAAACTTCACAGTTACTAAGTTTACGCTTGAATATCTCTAGCATGGCTCCTTTGTTATCCGAGTGGGATAAGACCAGAAGCTTATTCAAGAACTCTTTAGCAAGAGGTGAGAAGCTTGGTACTTGTAAAATTTTCCAGGAAATGCGTTTGAGGTAGTTGAAGATTGTTAAGTCATAATTCTTATACATTAATTCCTTTACAGCTTCTTCCCCAACTATTGTATCTGCAAAAGCCTTAAGGACTGTCTGCATAATTTGCAGGTCTGAGATCTTTTCTCTATCTATCACACCGAATCTCTCAGCTTCTATTAAAAGTTTCCACTTGAACTGAGGACTTTCCCTTATAGACCTCACGATCAAGTCCTGAAATTCATCAATGGTAATGTTACTTAATATAGAAACAGCCTTTTTAACGTCATCTTCACTTAAGGGGATCACGGATGCTATAGCTATGTGATAGGCATCAGCTCTGTAGGTAGTCTTCACTCCCTTTAGATTAGTTAGTAGTAACGACAGAACAGCACCTAAAGTGTTGTTCCCTCTAGTACCTAAAGCTATGTGGATTACAATTAAGTCGTTGTTTATTTCTACCAAGCTCTTGTCCTTAGAGGGTAGTGGATATCCCCTCTTTTTCTGTTCTTCCACAAGTGTTCTTAATCTGTTAATTACGCTCTCAGGTAGTTCTAAACCTTCTCCCTTTTCTAGTTTCTCAAGATATTCGTACACTTTCAAGGCTACTTCCTTTTCTACTGGAATAGACTCCCCGAACCAGCTCGGTAAGACGCCAGATTTTAGAGACGTTTGCTCTACGTACACTCTATTCTCTTCTATCGAAACAATTTTCCATAGTCTTCCACCTAAGACTATAACGGAATTCTCGTCCAGCGTAGCTACGAACTCGTAATCTAGAGACCCTATTTTTGAGTTATTAATATGATCTATTACGAGGTAATCCCTTATCGAATCCGGTATCATATTAGTTGTATAGTAATATCTCCATGCCCTATACGAGGGAAGGACATTTTCTTTATTCCTCTTTATAATTCTTGCCGACTCGAGAATACTGAGGATTTTTTCAAACTCCTCCTCTGTTAAGTCAGAGAATAAGAACGAGGATTTTATTATATTGAATATTTCCTTTTGGTCTGTTATTCCTTCGAGTACCATACCAGCTATTTCATGGGCTACTACGTCGTAGGGTTTTGGTTCTACTATAGGTCTTTCAAGATAACTTTCCCTTAAGCTATCGAGTATGCTTTTACACTCGAGTATATCATAAATATCTCCTGATGGCATTAAGTATCCTCGGGAAATTTTATCCAGAGAGTGGCCGCTTCTCCCTATTCTTTGCACTAATCTTATAACTTGTCTGGGCGACATATACTGGATTACAGCGTTAATTAAACCAATATCTATACCTAATTCAAGGCTTGATGTCGCTACTAAGGCGTCTATTTCTCCCTTTCTGAACCTGTTTTCAGCATCTATTCTTATTTCCTTTGAGAGAGAGCCGTGGTGAGTAAGGATCTTTAAATCTGTTAGTTTTGTCAACTCGTTAGCCAAGAACTCCGTAGTTTCTCTTACGTTAGTGAATATCAGAACTGGCTTTTCCTCTTTAATTATTTTCTCTATGGCTTTTATCCTAGCTAAGGTCTCTGGGTTTAAGCCGGTTTTCACTGAGAGGTCTATGATCTCTTGATCGATGCTAGGTATTACTAGGGTAATTTGCATGTCTTTTCTCTTATCAATCTTAACTACCTCTACTTCATCACCTAAGAACTTCTTAGCTACGTCCACGTCTCCAATTGTAGCAGATAATCCTATTTTTTGCGGTTTTCTTTGGCCAGTAAGGCGTTTTAACCTTTCGAGGACAAGAAGTAATTCATATCCCCTTTTCTCATCTAACATTTCTTGTAATTCGTCTATGACTATCCAACGTATATTCTTTAGTAATTCTCTCATATCTTTATTTATAATCAGGTACATTAAAGTCTCTGGAGTAGTAAGGAGTACGTCCGGAGGATCCTTTATTACGTTCTTTCTTTCTGACTGAGAGGAGTCACCGTGCCTTACTGCTACTTTAACTCCTAATGCTTCTCCTAATCTTTTTAACCTATTTTCTATGTCTCTATTTAGAGCCCTAAGAGGTGTAATATAAATTGTTGAAATCTTGGGTGGGGTCTCCTTAAGTATTTTATAATAAATCGGAAATATCGCTGTTTCGGTTTTACCAAATCCAGTTGGGGCTATGACTAATGTGCTTTTTCCTTCTAAAATTTTCGGAATAGCTTTTTCTTGTATGGGGGTAAGACTCTTATATCCTAACTCGTATAACTTTTTGTAAAAACTCTGAGAAACGTTTATCATGAAGCCATAAAATCTTGTGATTTGGTGCTTAAAATAAAATATGCTTAAAAAGCACGCTATTATGACATCTTTGATAGTTCTTGAATTTGTGCTAATTAAGTATGCAATTCCTAATTTAATTATAATTCCTTACTATATTTACCCAGCTGTAGAGTCTGCTGAGCTTTTGGTGATCTTCTTCCTTGATGGAATTCTAGTTGAATTTATATTTACTTCTTTAGTTATGGTAATTCTATATTACCCCCTTATTCTCTTTACGTACTCTTTATTTCAACAACAGTCCCTATCCTTTTTCTTCCTCCTTGACTTGCTTACGTTTTCGTCTACCTACTTTATTTCTGCCTTATTCGTAGGTTTTATAGGGTGGTTTATTCGAAGAAACATGTCAGATACTTGGTTCGATCAATTATCCCTTTTTGGATACAAGTTCAAGCCTAAAATAGCCCTCATTGGGTTCACATTGGTAATAGCTCTCTATTTTTTTCTTTTTTATGGGAACTTACCTCTCATAGCTGGTAGTATGTTAAATGTTATAGGTATTTCTCTTTTTGGGGATTACTACGACCTACCTTTAGTATTACTCTCATGGTTTGCAACACCTTATTCTCTAACTCCAAGAGGGGAAATCAGTAAACAAGGTATTTGCCTAGGGAACATCTTAGGAATACTAACTAAGTCCAGCATTATAGACTTAAGTGTAATAAGGGTTAACAGTAGCAGAAAGTATAAATGGTCAAGTGTTAAGGCTAATTATTGTATTGACTTTTCGAAAACTAAGAACTACAATATTATTGTAGTCGGCACCAGTGGTTCTGGTAAGTCCAATTTTGCTAAGCTCTTAGTCTCTAAACTTAGTGTTAATATCCTCGTATTTGACTTACACGGAGAATACTACCTAAATGAAGTTAAGAGAGTAGACGTTTCTCAGATTTCTGTAAATCCCTTGAGTCTCTTTAATCGAAATCCGAAGGAGAGAGCATTAGAGATCGCATACATGCTTAAGAGTTTATTTAATCTAGGAAATATTCAAGCTATTGAGTTAACTAACTTAATCGTTGAGGCTTATGCCGAAAAAGGTCTAGACCCAGACGACCCTTCTACTTGGTCTCAAAACCCTCCTACTTTTAGGGACGTATTACTACTCCTTGAGCGTCACAAGAAGAACGCTTTAAGTGCACAAGAAATTAATAAATATCAATCTCTAGAGCCATATCTACAGTATTTATCTTCAACAGTTTTTCAGTCTAATAGTATTAACTTCGAAGAGTTACTTAACTCTTCTTATATACTAGACTTTTCTAGGGTTCCTACAAATGAAGTTAAATATATTATAATGGAAACAATTCTGAAATCAATACAAAGTTTAATGTACTCTCGTAAATCGACTAAGATAGAAAACTTAGTAATAATAGATGAGGCACCTTTTCTACTTAGTAAGGAGTCAGGCAAGCAATTAATTGAAAGGCTTTTAGCCGAAGGAAGAAAGTTTGGGTTTGGTTTTATGTTAATATCACAAAGCGTGGATTATTTGAAGGACGTTATTCCGAATGCTGGCTTATTCTACGCATTTAATATAGTTGAGCCCGGAGAACTTGAGTATATCAGTAAGTTTTTTGGAGGTTCTGATTTGGATATGTATTACACATTATACGAGACTTTTCCGAAACTACCTAGAGGGGTATCCGTGACTAGAGATTTATTAGGGAGATTCATATATTTAGTTCAGTTTTACGAGGGTGATGGTCATGTTTGACGAGGACGAGGAGGGTAAGGAGGAAAAAAGTGAGGAAGAGGAGAAGTTAGAAGAAGAAATAGCTCCGAAAGAGGAGGAAGAATCAGAGGAGAAAACAAGTGAAAGTGGTGAGGAAGAAGAATTTGCCTCCATGACAATTCCTGATATAGAGCTGCTGATGAAAAACACGGAGATATGGGATAAGTTACTCGACGACAAAATAAGCCTCGAGGAAGCAAAGAAAATGTTTGACGAACTGAAAAATAGATATTCTGCTAGTGATAAGAAGAAAAGAAAAGTGGCAAAAAAGTCTAAAAAAGTTAAAGCCAAAAAAACATCTGAGGAAGAAGAATGATCAAAGTTGTTTATTCTAATGCCAAAGATTTTTATTCACTATTAGCAGGGTTAAACGAAATAGCTGATGAAGTAGTATTAAATTTCATAGAGGATTCGATTTATTCTTTTTATTTAACGGACGATAAGTCCTTAATGGGAGTTCTCGTTATATCTAAGGAATACTTAGAGGATTACTCAATAGACAAGCCAGTCGGTGTAAAAATCAACTTAAATGAGGTAAAGAAAATTCTAGGTAAAGCTAAGAGCAAGACTACCTCAGTAATGATAGATGAAACTGACGCTGGATTAAAAATAACTTTAAGAGACGAAAAAAGTGGACTTAGAAGCAATATTTATGTCAAGGGCGAGAAAGTAGATGCACAACGCTTAACTGAACCTAAAGTCTCACTTCCGGTCTCCTTTTCGTTAGACGGATCAATCCTGAAGAAGATATTGTCTGATGCCAGCATTGTAACAGAGGAAGAAGTTCAAATAAGTACTACTGATGATAACGGGATTGAGTTCTCTGCAGAAGAAAGTGGTAAATCTTATAAAGCTAAGCTATACCAAGATAAACCCCTAAAGTCTGTAACTATAGAGGCGGAGGGTAAATCATTCTATAAGATAGAAGTACTAAAGACAGCTTTTAAGGCATTAGCATTCTCGGAGGACGTTACCGTAAGCTTCGGAACTAATGTGCCGTTAAGGGGAGAAGCTACTACTGAATCTGGAGGTCATTTGAGGTTTTGGGTAGCACCAAGACTATGAGAAACTAGATTAGAACCTCTTTTAACAACAGCGGAGTAAATATTGTGAGCCCAACTCAATTCATCCTTTTTTAGAAGGACTAGCAAAAACGTTTTACCTTCTTCTATCCCGTAGTTTAGATTAAATATTTTATAAGCCGTTGTTGTAGCCCCTTTCAGAATTTCCTTCGAAAAATCCGTAAGGGGTCTCTGAACTCTTGATAAGAGATATGCTAACTCAAGGTCTTTCCATAAATTATAATCTATCCATGCACCATTATCTGTGCCGAAAAGTAGCTTTACATCTTTTTCTATTGCATCAGCTATTCTAGGTATACCAGCCGAGAACCATAGGTTGCTTCTAGGACAAACTACTAAGGGAATATTCGAAATCAATTCGAAGTCAGGCTCATTTAAATTAGTCCCGTGAATCAGGAGAGTTGGCTTATAATAACTTAGTAAGTACTCGAGGTCATCCCTTAAGTAATGTCTCTTAGTCTCGGAAACATGAGCAGCTCTAATCTTATCTGAAAACACAGTGCTAATTTTAGCTAATTCATCTTTACTATTACTACTCACAGAAGGTAACCCGTAGCCATGAGATATACTGTGTAGTTTAATTAATTCTTCCTCTGAAAAAACGTCAAGTCTTCCTAGAAGTATGTGGTTAACTTCCCCTACAATTTTGTCCGCTTCTAGAGCTATTTTTATTCCTTCAATGCTCTCCTCCCTAAAATCTACTATTGTAAATATTCCTAGACTCTTGGAATATTTCAAAAATTGCGCAATTCTCTCGACTATTTTATTTCGATACTTCTTAAAATACTCATATTTTACACTTTTTGGATCGCCTACAAGTTCCTTCAGGCTTTTTGTTATTTCTACTTCGGGAAATGCAAAATCCGCTGTATGCGCGTGGGCGTTAACTAGAGGAGGAATAGCAACATAACCTCTTAAGTCCTTTCCCTTATAGTCGTAGCCCTTCCCTATATGAGTTATTCTTCCAGTATTTTCGTCAAACTCTATGTTTATTTTCTCAACATAATCTAGTTCTTCTCCGAGCAAAGCTCCTCCGAGGTTTATCCTATTATTTTCCATTTTTCTTCCCTGAATTTTCTAATCTCGTCCAATGCCTCAGTAGCGTTTCTTAAAGCATCTCTAGCTTTTGAACCGATACCTATCCCTACTTTAACATCATTTAACTCCTTAACTACCTTTATGTGTGCTTCAACAGTGTCCTCGGAGCAGAATAGTCCCAAGTTATCACCTCCGAAATATTGGTCTATGCAACCTAGCCTCTTTCCTACCGCTTTTATGTAATCCATCAAAAAATCTATTTTTTCCATCGATTGTTGTATATTAAGTTTAGTAATTCCATCAATGTCGTAATGTGCAACGAGTATTCTTTCATCAGGTACCTTGTCTAAATTGATTTCTTCACAAGAAAACACTGAAAGGATAGGCTTTTGGTGATAACCTTTACATAGTTTAATAGAAGTCGGAGAATGAGTATCTATTTCTTCTATTACTTTTACTAAATCTTTTTCCCTTACTCCATCGGCTAATATAACGTGGATATCATAACGAAATGGGATAACGTAACTTCCAATTTCGGCTAATTTGTTGTAGAGTAAGTAAGAAAAGTAGTGTTGGAAAGCTTGAATTTTCCATTCTCTGTCGACTCCTAAACTTTCAGTCCACTGTTTATAACCCTCCATTATGAGCTTTACTGTTTTCACTCAATTACCACCGTCGCATCTCCACTTAGCTGTAACTCCTTCAATTTTCTTGCCCTTTTAACTAGCTTTATTGCAGACTCCACAGCCCTAGTTGAGTACTCCTCAATTCTTTCTACAGCTTGTTCATGTGTGGCTCCGTGTCCAATAATTCCTAACGTTACAGGTTTGCCGTATTCTACAGAAAGATCCATTAATTTTCTGGCAGTCTGTGTTGCTACTATTTCGTCATGCTTGGTTTCTCCTTTAATTACAGCACCTAAAGTTACTACTGCATCTATTTCGTCTCTCTTTAGTAATTCCTTGACTATCATGGGCATGTCGTAACTCCCGGGGACTTTCACTACTACTTTAACTGTAGCTCCCAAGAAGTTGGCGTGGGATATTGCTCTTTGTAGCATTAAGTATGTGATATCGTAGTTAAATTCAGCTACGACTATAGCTAAATTAATCTTCGAGTTCTCCTGCATGTGTATACCCCTGCCTGAGACCTTTACCAGCATACTTAGTTAAAGCTGATCCTCCTTCTTTGACTAACTTAACAAGGTTTAGAGCGTGTTTTGATGCTCTGTCTTTCGCGATCTCAACGAGTTTTTCCTCATCTTCAGATTCATCTTCATGAACAGTTACGTCAATTACATGTTTAGAAGTTAATATCTGAACCATGATCAGTCCAATACTTGTAGCCAGATAACTGTACTTATCTAACATAGTCTTTCCAACCCACCCTAAAGTAATAACCCCGTCACATCCTTGATCTAATAACTTCTTTGCACCGACAGGTAGGTCTTTTATACCGGGGACTGTATACCTTACAATCTCAGCGTCTGGGTCCTCTTTCCTTATCACGCTTATGGCTATTTTTCCCATGTCTACTCTAGAAAAGGTTGTATCTACAACTCCGTATTTACGTGAGGTCATTTAATCACCTCTAACACAATTTCCTTACCCTCTATGAAAAGGAACCCGTTATTCTTAGCATAGAGTATAGCTTTCTCTTTAGAGAGACTCTTACCATCTCCCAGCATTTCAGCTATAACACCACTTCTTTCTAATCCTATATACTCTAGTAAAGATGTACTCAACTCCGTATGACCCTTTCTGTTCTTTAATCCTCTTGAAATTAAAATTGGGACATGACCAGGTGCATAAAACTCTGTGTAGAATTTATTCCTAGCCTCATCCTCCCTTGTCTTTATCATGCTAATTGTCTTATGTAACTCGGATATTGTTTTAGCTCGGTCCTCATCGTTTATTCCGGTTCTGGTAGAGATGTGGTTAACCCACAATGCGAAGGCTGGTTCGTCTCCGTAAGGAGGTTTCTTATACAATGGAGGGTACTTCTCTTTCACTATTTCTGTCATAAAAGTTATGCCTAACTTTTTAGCCTCATTATTACCGGTTACGTAGCAGATAAGTCCTCCTGCATCTTTTCTTAATAAGTTTATACTTTTCCATGTCACCGTACCTGCATAAAACATCATGTCAACTTCTTCTTCTCTTCCGTCAAAGTCATAAATTAAAATCGGTAGTCCAGATTCTAAGTTTCTCTTGATTTCTTCCTTAGGGGGTAACATTGCAAGATAACATATTTTTATAAATATTTAAGCGTATTTACTAATTTCTTTTTTTTAATCTTAGAGTTACAAATACGATTATTGCTAGAATAGAAATAATTAAGAATAAGACTGTAGTTGATTGGACAAAAGGATGGTTGTTATTTAAAGTTATTGAAGAAGAAAATGTTGAGAAAATAGTTTCTGACAAGTTATATACTTCTTGTATTAACGATACTACTATAGTAGCATTTTGAGAAGAATCATACAAATTTATTGTAAAATATGAGTTGTTATAAAAATACATCAGCAAATAGCTGGATGGAATGATAATTTCTGTATAGTTGATTGTTTGAGAAACTATATAATGTAGGGTGCTAGGTAACCTCAGTTTTAAGACCGAGGTATTATCCGTTACATTAAACGTTAACTGAAATCCGTTAAAATTATACGTTATGTTTAACTGGGAGTTAACGTAATACTGAATAACGCTTATCTTTATTTCTAACGATGGTAGGGAAATTGTAGAGGTGGTGGAACTCTGCACCTCCGAAAAGATCGTTATTTTATTCATTGACAATAGGATTAATGTAATAAACATTGCACTAATTACTAAACGTTGTGTAAGAGACATGTTACAACAGATATTTATTACCCCACATTAATAGAGTATGATTAAGTATGTCCGGTTATCCTCAAGGATATCCCAATCCCTACAATTGGAAGATGATACTGATATCGCAAGTGCTAATGATTTTAATGTCTTTTGTTCTATCTCTTTATCCTCAATACTTCTTGCCTGTTTATATCCTTTATATTCTCGTGATAATGGGGATATCCAGTGTTATGATGGCTAGAAGTAACCCTATGCTGGCGGAGAGGAAATATATGGGTGAGATATACAAGTCAAATACATTGTTTGAAGAGAAAAATGCTGGAAGTCTTATACAGAAGGATATGGAGTATGTTCAGAAAATGCAACAACTTGCTGTAGCTAACTTTAAGTCGTTCGGTATAATGATTTTGTATATAATAATAATATTTCTATTTTATGACTATGTATTATTAAAAATTGTAGGCAGCGTAACACAATACGAGAAATTAGCAATTTACTTGATCTACTTTGAAGCTCTATATCTTTTCAACATGTTCGTCTATCGTAGACTGATAAAAATCCAGATGATGGACGCTATGGCTCCCTCAAGTTATAAAGTAACAGAGAAAGGAATATTATCCACAGATAAAAGCGGTGTATTCTTACATTCGAGGCATTTGGTCAACGCTGAAATAATAGAGAACAGGGAGAAGAAATATGTAGAGATAGATTCTAAAACTTCAAAGCTTCCATACAAAATAAGACTCTACACAAATGATATAGATAGGCTCTTGGAGGTTCTTAATAGAGTTAAAAGGATGGAGTTAAAGAGACAACAGTCTTCCGATTCGTGAAAAGTATAAGTGAGAATACAATCCTATAGTGTTTTCGTATAATGCACCATCTTTTTCCTCCCATATACCTTTTCCGATCTTATTTCTGAATGCAAACTGAACATCAGATCCTACTTGAATTGGCTTAGAGACGTGAAACTCATGCCCTTTGATTGTGGAAGATGATAGATAAGTAATCCTAATCGGCTCTAACTCCGTATAACCTATAGTCAGCTTATCCTTAGTCTTTATCGAAATATCGAATATGTCAACCATACGATAAGATCTTCCTTGAGTATCGATCAACTCTTTAGAGAGATACATGAGTCCTCCGCATTCACCTAGTATTTTAACACCTCGCTCAGAGTTTCTCTTGATCCATTCTTTTGTCAAAGTAGAATTCTCTAACTCTTCTAGGTGTAACTCGGGATAACCGCCTCCGATGTATATAAAGTCTGGAGTTTCTGTAGGTCTGTCGTTATTTAAAGGGCTAAAGAACTCGAGCTTATATTTTTTTCTTAAGAAGTCTAGGTTAGCTTCATAGTAAAAGTTGAATGCGGAATCCAGTGCGATATAGGCGATTCCCTCTTGTTTAGATTGATCCTCGCTGGTCACTTCATTATCTATCGGCTTTGTATCTTTTGAAATTTCCACCAGTCTATCTAAATCTACGTTTTCTTCTACAAGTCTGGAGGTGTAACTGATCACTTCTTCAGCTTTGTTGAAGTCTTCAGTTGTGTATAGACCTAAATGCCTTGATGGAACTGTAAGTTGTTTATCGAAGTTTATGTAGCCGAGAACCTCGATGTCTTCTGGAACTGATCTTTTACAATAGTTAAAGTGAGTAGATGAACCTACTTGGTTAAATATTACTCCTTTTACATTAGCGTTTCCATACTCTTTCAGTCCTTTTATTATAGCACCTGCCGTGCTAGCTAGACTACTACAATTTATTACCAGAACTATCGGCGTGTGGGTTATTTTGGACAGCTCGTAAGTGCTGTATCTAATATCAACTCCATCATATAGACCCATCACTCCTTCAATTATACCAAGATGGTAACCCTTGCTGTATTTTGCTAGTGTCTGCTTTACTCCATCCTCTCCCATGAGCCAAATGTCTAGATTGATTGCTGGAGAACCGGTAGCTATCTTTAAGTACTTAGAGTCTATGAAATCTGGTCCAGCCTTAAAAGTCCTCACTTTAAACTTTTTGGATAGTGCTCTGGCTATCCCAGAAGTTATTAGCGTCTTACCTGAGTTACTTCTGTCTGAAGAAATGATTATACGGGGTAGGATCACGCAAAAAATAAGAGCTAAATAACTTAATTTATTTTATGCATGTATATTACGATGATGCGCGAGACATAAAGGCTATTATACAAACCCTCACTAAGTTGGTTGATGAAGCTCTTTTCGAAATAAAACCAGAAGGTATAAAATTAACTGCTGTAGACAGGGCAAAAATATCTTTAATTAACATTGATTTACCTGCGGAAATGTTTAAAGAGTACGAGGTTCAGGAAGAATACAAATTCGGATTCAACACTCAATATATGTCGAAACTGATGAAAGCTGTGAAAGGAAAACAAGCAATTTCATTAGATGCAGATAACGAAGAGGTAGTAAGGTTGAGTATTATAGGTGCTATAAATCGTGTTTTCAACATAAGAAATATTCAAGTTTTACCCCCTGAAATACCAGAAGCCAATTTTGAGTTTGATATAAAAGCTTCAATTTCCTCGAAAGGTCTGAAAACTGCTATAAGTGAAGTTGCACAAGTTAGTAAAGATAGTGTAACGATATCTGCAACTGAAGAAAAAGTAGTAATTAAAGGAGGTGAAGAGAGCAAAGTAGAAAGTGAGTTTACAAAGGAGACCGGTGCTTTGGCTGACATAGAGTTTACTAAAGAGGCAACAGCTACTTATGACATTAATTACATTGACAACGTTTTACAGCTAACTAAACTTTCAGATTATACTAAGCTAGCCTTTTCGGATCAGAAACCTTTGCAGATGGAATTCAACATGGAAGGAGGGGGGAAAGTTACTTATTTGCTTGCTCCTAAACTATCTTGATGGAGATCTATACAGCACTGGTGGGTAGCTATCCTAGATCTATAAAGTTAGCCAAGATAATAACTAGGTATAGAAACGGAAATGTTGAAGAGTCTAAAGTAATAGAAGAAATAGATAAATTTCAGAAAGATTTCTTCGGACTAATGGAGAAATATAAAGTAGACTATGTAACAGACGGAATGGTAGAATGGGACGATATAGTAGACTTAACTTACTCTTTTCTTAAGGGTGTTGAAAAGGGAGCGTTAGATAGATTTTTTGACAACAACTTCTACTATCGCCATATTGTAATTAAGTCTAAATTGGAGTACAGAGAATCTAATGATTACATTAAATTCATGGAATTAGCGAAGAAGAATGTAAAGAAAAGTCTGAAATTAAAGGCTGTTATATTAGGGCCGCTGTCATTTACGTATATGTCTAAGAACGTGCACTACAAAGGCAAGATAGAAGATTTAATGATGGATTACTCCTACATAGTGAACTCTTTACTTAAGGATTCTGAAAAATACTATGACGCAGTGGAAATACATGAGCCGTATTTCTTTCAAGATAGAGTGAGAAAGCAAAGATTAGAGAACTTAAATGAGTACTATAAGGCGATGTTTGACGGAATAAATAAAGAAAAACACATCATAACATACTTCAACATAAAGTTCGACGTCATTGATGATTATTTTAAGTTACCAGTAGATATCTACGGCTTTGATGTAACAGAGGATAACAAACCAATGATTGGAATGCTATACAACATCAGCAAAGATAGGCAAGTGTATTTCGGTGTTTTGGACTCAAGAAACACTAAGTTAGATAAGATCTCTACAATAAAGAGGATTGCAAATAACGCTAAAGAGAAGGGTATAACTAAATTAATCTTGGGGAATTCTACCTTCAACGATTTAATACCTGAGCTCATAGTAAAGAGAAAGTTTAAAATATTACAGAGGGCGAAGGAGATGATACTAAATGGATGAACTCCCTATTTTACCAACTACGGTAATCGGTAGTTATCCAAGGCCCAAATGGTTAAGAGAATCTATAAGACTATATCATCAAGGTAAACTTAACGAGCAAGAGATGAAGGAAGCGTTTAATGATGCTGTGATAACAGTGCTCAGAGACCATCAAAAAGCAGGAATAGATGTTCCTACAGATGGTGAGATGAGAAGAGACGAAATGGTAGAGTTCTTTGCAGAGAGACTAGGCGGTTTTAGGTTTTACGGCTTCGTTAGGGTATGGGGTGATCATTACTATAGGAAACCATCTGTAGTAGGTAAGATAACATATAAAGAGCCTATGTTACTTGAAGAAGCTCTATTTGCTAAGGAAGCCAGTTACAGTCCTTATCTGAAAGTAACGATTACCGGTCCTTATACAATAGCCGAGTGGTCTTACAACGAATACTACAAGAGTAAGAGAGATCTGGCATTCGATCTAGCAAAAGTGCTTAACACTGAAATGAAAAAGCTAGTGGAGGCTGGAATAAAGGTCGTCCAGGTTGATGAACCCGCTATCCACACTAGGAAGGACGAAGTAGAATGGGCGATAGAAGCTGTAAATGAGTCTATTAGGGGGATAGATGTTAAGGTCGTTATGCACGTGTGTTACGGCGAATATTCGTATCTAGAGCCGTATTTGGACAGATTAAAAGTTGACCAAATTAACCTAGCTCTGAAAAACTACAATTATGAACCAGTAAAACTTTTCGAGAAATGGGACGGTGAAATAGGAGTAGGAGTAATAGACGTCCATAACAGAAGAGTGGAGTCACCTGAGGAGGTAGCTAATGATTTAAGAATGTTATTGGAGCACTTTAAGCCAGAGAGAGTGTGGGTAAACCCCGACTGTGGACTGAAGCTTTTGCCTAGGTCTATAGCTTATCAAAAGATGGAGAATATGGTAAAGGGTACATTAATAGTGAGAGAAGAACTTAAAAGAAAGGGTTATACTACTACTAATCTGAAACCATTATTTAATAGGTGAATGGCGTGAATAAGAAACGAGCTCATGGTCAAAGTCACTCTACTAGACCCGTCAGGACTGGAGCTCCTAAGTGGGTTAGGTTCACTAGGGAAGAAGTGGAGTTACTTATAGAAGAACTATCTAAGAAAGGGTATCCTCCAAGTATGATAGGGTTAATATTGAGAGACCAATACGGAGTGCCACTAGTTAGGCAAATAGCTGGTAAAAAAGTAGTTCAAATATTAGAGGAGAAAGGTTTAGCACCTAAGATTCCAGAAGATTTATACAATTTAATAAAGAAGGCTGTTAACATAAGAAGACACTTGTTTGAGCATCCAAAGGATAAGAAAGCCAAGAGAGGGTTAGAAGAGACTGAGTCTAAGATAAGAAGATTAGTAAGATACTATATAGAGGTAGGTAAGTTACCTCAAGGATGGAGATACGAGCCTGAGAAAGCAGAACTGCTCGTTTCAGGAGCTCAATGATTTTTCCACTCTTTCTTTGAGAATTTCTACAACCCTTTGGTCTACCCCTATTGGATCAGCGACTATTATTTTAACTTTATTTGACACTGATTGAAGCTGTTTAGGAATATCCCTCTTAAAGTGCGTTCCCGCCGCAAAAAGCAGTGGGACTACAACTATAGTATCTACACCTTTTTCAATAAGCTTCTTAGCTGCGTCGGTAATATTAGGTTCGTTAAACTCGATGAACCCGTACTCGACTACTGAAAAATACTTTCTAAGTAAGTCAGCATACTTTATTGCAACTTCTTTCCACTCACTAACTTTACTTCCGTGTAAAACTAGTAATACGCCAATCATAAGTCAAATTATTAACTTCGATTTTATATACTTGTGTTTTGATTTAGCTTAAAGGGATAAAGAGTGCCTGACTTCAAGATTGTCATATCTGACCCGCAAACAAAAGAGCCTAACACAGCTAAGGTTAAGGTTAAAGTATCTGATACAGTTCAGGTTAATCAGGGAGAGAAGGACGGAAAAGCAATACCCTCAGCCAAACTAAATGAGAAGACTAAACAAGATCTCGGTTTAGACCAGTTCGTGACAGTGGAGATAGAAAAGCAGGAGGGAGATAAAAAGTTAAGAATAAAGGGCCACTTTAAGGTCGAGGTAGATAACTCAGTCCCTCAAAATGAGATATGGATTTCACAGCAGATGGGAGAGAAATTTGGTGCTAATGAGTTTGAAGCAATAGCTTATAGAACTAAAGCCTTCCAAGTCTCAGTAGATCAATCAAAAGTCCCCAGTTTAATAGGGGCAAAAATAGGGGATGTAGTTGACGTGAACATATCCGGAGTACCCCTGAAACTTAAGATAACCGGTGGGTCAGATAACTCAGGCTTCCCGATGAGATTTGACTTTCAAGGCGGTGCTAAAAGGAGGCTTTTACTGAGCTCCCCTCCCGGTTTCTATCCTACTGAAGACGGTATGAGAAAGAAGAAGACCGTTCGCGGAAATATGATCACTGCTGAAATAGTTCAGATTAATACTATATTAGTTAGGTGAAAAAACTTTTGCCTTGGCCACAAGTTCAGCCGGAAGTAAACATAGGTGTAGTAGGTCACGTTGACCATGGTAAGACTACTTTAGTTCAGGCTATTACTGGAATATGGACTTCAAAACACTCAGAGGAATTAAAAAGAGGAATGACAATCAAGCTAGGTTACGCTGAAGCGAATATAGGATTTTGTGAGAGTTGTAAAGTCCCAGAGGCATATGTTACTGAGCCCTCATGTGCACATTGTGGTAGTACTGAAGAGCCTAAGTTTCTGAGAAAAGTTTCTTTTATTGACGCTCCAGGTCACGAAGTCCTAATGGCTACTATGTTATCTGGAGCGGCTCTGATGGATGGTGCTATTTTAGTTGTAGCCGCAAACGAACCTTTTCCTCAGCCTCAAACTAGAGAACATTTTTTTGCACTAGGTATTATAAATATTAAAAACCTAATTATTGTTCAAAACAAGGTCGATGTAGTACCTAAGGAGGAGGCTATAAAACAATACAAACAAATTAGGGAGTTCCTTAAGGGGACATGGGCGGAAGGTGCACCAATAATACCTGTAAGTGCTCTTCACAAAATAAATATTGATGCATTAATTGAAAGTATACAAAAGTACATACCTACACCAGAGAGGGACTTGTCTAAACCTCCTATAATGTTAGTAATAAGAAGTTTTGATGTTAATAAACCTGGAACACCTTATACTGAGTTAAAAGGAGGTGTATTAGGAGGCAGTATATTACAAGGTAAATTAGAGGTAGGAGATGAGATAAAAGTATTACCGGGTGTTAGAATAGAGAAGTCTGGCGGTAAAGTAGAGTATCAGCCCTTGTATTCAAAAATAACTTCCATTAGGTTCTCAGACCTTGAAGTAAAGGAGGCGAAACCAGGCGGATTGATGGCAATAGGTACTGAATTAGATCCCTCATATGTTAAAGCCGATAGCTTAGTTGGAAGCGTTGTAGTGAAAGCCAACCATGATGTACCCGTACTTTTTGACATGGTTATTGAAGACTATCAGCTTTTAGAACGGGTAGTAGGTAGTAAAGAACTGATAAAAGTAGATAATTTAAAACCGAAGGAAACGATCATGATCACTATAGGTTCTTCAACTACACTTGGTGTAATTAAGTCCATAAAATCGAATAGGATAGAAGTTGAGCTTAAGAGACCTATTGTGGCGTGGGATAAAGGTCTTAGAGCTGTGATAAGTAGGCAGATAGGAGGAAGATGGAGATTAGTGGGATGGGGTCTAATCAATTTCTGAAGGTTCTCGTAGATACAAATATTCTGTTATATGTTTACGATAGGTTTGACCCATTTGAAAGAGTTGTTCGGTTTTTAGATTATAAACCGGCTTTTTATATAACTAAATCTGTATTAAAAGAGTTAAGAAAATTAGCCGAAGTAGGCGGTCCTTTAATGCAAATGAAAGTTCAAGTTGCGTTAAAGTATCTAGACGCGTATAGAAATTATTGGAGTGAGATAGATGAGGAGGACAATAATATTGACGTAGATACTCACTTGCTAAAGGTAAGTAAGAAATATGATATGGCGATATTTACGAACGATTTATCTTTAAGACGAAGAGCATTAAAAATGGGTATAAAAGTTTTATACCTTAGGCAGAAGAGTAAAAATATAAGTCTTAGTTTTATTATCTAGTCTGATATCTCTATGTTTAAACTCATTAAAGCCAAGGGTATCGTTAGAATACCTCCAGACTACTTCGGTCAGCCTATCGATGATGTTGCGTTGCAAATTCTAAGACAAGAATACCAGGAAAAAGTATTAAAGGATATCGGACTTATACTCGGCGTGTTGGACGCTAAAGCAAACGAGGAAGGATATATAATCTTCGGAGACGGTGCAACTTATCATGAGGTAGAGTTCAATATGTTAGTTTATGCACCAATGATGCATGAAATAGTTGAAGGTGAGGTGAATCAAGTAGATAACTACGGTATATACGTCAATATAGGTCCGGTTGACGGTCTAGTTCATATATCACAAATAACTGACGATAACCTGAAATTTGATCAAAATAGAGGTATTCTTATAGGAGAGAGGTCTAAGAAGGTCATTCAGAAGGGGGATAGAGTGAGAGCACGGATAATTAGTATATCAGTAGGAGGTTCTAGAATGCCAAGAATAGCCCTAACAATGAAGCAACCATTCTTAGGTAAATTAGAGTGGATAAACCAAGAACTCTCAAAGGCGAGTAAGTGATGCCAGAAAAGAAGATATTCAAGGCTTGTAAAAATTGTAGAGCACTAGTACCTTTGGAGACAGCTACATGCCCTATCTGTAACTCTACGTCTTTCAGTGAGGATTGGAGCGGGATGGTTATTATAATAAGTCAAGATTCTGAAGTAGCAAAGGTCTTTGGGGCATCGACACCGTGGAGATACGCGATTACAGTCAAGTAGATTATTGTTTTATTTTACCTCAAGAACTGAGAAACCAATTGGCAAAACCGTACGGTATTCTTTTCACAAACAATACCGAACTTCTCCACTTTCTCATATCTAGGAAAAACTCGAGAATAATAACAGTTGGCGATGTTGTAACTAAGACCGTATTAGACCTTAACTTAACTCCTTTTCTGTCATTAGTAGACGGAAAAACTAGGCGTAAGTTTAATACTGAAAAGAGGACGATAGTCATGGAAAGGGTAAAAAACGAAGCCGGGCTGATAAGGTTATCAGCAATTTCAAAAATTAAAGAACTGCTTGAGATTGACTCAGATGCTAGTAAGGTCGTTTATGTGGAGGGTGAAGAGGATTTATTAGTAATTCCAATAGTAATTTACGGAAAAGACGGAGATATTATACTTTATGGTCAACCATATGCAGGAGCCGTTGTCCTGATAATAGACGATCTAATAAGAAGAAGGGTAATGGAAATCTTCACCAAGTTTAGGATAGTTAAGTGTGAATAAAAACATCCGACCTGCGCGGGCTCATCACTTGTCAGCCCTTTCGAGCTTCTTCATCTTTGTTTCTTTACGCACCGTATTTTTCTGCTCTATAAGAATAGTTAAGTAATAAGTTCATTATATCAAGCCCCCTTATTCTTAGAGTTCCCTTTCGAGCTTCTCTTTCATTGAAGTCCTTAACATCATCGAAGACTAAACTACTATATGGTACGTAGAGCATGAACGGTACTGGATCCCCCGTGTGTTCTTTAACTTCTACTGGTGTTGCATGATCTCCAGTTATTGCAACTACTATCTCACTTCCAAATCTATCAAGAATCTTTCCGATCATTTTGTCAATCATCTCTATAGCATATTTTTTACCTTCCACATTTCCGTCATGAGAAGCAGCATCAGTAGCCTTTAAGTGCAAAAAGACGAAGTCGTAGTCGTTCAGCAATTTAGCAGCTTCCTCTGCCTTACCAATATAATTAGTGTCCAATCCTCCGGTGGCTCCAACTGGTGTCACTACTTTCATTCCTAATTGCTCGCATATCCCCTTAATTAACGCAGTTGCAGAAACTGCTGCAGCCTTCAGCTTAGTGTAGCTTTCGAACGCGGGTAATTCTTCGTACTCCGAAGCTCCTCTCAGTAAGATAATGTTAGCCGGTAGTTCTCCCTTTTCTATTCTCTTTTTGTTATACTCAGATTGTGAAAGGACTTCGTAAATCCTCTTCGTAAGTTTATTTACTATCTCAGCTGTCCTTTTTGCTGCATCACTATCTATTAGTGGATGACTATCAAGAACTTTTTTACCCACTTCATGGGGGTCTGTGTCGGATATTTTATCGCTCAGACCTTTACCGCTCAATACTACAGCTACTCTATGTTCTGTACCGTGGAAGAATTTCACTTCAACTCCATCGATCTCTTTTATATTCTCGTTGAGCTCTCTTACGAGGTCTTCAGCCTCTTCTATCTTTCTACCAGCCCTCCTATCCTTAACTACGAACTCATTGTCTACTGTTGCAAAATTACCCCTAAAAGCTACATCTCCTCCTTTTAACCTAGCCCCAGCCCCTATAGCTTCAAATGCTCCTCTTCCTTTGTAGAACTTTTTTGGATCTAGGCCAAATATAGAAAGATGAGAAGTATCGCTTCCGGCTACTATGCCTGGTGAAATAGGATCCATCAGACCTACTAGCGAAGATTTAAGTAACTCCCTCACATTAGGTTTGTCTACAGCTTCTAAAGGTGTCTTATAATTCAACTTACTTACTGGTCTGTCACCTAATCCGTCGGCAATGAAAAGAAGAATCTTGTAGTGTTTCACGCTATCGACCTCTTCAATTCTTTAGCCATTCTCTCATATCTTTGTATATCGGCTTGGGTTATACTAGGCCTCACTATCTCGAGTGCCTTCATGAAATCTGACTTAGTTACTTTAACTTGTGCTTTATTATTCATACATTCTCTCATATACTTTAAGTAACATTCTTCACTATTATCTTTACCTTGACAAGAACTTCTAGCTTGTTGATCACAGTCTCTATAAGCTTGCCTCATGGCATTAATTGTAGCTTCTCTGACTAAAGCCTCTAAGTCTGCTCCGGTATATCCTTCTGTCTTTTCGGCTATCTCTTCTAATGTTACGTCTTCTGCTAGTGGTACGTTTTTTGTGTGTACTTTTAGTATTTCTAGTCTTGCTTTTTTGTCTGGTGGTGGTACGTAGATTAGTCTGTCGAATCTACCTGGTCTTAGTAGTGCAGGGTCTAAGATATCAGGCCTATTAGTAGCAGCAATAACAACAACCTTATTGAGTGGTACGATTCCGTCCATTTCAGCTAATAGCTGGTTGACTATTCTTTCAGTAACACCACTGTCGTGAGCAAGTCCTCTCATTGGTGCTATTGCGTCTATTTCGTCGAAGAATATTACTGTTGGTGCTGCTTGTCTTGCTTTTCTGAATATTTCTCTTATTGCTTTTTCGCTTTCTCCTACCCATTTTGATAGTACTTCTGGTCCTCTTACTGCTATGAAGTTTGCACCACTTTCTGTTGCTACTGCTTTTGCCAGCATTGTTTTACCAGTCCCAGGTGGGCCAAATAAAAGAATACCCTTAGGCGGAGTTATGCCGCTCTTTGTAAATAACTCTGGGAACCTTAGAGGCCACTCAGCGGCTTCGCGGAGCTGTTGTTTGACATCGTCTAACCCGCCTATATCTGACCATCTCACCTTTGGAACTTCTACATAAACCTCACGTAGTAATGAAGGCTGTATACTTTTCATTGCATCTAAGAAATCTTGCATTGTTACTTTCAATTCCTTTAATATATCGGCAGGAATAGTTTGCTGTTCTAAGTTCAGTTTCTTCTCTTGTATAAATCTTCTCAAAGCTGATATAGCTGCCTCCTTAGCTAGTGCTGCCAGATCAGCTCCAGTATATCCATACGTCATTTCAGCTAACTTATCAAGGTCTACATCTTCTCCTAAAGGCATATTTCTAGTATGTACTTGTAATATCTCTTTTCTTCCCTTAGTGTCAGGTGGCCTTATTTCAATCTCTCTATCGAATCTTCCTGGTCTTCTGAGAGCAGGATCAATGTCGTCTGGTCTATTAGTAGCTCCAATGACTATTACTTTTCCTCTACCCTTTATTCCGTCCATTAATGTCAGAAGTTGTGCTACTACTCTCTTTTCTACTTCTCCAGTAACTTCTTCTCTTTTAGGTGCTATTGCGTCTATTTCATCAATGAATATAATTGCAGGTGCGTTTTTCTCAGCCTCTTGGAATATCTCCCTTAATCTTTGTTCACTCTCACCATAGAACTTGCTCATGATTTCAGGTCCGTTAATAGTAATAAAGTAAGCTCCGATCTCGTTGGCTAATGCTCTTGCTAGTAAAGTTTTTCCTACACCTGGAGGACCGTAAAGAAGAATTCCTTTAGGTGGCTCAATACCTAACCTCTGGAATAGCTCAGGATGTCTCATAGGCCACTCTGCAATTTCCCTTATCTTCTGCTTAGCTTCTTCTAAATCTCCTATATCTTCCCAAGTTACTCTCGGATAACTTATGCTTCCTTCTTTCACCGGTTCTTCCTTAATTTCTACATTTGTGTCAGGAGTTATGTGAACATAATTTGATGGTTGTGTACTTACTACTACCAGTTCTATGATTCCAGTGTAAACAGGGATAGGAATTATATCACCTTTGGTTATGGGTTTGTCTATTAATTGGTCCTTAACATACTCTATAAAACTATAGTCGAAACGTATGGGTTGGGTTGGTGCTAAAACTACTTTATTTGCAGGTGCTACATTAACCTTTCTTACTATAACTTCATCCCCAATCCCCACACCAATATTCTTTCTGACATATCCATCGATCCTGATTTCGTCATCGTCAATATCATCAGATGCTGGAAAAGCTTGCATTACGGTAGTAGCGTTAGGGCCGGACACTTCAATGTAATCACCGAACTGGACTCCTAACTTTGCCATAGCCCTTTCTGATAACCTAGCGATCTTCTTTCCTACGTCTCTCTGTCTCGCTTCACTTACTTTAAACTTCAAACTTTGGCTCATATTGTGATGTGATCATATTTTCGTGATTAAATAAGCTATCTGTGCCTTTAAGGCACCAAGTAGTAGATATTTAAATATCTAACTAATTTAGTGAATAATGAGTATAAACTTGAGGGAGATTCCCCCATCTATATATAAGTCGAGTTGCCCGAATTGTGGAGGAGCTATTTCATCTTCCAGACTGAGTAAAGGTTCAGTGTGTACTAGGTGCTTTTCTGACGATGAGGCTGAATTTCAAAGCCTAAACGACTTGATAAAAGCTTTGAAAAGTGCTGGTACTTTGAACAAGCTTTCAAAGGAAAGTGATATTCTGTCCGAATTTAATGTGTTTAGTGAAATATTTAGAACAGCTATTGGTTATCCCCCTTATGGTCCCCAGAAGAGTTGGATCATTAGGCTCTTACGAAATGACAGTTTCGCAATTATAGCTCCACCAGGTTTAGGAAAGACTACCTTCGGTCTAGTTGCTTCATTATATTATGCAAATAAAAAGAAGAAATCCATAATAATATTTCCAACCAAGAGTCTAGTTAAACAAGCACTTGATAAACTGTCTGTCTTTTCCTCTAATTCTGGTATAGAAGCAAAAATAATATATTACCACTCGGGTCTCACAGAATCACAAAGGCAAGAGCTTAATAAGAGTTTGTATTCCAATGAGTTCGACATTTTCATATCAACTAATCGTTTTATGATAGATCATATAGACAGCTTATCTAATTTAAAATACGACTTTCTGTTTGTAGATGATGTTGATACAGCATTAAAATCTAGTAAAAGTGCACAAGCAGTTTTACGTCTTGTAGGATTTTCACAAGATGCAATGACCAAAGTCAGGGAGCTAATGAAAGTTAAGGATACAGAAATTCTGTTCTCAGAAGTAGAAAAAATCAGGAAAGGGATTTTAGGGAATAAGACTGTGGTTTTCTCTTCAGCAACACTAACTAAGGGTAACCCCGTTTTCTCCCTACTTATGGGTTTTAAGCCTGGAAGCTCAGTAATATATTTGCGAAAAATAATCGATGCTTATACTGAACTACCTACCAACGATTATGAAGTTGTAAGACTGTTAAAAGAGCTATTATCGAGGCTCGGCAGTGGTGGTCTTATATTCGTTCCGGTTGATAAGGGTCAAGAATATGCTAAGTTTTTAGAGGAAAGTCTTTCAAAAGATTTTAGCATAGCAACGGTTGCCTCATCCAGCACTTCTAAAATAGAGGAATTTGCTGAAGGTAAGATTGATATCCTTATAGGCTCAGCAACTCATTATGGTATCCTAGTAAGGGGGATTGATTTACCGTGGAGAATTAAATATGCAATATTCGTAGGAATTCCGAAATTCAAATTCAAAATAGGAGAGACTGTAAATCTAGTTACTTTAAGTAGAATTCTAAGTATAATCGCTCTCATTACTAAGGATCAGGAGATCATAAGACTAGCTGGTCGCGTTAGAGGAAAGATCAGGAGATTATCTCCAGCAGCTCTTGCATTGTTAAGTCAACAAGCCAGAGAGGGAAAACTAGAGGATGAAACACTAATAAAGGCTTATGGGATTGTTAACTCCTATCTCCAGAACGAGGATGTTCTCAAGAAAATAAGTGAAATGGGAGATTTTGTAATCTCGAACGGAAATATACTAATCCCAGATTACTTAACTTATATACAGGCTAGCGGGAGAACATCTAGAATTTACGGTGGAGATCTGACAACTGGTCTTTCAATATTGCTAGTAGACGATAAAAACTTATTTGAAATATTTAATAGAAAGATTTCCTTAATACTAGATGAAATAAACTGGAAGGAACTTGATTTAAATTCATGGAAGATAGGAAACGTGGAACTGTCTGAGATTATTAATGGTATTAATGAAGAAAGAGAGAAAATACTCAAGATCAAGAAAGAAGGAGGTATTACTCCCTTACTCGGAAAGGTTAAAACAGTACTATTAATTGTAGAATCGCCGAATAAGGCTAAAACCATATCTAATTTCTTTTCAAGACCCAGTACTAGGCAAGTAGGAAATCTTAGGGTTTATGAAACAGTTCTAGAGGATAAGGTTCTAATGGTAACCGCGTCTGGTGGACATGTTTATGATCTCACAACTGACAACATAGGGGTTTATGGAGTAGATGTTAAAATAAGTGAAGATGGTTCGGCGCTATTTCTACCTTACTATAATACAATTAAGAGGTGTAAAAACGGTCATCAATTCACTGATTATGATAAAGGCGGTAAGTGTCCTAATTGCGGGACTACTGATATTATTACGGATAAGACGTATACAGTAGAAAATCTAAGAAAATTATCTTTAGAAGTTGATGAGATATTAATAGGAACTGATCCTGATACAGAGGGAGAGAAAATAGCTTGGGATTTGTACTTAGCGTTGAGACCGTATAACAATAATATTAGGAGAGCTGAATTTCATGAAGTTACGAGAAGAGCTATTATTCAAGCTATATCTAACCCTAGGGAATTTAACGTGAACCTCGTGGAGTCTCAAATAGTAAGGAGAATAGAAGACAGATGGATAGGATTTAAACTTTCTCAAAAGGTTCAAACTGAGTTCTGGCCGAAATATTGTACAGAAGAAAAAGAAAGAGCTAGAAGCAAGTACTATAATCAGAGTACAGATTGTTCAGAGAACAGAAACTTAAGTGCTGGCAGAGTTCAGACACCAGTACTTAACTGGATAGTAACTAGATACGATGAGTATAACAAGACTAAAACTAGGGTCTATTACGGAAGAATAAAAGGGCTCGAGGATATAACTTTCTATGTCCAAAGGCAAGAAGGAGTTAGAAAGAACAACGTCGTTACAGTAACATTTAAGGAAATAAATGAGGTAATTGAGGACTTCGGACCTTTACCCCCCTATACTACTGATACTTTACTTTCAGATGCCAACAATTTCTTTGGGCTATCTGCTCCAGAAACAATGAGGATTGCGCAAGACCTATTCGAACTAGGTCTGATAACATACCACAGAACCGATAGTACGAGAATCTCTAACGTAGGAATATCAATAGCTGAAAACTATCTTAAGCAAGTTCTAGGTCAGAATTATGAAAAGGTATTCAAACCGAGGACTTGGGGAGAAGGTGGGGCTCATGAAGGAATAAGGCCAACCAAGCCCTTAGATGTGGATCAGCTTAGACTCATGATTGAGGATGGAGACTTAGAGTTAGCTAAACCCCTTACGTCTAACCATTTCAAGGTTTACGATCTTGTGTTCAGGAGGTTCATATCTAGTCAGATTGTCCCCTTAAAAATTAGAAAGGAGGTTGTGAAGTTTGAAATTAAAGATGAAGAGGGGAATCCTATACCACTAGAACAGAATTATGTGGAGTTAGTAACTAATTACTCCCTTCCGGTACAAATAGATAATATAACAAAGTTTATCTATCAGCCTGTAAGACGCCTATCTAAGTCATTGGTTTCAAGGTTGAAAGATCTTGGCTGCGAATCATTACCTTGTGATTTCGGTTTATCTTTAGAAGGTTCGTTCTTGAGGAGTAAGGTAAATTTATATACTCAAGCCGATTTGGTCATAGAAATGAAAAATAAAGAGATCGGAAGGCCTAGCACTTATGCGACGATTATCAATACGATTCTTAAGAGGCGTTATGCGATAGAAAGTAAAAAAACTAAGAAAATGATTCCTACATCTTTAGGTAAGGCTGTAAATAAATATTTAAATGAAAAGTACGGTAAGTTTGTATCAGAAGAGAGAACAAGAAAGTTACTTCAGCTGATGGATATGATTGAAGCTGGTAAAGAGAGATATGATGATGTACTAAAACAAATATATGAAGAAATAAATGAAATTAGGTGAGAATGAATGCTTATAGGGTTATTACACCTTAAGCTTAAAGAGGCTAGCAAAAAAGCGAACGTCGAAAAGGCAAAGAAACTGATAAAGGAGGCGAAGGAAAGGGGTGCTAAATTAGTTATTTTACCCTCTTTATTTCCAGTAGGAAACATTTTTGAAATTTATGAAAATGATAAGAAGTCTAAGAGTATTATAAGGAATCTCTCGGAAAAAATTCCGGGTACTATTACGGATACGTTGATAAATTTAGCCACAGAAGGCGAAATCCATCTAGTTGCAGGTCCAATTTTAGAACAAGCAGGTCCAAAGGTATTTCTTACCACCCTTATTATCTCACCCCAAGGTGAGATAATTGGCAAATATAGGAAGGTAATTATTTCTGAAAAAGACGTGAGACTCGGGATATCCTCTGGAAAGGAGCCTGTATTCATGTCCTTAGACAAAAGATACGGGATTTTAGCTGAAGACGATATTTTCTCTCCTGAAATTAACAGAGTTTTAGCTCTTGGTAATGCGTCTGCTATTATCGGGTCGATAAAGGCGTATGCTAGGAGTCCAGATATAGTTAAGTACGTTGCTATAGCTAGAACCTTAGAGAATGGTATACCGTATATACTGGTTGGTGAGGTAATAGAAGACGAAAACGGTGAAGTAATAGGTTCGTCACCTACTTTTGTAACTAGTACCAACTCTCTAATCTATAAACAGGCTGAGGATGAAGACACCGTACTATACGTAGAGACTACTGTGCTAATGCAAGAGAGTTCTAAGGAACGTATAGGTAAGATAAATAACATTGAGACGATATTGCAAGGACTGTGTAAGAACATAAAGAAAATGAAATCTATGGAAAGGAAAAAGATAAACCAAGAAGACAGTCACGAAAAAGAAGAGGAAGAAGAGTAACTTTTATGCTCTTTAGCAAAACATGTGGTTTTAAGAGCTAGTTATGTAAACTATTGTCCTCCTATTTTTCACTACTTGTGATATCATTCCTTGTCTCTCAAGTTCCTCTAATATCTTCTTAGCAACGCTTATGTTTACATTAATCTTATTTGCGAGAACATAAGGTGTGATTATTTTTTCCTTCTTTAATTCCTCTTGAACTTTATTTATAGTGTCCTTATCAACTGTGATTGCCTTAGAGGTAACTTCCTTACCGGTCTTGCTTGTTTTCTTCTGAGCTTTCTTCTGTGTTTCCTCTTGTTGCTTCTTTAATCTCTTCTCTATATTGCTAATTGGTTTCTTACTCGCACCACCCATTGGATTCCCACTAAATTTAAGTTAGTAATTTGAGAGTATTAAACGTTACTTTATGGGACAAGACTTACCTATTGATGATATAATAGGTCGTATTAGTAAGTTGGCTTCTGGGCTAGGGATAAGTAGAAATGAGCTAAAGGTTTACTTCCTACTTCTTATTAACGGTAAGATGACAGCTAGAGAGATCTCTGATAGAATCGGGATTTCGTATACGAAAATTTACCCAGTATTGTCTAGACTAGAGGGAAGAGGATGGATTAAGAGAGTAGGTAAAAAACCAGCTATGTTTGCGGCTAATTCTTTGGTTGACGTATGGTCTACCGTAAAGAAGAATATTCTTGAATCAGTAGAGAAAATAGAGAAAGAAGTTATAACCCCGCTTTCATTGCTGCTATCTACTCAACCGTCGTTGTACAACATAATGCTAATACCTCCTGATAGTGTACAGATGAGTTTTCAGCAAACTCTCAAAGAGCCATCGTCAATATACTATCTCGCAATATCTTTTGACGAACTTTTAACAGAAGAGGTAATAAAGCTTCTAGAGGCTAACGCTTATAAGAGTGACGTCAAGCTAATACTTATAAAACCTAGAGAAATCCCTCCGGTAATTAACTTCAAAATCACCGAATCAATGTTTGGTAGTGGCATTATAACAAATAGATCCATTATGTTAGTTGTAAAATCCTCTGAAAATATCCTTTATGGCTTGTACTCAACTCATGTATATTTCATAGAGATCGGTAAGGTGTACTTCAATTATTTGTGGGAAAGGTCAGGAAAACAAGGGAATAATGCTTAAAAATTATCTCAGAAAAACCATACTAATTGACCATTATGAGAATAATAACTGTAAAACTACCCGAACAATTCTTAGAAGCAATAGATGAATTAGTCAATACTGGAAGATATACTTCTAGAAGTGAAGTAATAAGAGCAGCTTTAAATGACTTTATAAGAAAAGAATTGTGGATAGAAAACGGATGAACATATGATGAAAGCTGGTATTTTTGAAAGGATGAAATGCGACATCAGAGCTGATTTTTAAAACCTTACACTCTTTTCTTACTTTAATATGCCATTAAAAGAAGGTGATTCAGTAGTCATATGGGTTGATCCAAAAAGAGTGTTTCTAGTAAAGATAGAGAAAGGGAAAAAATTCGGCTCAGATAAAGGTACCCTAGACTTGTCTACATTAATAGGAAAGGAATATGGTTCGACCGTTTCTCTCTCGACTGGTGTGCAAGCTTATTTGCTTAGGCCTACTCCTTTAGATGCTTATAATGGGTTGAGAAGGCCTTCACAAGTACTATACCCTAAGGATATATCTTACATGATTTATGTGTCTGGGATTAAAGAAGGGGACACCGTTGTTGAAGCTGGCACTGGATCCGGTTTCCTGACGATTTCCTTAGCATATACAGTGGGAGGGAAAGGTAGAGTTATTACTTATGACATAAGAGAAGATATGCAGGAAACAGCTAGAAGGAACTTATCGTTTATGGGACTATTAGATAGAGTAACTTTCAAGCTCAAGGACATAAGGCAAGGAATAGATGAAAGAGATGTAGACGCTGTCTTCCTCGATATGCCAGACCCTTGGAATACGATACAATACGTCCACGACATCCTTAAACCTTCCGGTTCAGTAGTAATCTTTGTCCCTACAGTTAATCAAATAGAGAAAACTGTACTTAAAATCAGTGAATTTGACTTTGTAGATGTGCATGCTGAGGAATTAATTGTTAGAGAATACCAAGTGAAGGAGAACGCGACAAGACCTAAAAATATAGGTGTAGTTCACACTGGTTTCATTATAAGGGCAAGGAAATCAATAAAAGGGAGCTAATAAAATATTAAACGAAATGTCATCAAAACTAGCCACTTACGCGAACCTCATAATAAAGTATGAAAACCAATTGAAAGACGTGGAAAAGAAGACTGTAGAGGACGGTAAGAAAATTGTTTTAATGGCGGAATCTCTCTCCTCACAGTTTAGAGCTGTTGCGGAACAAGTTATATCACAGATTTTTAAAGAAATTGATCAAACTTATTCATCCCAAATTCAACAATTATCCAAGAAGTATACTGAAGAAAGGGAGAAAGAGATCGAGAAGATTAGAAAACAAGCTGAGAAAAACGTTGACAAAGCAGTGGAATTAGTAGTATCCAAATTATTGGAGGTATATAAGTAAATGAGCTTCGCGTACACTACTGCATTAGCAAGAGTATATAAGAGCCAGATACTGAGTACAGGCACTGTAAATGAGTTATTAGAGTCAAGTAGCTGGAAGGAAGTTGCCAACATATTGAGAGAAAATGGTATAATATCTGAAGTCCCACAAACTCTTACGGATTTCCAGACATATATGAAAAATAGAGCACTACAGATATTATCTAGTGTAAGGAATTATACTCTATCCTCCAAAATTGCTTCGTCTATCGTAGATTTGTATAAATATATCGTAGAGTTAGATGACATAGAAGCTATAGTATCTGCCACATTATCTAAATCTACTTCCTTTCGTGTCTATCTTTTAAAAGATCTGGCTGATATAAAACCTCAATCCCTTGAAGATGTGCTATCCTCTCTGACTGGAATCGAGAGGGAAGCTTTGGAATTCGCCTTAGAAAAAGCCACTAATAAGTCAGCTGCCGTAATCAACACTTATTTAGAATATTTCTTTATCAACAGATTATCGGCTATTGTAGATACGTTTAAAGGAGACTGGATCGCAAAAGCTAGAGAGATCATATGTGGTTACAAGGATTATTATTCATCTCTTATCGCGTATAAAATACATGAGCAAGTTTCAGATACATGCAAAATGAGCAAGGAAACTTTGAGAGACATAGCTAACTCTTCTTCTAAGGAAGAGGTTCTAGACATATTATCGAGGTCACCTTACGGTAAAGACATAACAGCAAATGATATTTACTATTCATTTGCTAAATTTAAGAAAGTAGTTAGGGTGCAAGCTAGGAAAGCTTCTCTGAATGCCTTTATGGGTTCACCCTTCACACCAGTTACCGTTATGGGGTTAGCGGAGCTAATTAGATTGGATACAGAAGATATTATCACGATCGTTAACGGTTTAGCTCTAGTTAGAAATGGGGAGAATAAGCAAAAAGTTGTCGAAGATATAAAGTCGCTACTTTCCTTTGAGCTCATCTAAGATTTTTTTGTCTATTATATATCCTCCGTCAACGTCTCTAATAATTGTATAATCAGGTATTTCTGGAGGGTCTGGCATATCTATAAACGGCTTCTCTTTACCTAGATATATCCATTTGAGCCTGCCACCGAACTTTTCTAGTTTATACCAATACTTCCCTATGTAAACGTATTTTTTACCGTTTTTATAGACTAAGTGATAAGGCTTTAAATACACTCTGTACTCCTTTATTTTACTGTTGTACTCATATACTCGCAATTTTAATTTAGTAAGAACTTCATCAAACACTTTTTCTGGTACCTTCACTAGCATTACTAACCTATTCTTTTTTACTCTCAAAAATCATATCTACTTTTAGACGGGTATTAGTATGAAGCTAAGACGCGTTAATAATACATTAGAAGTTTCTGAAATAGGACTAGGCTTATGGAGTATAGTTACGGACGAGTGGGGAAGCGATATAAACAAAGCGGAGGAGCTTTTACGTAAGGCATATGATGCAGGTATAAATTTCTATGATACCGCTGATGTTTACGGAAAGGGACTAGGGGAGAAAATAATAAGTAAAGTTCTAGGAACCAAGAGGGACAGAATTGTTATCTTAACAAAAATAGGGCTTGATTTTTATCATAACACGAGACCCGTAGGGAACTACGACATTGAGTACTTAAAATTTGCGTTTGAACAGAGTTTAAAGAGACTCAACACTGACTACGTAGATATACTTATGCTACATAATCCTAAGGGTAACGTGATTAGGGATACGAAGGTAATTAATTTCTTTCAGAGCTTAAAGAAAGAAGGAAAAGTGAGAGTTATAGGAGTTGCGCTAGGACCTACACTAGGATGGGGTGAGGAAGGAATAGATGCGATCAAAATGGGATATGAGTCTTTAGAGTACATATTTAATCTCATAGAGGTGAAGCCTGGTATAGATTTCCTAAATTATGATATAGGTCATTTTGTAAGAGTCCCTCACGCCTCAGATGCACTTAACGAGGATAAATGGCCTATAGAATACGATCCTAAACTTCACAGACATTTTAAGGATATCAGCTGGATTAATAGGGCGATAGAGAGGTCTAAAGAATTAATACCTTTTGCAAATAAAAAGGGTATGAAACTCTCTCAATTGGCTTTGAAGTTCATACTGTATAACAAGAGGGTATCGTCTGTAATCCCTAATATTTCTAATGAAAGGGAGTTAGTTGAGTTTGTTAAGGTCGAGGACTTACCAGATTTGACTGAAGAAGACTATAATTATTTGATCTCGTTCTACGAGAGGAACTTCATAGAACTTAACAAGGAAAGTATTGAAGAGACTAAAAGGTATAAGTAGTCCTTTGTTCATGTTTTTCTATTTTCTCTCATATAGTAATTCAGAAAGGACATAAAGGCTTTAGCCCTATGGGAGTATTTGTTCTTCTCCTCTGTACTCATTTCAGCAAAAGTTCTTTCCTCGTTTTCCGGAATGAATATAGGATCGAAGCCAAAACCCTTTTCACCTCTAATCCTTTCACTTATCCTTCCGTTAACCACACCCGTGAACAGATTTATCTCTTTATCGCTAACGTAACACATGACAGTCTTAAAGTAAGCAGAACGATCCTCTACGTTGTTTAAAAGTTTCAATATACCCTCTAACCCTAATTTCCTCCTCACGTAATTCGTATAAGGTCCAGGAAAGCCATTTAAAGCGTTTATGAACAGACCACTATCCTCCACTATTAACGGTTTCCTTATTACTTGGTATATGGTAATTGCAGAATATCTTACTATTTCCTCAAGATTATCCGCTTGTATCTCGAATTTCGGTATGTTTAACCACTCTATTTTGATTCCATAACTTTTTGCGACCTCAGATATCTCCCTGAACTTATTTTCGTTAGAAGTAACTAAAAGTAACTTATCATTGCTATTTACTCCCTTTTCTTCTCTCTTCGACATATCTTCCCCTCATTCTGATTTCCTTAACCTTCTCTAAAATTTTATTCGCGTCAACGAATTCCTTGTAACCTTCTAGGAACCCTTCAAACAACACCTTTTGGTATTTATTATGTGTGCTTTCAAGTGACCGTAGAAATACGTGAACATCTATAGCTAGGTCTTCATCCTCCTCTGCCTTCTTAGCAAGTCCGAAATCTATGACGAACATCTCGTTCTCATTAGTAAGGATCATGTTATTAGTAGTGGGATCACCATGAGCAATACCTAATTTATGGAGCTTACCTAGTATTTCCCCCATTTGTTTACCTACAGGTTTAAGGTTTTCCTCACTACCACTATAAGACAGCAGATAGTCCTTGACAGTAACACCCTCAATATATTCCATAACAATTAAAAACTCGGTCGGGTCTACAAGAAGGAGTGCAGGAACGTTCACACCATTTATAAGTGAGGTATAAATTAACCTTGCCTCTAACTTAGTCCTATTACTGTTTATCTCATAGTCCAACTCAGGATTTCTGTATTTCTTTCTAATTCTCTTTTTAAAAATAGAATGTATTCCGGCAAAATATCCCTCGTAGATAACAGCTTCTGCCCCTCTTTTTATTTCCTTTAACCCCTCCATGGTATATCAACTTTGTCAATTCTCCACCTAGGCCTTACAATACTCTCCTCTACCGGTACGGTTACATTATTCTTAGCTGCGAGTAGTCCAGTATAAGCTATCATTGCCCCATTATCCCCCGAATACTCGGGAGGTACTATTTTCACAGAAATTCCCCACTCTTCTTCAAGCTTCCTTAATTTCTCTCTTAAGCTGACGCTCGCCGCAACCCCTCCGACTATTAATACCTCTTTCTTTCCGGTTAACGCTATGGCCCTCTCCGTAGCTTCTAAGAGCATGTCAAAAGCGTTCTCTCTCAAACTGAAACAAACGTCTTCTAACTTATTCCCCTTCACAGCCTTAAGTGCTGCGGTCAACAACCCAGAATAAGAAATGTCCTGCCCCTTTACAACATAAGGTAACTTAATGTACCTTTCGCTTTTCTCCGCGCAAATATCTATCTGATGAACTCCGTTAACTACGTAAGGAGGTGCCAGACCCACTTCCCTAACAAAAGTGTCTATCATATTTCCCAAGGCTATATCAAGGGTTTCCCCGAATACTCTATATCTACCGTCTACAAATACAGTGATTATAGTATTACCTCCCGAAAGGTATAAAATAAGGGGGTCTTCAGCTTTTGTAGTAAACCTACCTATTTCTATGTGTGCAATCCCGTGGTTTACTGGTACTAGCTTTTTACCGAAAGCTAGAGCTAGAGCTCTCGCTACAGTAGCCCCTACCCTTAGTGCTGGTCCTATACCTGGTCCTAAAGCCACAGCAATATAATCAACGTCCTTTATACTTACTCCCGCTTTATCTAGTGCCAATTTAACTATCTCAGGGGCAACTTCAGAATGATGTTTCCCAAGGTCAGAGGGTTTCATCCCACCCTCTTTCGGTACAAAAGTATCCCTTACGTTTGATAAAATTCTGATTCCAGACTGGTCTTCCTTAACTATTCCAACTCCAAAAGTGTGGGCTGTACTCTCAATCCCTAAAACGATCATCTCCCTTTACCTATAAACTCAGTGTAACCACACTTTCCACAAGCCCACCTCTCTACGGGTTTCATATGATGTGCCATAATGCTTCCGCATCTAGGACATTTTTTATTCTTTAACTTAACTTTACCTCCTTCAATCACATAATAAGTTCTCACTATTGCTTTAGTGCCTTCGTTACCCTTGCTTTGCGGCATTCTTACCACCTTTCTTTACTTTTTGCCCAGTATCCCTTCCTATTAAGTGTTTTGGCTCAACTTTCTCCAAATCTCCCTTGTTCTTGTATATGTTAACTCTGACTAAACTGATACCTCCCCCGTAAATTGTCTCCACGCTCTTCACTACTATTAGGTCTTCTTTTGCACCATAGACAGCAGAAAGTGCTGATATTATTTCTTTTCTGGAAGGAGTTCCAGAACCTATGTGGAATATTTTTAAGGTCAACTCCCTTCTGTTAAAAACGTTATTTTGGACGTCTTTTTCCACTACCCCTTCAGCCTTGTCCGATACCTTAATCTTTAACTGCTGTGCCATCGGAGTAAAAATATAATAACAAGTCTTTAAGAGTTACGCAAGTCTCTTATAATATCTTCAGCGACTTTCTTTCCAGAGAGAACCATTGCCCCGAATATCGGACCCATTCTGGGTAGACCTTTAACTTCAGTCACTGCCATTCCGGTAGCATATAGTCCAGGGGCTACCATGCCCGTGTTTTCTACAGTTAGCTTTTCAGCTACCTCACTGTAGGCTGATTTCTCACCAGGTATAGAAATCCCTAACTCAGGAATCTTTCGTGAGGCCACAGAGATCACCTCTGCATCATGTCCGGTTGCATCAACTACAGCTTTTGCTGATATGAAAATCGGGTCTACGTGAAGGCCCGCCATTTGCGTGGCTGTCCATTCTACTGCAACTCCTGCAACCCTTAATGGGTTCTCCCTGAATATCACATCATCTACGGTAATTCCATGAATTATCTTTGCCCCGGCTGAAATTGCCGATGCTGCTAATTTAGCCATAAACTCAGCAGTGTCTACTATGTATACCCCCTCTTCCGCCTTGATCAGCTTAATACCCATTTCTCTTAGTATCTCATCTGCAGGACTCTCTATGACTATTTTATGGAATAACATCGCTCCTCCGCCTATACCTCCACCAAAACTCAATCTTCTCTCGAATACTACCGTCTTAAGACCAGCCTTAGCCAAATAATAAGCTGCAGCCATTCCTGATGGTCCTGCTCCAACTATTACCACATCATTTTCTATAAGGTCTAACCAATCTTTCATAGTGTACTCGATTATGTATCTACTTATCTTGCTTTCCTCGACCGATTTGATCTGGATTGAATCAGATTGCACTGTTTCCCACTCTCACTTAATCTACTTATTAATCTACTTAAATACTATTATTATAACAAACTTATTTAATATAGTCTTTCAGGAGATTAAATTATGCCAATGCAATTAGACGTTCATACTAACGCATTGAGGTGCAGTTGGTGCGGTAAGTTCATTCACGGAGAACCAATAACCGTAAAGACTTGCTGTAATAATAAACCTTGGGTGTTTTGTAGCAAACAATGTTATAACATATGGGTGAGGGAATGGCTAAAGAGGCAAGAACAGAGGACTGGAGAAAGAAGAAAAACCTTATTATAACAGGTATTTCAGGAGCTAGTGGTACAATATACGCTATCCGCTTTCTAAAAGTCATTAAAGAGATGGGGTTTGACTCAGAGGTGATCGTCACAAAAGGTGCTGTAAAGGTCGCTGAGAAGGAGTGCGGTATTGATCTTATGTCAGAGATCGAGAAATTTTCATTCTCAGTTTATTTGGAAGACCAGATTGAGGCTCCGCCATCCAGTTCAAGTCATACGGTTAACGCTATTGGGATGGCAATAATCCCGTGCAGTATAAGGACTTTAGCCGAGATCGCTTCCGGTATTGCCTCAAACCTTTTAGTTAGGGCTGCCTTAAACTTCCTCAGAACCAGAGGTAGGTTAGTTCTATTGGTGAGGGAAACACCACTAGGGGTAATCGAGCTTGAAAATGCTCTTAAAGTAGCTCAAGCCGGTGGTATTATTTTACCGGCTTCACCGGGTTTTTACCATCATCCTAAAAATATTCAAGATGTAATTGACTTTGTAGTAGGGAAAGTTCTCGATATGTTAGGGATAGAGAACGAGTTGTACACTCATTGGGATGAAGAGTCTATAACAAGTCAAGGTCTCTGCGACCATACTTCTTAGATAGAAGCTCTTTCACTTTATTGTCGTACTCATCTCTTTTCAACTCTTTCTCCATATCTTCAGTATCCCCGTTCTTCTTGTTAACCGCAAATGCACACTTGTTCCCAGGTAGTAAAGCCCTCTTCTCACAATATGCATACTGACATTCTCCAGTGATACATACATCCCCTACCCACATACAGTAGCCTATTTTTTGAGGTGTTCCTTTTATGTACTTCTTCTGTATGTTCAGAGCCTTTTTATTACACCTGAAGAAGGGGCATAAGTAATTACATTTATCGCCTAGTGGCATCGGTTTAGGTTCGTCGAGATTAAAGTCTTGTTTGCCACGTCTTAGTTCCCTTCCGCTCAAACCGTGAATCACCCAATTTTCTAACGGTAGGTATTTAAATTAGAATTAGATTTTCAGCCATTTAAATATTATGTACCTAATATTCCTCGTGACGGGATTTACAATACCCAGTATAAGTTCTTTCCTAGTGCTGTGAGATACCCTACCGAAGCCTAAAATCTCGTTCGGTGAGATCTCCTCGTCTTCCCTGAGGGCTATGATTAAGTAAGGAGCATGTTCGATCCCCGGTGCTATATTATAAACTGCGAAGTCCGCCCCATACTTTATACCTGATCTAACCACGTAATTTTTGTTCCTCAGATCCTCATAAACGGTGTAAAGAATATTAAACCGAGGTAGTAAAGTAGTTCCCAAATTGTATAATTCGTCGTAAGTAAAGTTCTTTTCGGCACCGTCAACGTTTGTGTAAACGCTTATTAAACCCTTCTTTAGAAGATAGGTAGCTTCTATTATTGACAGAATCAAGGGGCTTTTTATATCTTCAGGGCTTTTAGGCTTAGAGATATCTAACGGTTTGCCGTAATAACCTATCCTATAAACTTCTCTAGCTTCTTCTACATTCTCAATAATGACTTTATCCTTCACTAGCTTTCCTTTGGGTGCCATATTTTTACTCCCTTAAAAAGCTTAAATACATTATATCATTAGCTGCATCCCTGAGCAAGTCCGCACAATCTTCCAGTCTGTCTGCAACGTCCTTACTTAACATTAGGAATGCCATATCACCGTTTTGTTTTTCAAATAGTTTCAGCTCAAAATTCCTATAAAGGTCATCGATCTCTTCCTCTATTTTTATTACATTCCTAGCCTTTTCCGAGGACTTCTTAGCATTAACAGATAGTAATCTAACGGACTCTATAAGGTTCGTAGTAGCTGCGATTAGTTTTTCAACCATCGATATTGACAAGCTCAATAAGATATGGTCTTGGCTTTTTACTCTGCTGATTAGCACACTGAATCTGTATGATGCTGCACCTATATTTTGTGAGACTTTTTCGAGTTGCATTATTATATCTAAATATAAATTACTGTAAAGCAAACCCTCGCTTACTCTAAGGACATACTCTCCTATTTTATATCTCAAATCCTCTACTGAAGACTTTATACCGTCTATCTTAGAATAGGCTTGCATGTGGTTCACGTTACTTTCTGTAAATTGTTGGTATAGTATCCTAAGTTGGTCTAATATCGAGTTAGTCATGCTTTGTATTTGTTCTTCAATGTTAAGTTCAGGAACACCCATTGCTATGATAGAGGTGTTGTCATGGTTAATAAACGAATTTCAAAATTAATGAACGTATTTTAGTAACAATTTCTAGGTCTTTATTTATTTCTTCCGATAGACTCGAATCTTTTTCTTTAGCTTTTATTAAAGCTTTTTCATCATCATTAAGTCCGACCATATAGAAATAATTTAGAAGCCCTAGCGCTTCCTCCTTCATTTTGTTGTCCGTTACGTTATTCACATGATTAACTATAACCTGGATCCCGTTAAACAGTTGCCTCCTGTTTCTTCTCAGCTTTCTTAATAATTTGTCTAATTTTTCTTGTTCGATTTCTGGGAACGTTAAGTAATTCTCAAGTTCCTCTAAGGTGAGGTGATACTCCTCTACTACTTGTTCGAAATGAAGCAAAACCCTACCTATCTCGATTTCGCTCTCATTCATTGAACCGCCCTAACGCTCACCGTACTATTATCTTCTAAGCCTAATTTCAGCATATCTTCTGCGTTACCCCAGATCTCGTTTTCAGGTAATCCATCCTGAATGATAACCTTAAACTTACTCCTTTTGCCCTTTACTGAAACCTCGGCCTCGTCCTTAATATTCAGCTCTTTAGCCAGTTTTGCAGACATCAATATTAATCCTTGGTCTATATCAGCTCTCTTCTTCATTTTAACTCTCTTTTCTTTAATCTGTTTAGTATTTTTCTTTAGGGCTGACGCAGGAGGTATAATACTAACTAATGACTTTACGTCTACCTTTTTCTCTTCCTCTTGTTCAGCCTTATCTGATTGCTCCTTACTCATTATTATCAACTACTCTTCCTAACTTATTAAACTCTTCACCTTTGAACAGTTTTTCTATTACCTCATCAAGCCTTTCAATCTCCACTCTTATTTGATTCCATGTGTCTCTATCTCTGATAGTTACCGTATTATCCGAAAGTGTAGTAGGGTCTACAGTAATAGAGTAAGGTACTCCGATCTCATCCACCCTAGCATACCTTTTCCCTATACTCCCTACATCGTCGTAGATAACATCATACTTTTCTTGTAAATGATTATAGATCTCTTTAGCCTTCTTAATTAACTCGTCCCTTTCAAGTAGTGGGAACACGGCGAGATCATATGGGGCAAGTTGCTTTGGTAACGACAAGACTATCCTACCATCCTTCTCCTTATACGCGTTAAGTACTGCTAAGTACAAACACCTCTCGACTCCGAAAGACGGTTCCACTACGTGTGGAATAAAGTGGGTTCCAGTAACTTTTTCCTCTCTCTCAAGAACCTTAACGTATTTCGATATCTCCTTGTCACTAACTTTCACCCCTTTATTAATCATTTCCTCGACTTCCTCCGGTGACTTACCGTTTATGAACTGCATAAAAGTCTTCACGAACTCCTTACCTTCCTTGTTAAGTTCATCCCTATTAATTATCACAGTCTTCTTCTTTACTATTTTTGGTGTATCATATTTTTTGAACACAGTCAAGTCCTGTCCGCTAAACTTCATATGCCTCGATAAGTCGTAATCAGACCTATATGCATGCCCCGAAATCTCTACCTTATCTTCCCCTATTACAACTATCTGATCGAAGGTCTGCTTCGAGTAGTGAGCCCTCTCGTGCGGTAGTTTCTCTTCGAAATATGTAGAAGACTGGGGTATACCGAGGGTAGAGACGAACTTAGTGGCGACTCCCATCCAATACGCCATCCACGGGTTTAATATTACCTTCTCATCTACAGCCTCACGAAGTTTATATTGCACGGGCTTCTCCCCTTTAACCTTTTCCTCTCCCCTGAGAATATTGATTGTGAGATCCCCTACCTTGTCTAGGGGGACTTCGCCCGGGGACTCGGGATCGAAGAAGAACTCAACTTCCATTATGGTAAATTCCCTCATTCTAATCAGACCTTGTCTGGGTGAGATCTCATTCCTCCCTACCCTACCTACTTGTGCAATCCCCAAGGGAAGCCTCTGCCTAAAGGACTCATAAACCCTCTTAAAGGAGGTGAACATACCTTGTGCCGTCTCAGGTCTTATAAACCCCTTATTTCCGGTGTAAGGTCCTATGTTAGTTTCGAATAAGAGGTTAAACAGCCTAACCTCACCTAAATCTCCACCGCACTTAGGGCACTTTATCCCTTTCTCCCTGATTATATTGTCCAGTTCCGACGGCTTTAACCCCTCTACATTCACCTTAGCTATCTCCTCTATTAGGTGATCGGCTCTGTAAACGTTATGGCATTTAGTACACTCAACAATAGGGTCGGTAAAGTTTTCCACATGACCGCTCGCCTCTAACACTTTATAAGGAGTCACTAAGGGAGTCTCTATCTCGACTACGAATTCGGCGTTATCTTTTATAAAATACTTTCTCCACAACTCTACTATCCTGTTTTTAATTCTAATACCTATTGGACCAATGTCATAAAGACCGGCCACTCCTCCGTAGATCTCGTAAGAAGACCAAAATATCCCCCTTCTCCTAGCCAGTTCCATTACCTTAGTTTGTAGATCACTCATACGAGATAAGCATATAAACGGGATAAAAAACTTCTACTCATGGCTGACAGCAGACTATTGTTCCTCAACGAGAACAGCAGAACCTTTGCGGGGTTTAACAGACCCGCATCTCCCTTTGTGATCGTAGGCCTTCCTATGGACACCACCAGTAGCTTTCGACCCGGTTCTAGGTTTGCACCATCAGTGATAAGAGACACAGCACAGTACATAGAATTCTACTCCATAAGGAGCGGAGTCGACATGGGGGAGATAGGGTTTAACGACGTAGGGGATGTGGTACTTCACCCCTCAAATAATGAAGAGAACGTGAGGAGAATAAGTGAAGTAGTCTCCTACTTTGCCGAAAAAGGGAAAGTAGTCGTAGGTATAGGAGGAGAGCACACCGTAACAATAGGTACTACTAGGGGGATAAGACCCGATTGCTTGGTAAGTGTTGACGCTCACTTAGACTTAAGGGACGACTACATGGGATATAAGTACGACCACGCATGTGTGATGCGGAGGATCTCCGAGTACGGGGTGAAAATAATAGAGATAGGGACTAGGGCTGTGTCAAGGGAAGAGATCGAATACGCTAACGAAAAGGGAATAAGTTACTTCACACCTAAGCAAGTAAGGCTGTTAGGAGTTAGAGAAGTTGCACAAAAAATAATAACGGCTCTCAAGGAGTGTAATAAAGTGTATATTACGTATGATATGGACGGGATCGATCCATCCTACGCCCCGGGAGTCGCTACACCAGAGCCCGAAGGATTAGACCCTACCACAGTGTTAGACATAATGTCCTTAATAATCGATAAGAGAGTCATAGGCTTTGACGTTGTAGAGGTATCGCCTCCTTTTGACCCCTCAGGAGTTACTTCAGTATTAGCAGCTAAGATTATTCTAGAAACGGCATCAATGGTGTGGAAAGCTAGACAACAATCTTAATTTGGAGACATTTTATTTTATTTACGTTAATACTGTGTTATGATTAACTAACCTATGTATTTATGTCTAGAATCTAAAGGTAAGAATGTCTCTTTCCGAGACTTCGATGTTTATTCTACGGCAATTATGTTGGTTTATATTAACAACAACATCACGACATCTTGTACTTACATTAAGGGGAGTCTTACAATTTATCTAACGCATGAAGAGAAACTGGGACCCTGAGGGTTACTGCTTCTCCTCTTACTCGACAATTTTTCTAAAATTAAAAGTTATGAAAATCTAATTTAGGCTTATTATGACTTTAATCCAGTCCGTAAACGTCTTTATGAGACCCAATCCCCCAAATGAAAACTACACAGTTTTTGAGTCCACGCTGGAAAGTATTCTTATACCACCCGTAACCTCGATGGAAAACAAGAATTTCTGTATGCATCTTTTCCTAATTTCACCCTAGAGTGTTTAGACGGATTTTCTTTTAACAATTTTAGTTTGCCAACAATTATCATTAAATATTTTAAATTAACGAATTTTCTGGTAATAGATCTAGCTAAATCTATGGCTTTTTTAACTTTCCTTATCATGAGCTTTATTTCTTAAATCTCAAAAACTACAATAAAAGATATAGAAGATCAATATCAAAACTTTTCTCTTTTTATATATTATCTTAGTTACATTGCTATAAACAGCATTAGTATCCAGGATTACGATTAAACCGTTTGCCATTGGGTCATCATAGGAGAAGTGAGTTAATACAAACCTCCCTACATCCCGTTCCTCTTTATAAACGATAGTAAGCCCTTTAGGGCGGGAGGAAGCTAGATTGAATTTTTGTTCATTGGTATAATGTTAGTTCCCAGTATATGTTTAAGATGGTTTCCGACCTCAGCAATAACCTCTCATCTAACCTTTCAATTTTAGGGAAAATTAATGCCGCGGCCGGGATTTGAACCCGGGTCACAGGCTCGAAAGGCCTGCATACTATCGGCGCGTAGAGCTTGACCGGGCTATACTACCGCGGCATTTATATACTACTCCCTAGCTGTTTATAAGATTTACGTAATTCCTTATACGCATTCATCTTAAAAGTTAATTCAAAAGCAATCAATATGTATCTTCGCCTATACATACTACATAGAGAAAAATTCTATATTACGAAAACAATTATCGAAACTTGGCGTTTTCTCTACCCTTAGTCTATATAGAGAAAAGTGTAGTACAACTGTAAAGCTCGACTCTCTCCTTTAACTATTAATTTTGAGCGTTGGTGAGGGACTTCCACCAATTAGACTAAAAAACACCCGGAGTTTTCCGTTTTTACCCTTTTGATAAATTAGAGAAAATTATAGAAGAAATTATGAAAAATTTAACTAGTCGTTATTAGCCTTACGCTCTGCTACATAAAGTATTTTACCATCAACTTTGAGTATTCCAGTTCTATCGAATTCGGCTAAGGCGTCTAAATACTTCTTATAAGTTTTTATAACGAATTCAGCCCTCATATACAAGTCTTTTCCGGTTTCTGAGGTCTGCTCAGTCATTTTTTCCAGATTATATATTTTATTCCTCATATTATAATGTTTACCCGCTCTTCCCAATAATTTCATAAATCAACTTTAAGTGCTGTGTTACCTCCTTACCCTTATCAGTTAGGAAAATTAGTCTCTTACCTCTGGACGGTTTTTCTCTTTTCCTCCTTCACTAACCGTTTGTTCCTAGATGGTTATCCTGAATATTTTAGAGCTGTTTTGGGTCGCCTCTAGGGGCTTCCACCTCGTCCACAATCCTCTGGGCAGGGTTATGGGGTCATGGGTGGCTGTCGAGCCCAACGGCACGGGACTCACACCTCCGTTTACGGGGCTTGGAACATTGCCCCCATCACCCCGTAGGCGTAGATTCCACACAGCAGCAACATCCCTATGCCACTTCTCCTTTCCCTAACCCTTGGGGGCATTGCCCCCATCGGGTTAATAAACCTCTTTAGTTTTTCATCATCCTCTTCACGAAATTAATTTCAATGAATATAAAAAGATTTTTATTATTATGAAAAAGGATTCAGCTCATCTTAAGGAGCTTATCTACGCTCTTAGTTATACCATTAGGAGGAACCTCTGTTTCGAAACTTTTTATTTCCTCCTCTAACTCCCTTATCAAAAGAGGGAAATTTACCAAAACTATAACTTATACAAAACTTTCCGATAAAGATAGAAAATTGGTAGAAAATAAACTGAATTTGAAAAGATTAATAATAACTTTTTAATCATGATTGTGTAACCTTATTTACGTGAATCGTAATAATCTTACTATAGTATTGATAAGTTTCAAATAATCTTACTAAAATTAATTGAATTTATCTTACGAGGTTTCTCTTCATAGAGCCGTGCTTTCGTATTTGTATCTATAATATAGCCTCTTAATTCAGTTTTTGTGGTCATGAGGACTTTTATCACTTCCTTTCAACTCTATGCATAATTTGACAATTATCACTCCTTAAATTTCCAGCGTGACAATTATAAAGCGGGGAAAGGAATGGGTAATAAAGTTTTCACATTTAGTGATATTAGGATTCGTGAGGTTAAGGAGGAAGTATTATGTTTACTTAATAGAGAAGGGTGAAGGGGTCAGAGGAGGGATCGTTACATTGATTCCTTAGATAAGGTAATCGGAACTTAAGTGAAATTGGGGGGTGTAGGGTACAACACCTCATAAAGTGCCGCGGCCGGGATTTGAACCCGGGCCACAGGCTTGAGAGGCCTGCATACTATCGGCGCGTAGAGCTTGACCGGGCTATACTACCGCGGCATTTATATCTAATATTAACGACCTTAAAAGATTTACGTAAGGGAGATATCAGTTGTTTGTTTAAGCTTACCAGAGGAGAGCTGACGTGTTAAACCTTTTTTAAGGACGTTAAACCAAGCGGTTGATGGAGCTGTCACAGAATAGTGCTGAAAAGTCGTGTGCTGAGTTAAGCGACGGTTTTAGACATGAGCAAGAAAATTGCTTATTACATAACTAAAGTCATCATATCCTGGCTGGATTGAGTAAGTAAAGAGAGTAATGAGCCAGCTATCGTTCCTACCCATTAATTACCGTTAACGGCTAAGTCAACCGCGACCCTAACCCTAGCGGGGATTAACTCGTCAATGGCTGAGCTTATCGCACTGCATTCCCCGCCAATACCTAGTCCGGTCAATGTCCTAAATATTGCTATGCTTGTAAAATTCCACGATATCCCGCTTACTACTGTGCCTAATATGTAAGTGCCTAACGTTATCATGAACAGCCTTTTTCCTACCGTATAAATCCGTTAAATAACTGAGGATCATTGCACCGAGAACAGCGCCTATAAGATATACCATGCCGAGAAATGCGGCTTGAAAAAAGGTTTACTCCCTTTCCATTTTGATATTTCTTCTTGGTAATCACATAGTCGTAGTGAGATTTCTTTTCATGTTGGAAAAGAACTTGTTTTGTCTTTTTTAATAGAGAATACTCTCTTCATTGCTCAGTCTTCTTGTTAAGAATTAGCGGGACTAGATAGAATAGTAAAGCTATTATTGTAAAACCTAAAGCGAAGGCTAATAGTGTAGGCATCATTGATGGGTTTCCTCCTCCTATCACTATGGGAAAAGGTCCAAGGAATATTACTCCTGCAAAACCTGCACTGGTTGAAGAAACACTAGATGAGGAAACGTTAGCCGGTATTATCGCACTAGCCGCTATCAGTAGAACTCCAATAACTATTAAAGTCATTCCGATGATAAAAGCTTTCATATAATTATTTACATCAGTTGATTTTTTAACGGATTCTCTAATTTTTTTAGGATCGAAAAGTTTATAAATGTTTCTATCGTTAAACATCAAAGGGTTTTTAAATTTTTGTGTAATTGGTGGTGATTTAATGGTAGAAGAAAAGCAAGCTAATCCTCAACCTTCTTCCTCAATTTGTCCTCCTGACAAGATTATATTTGACGAGGAAAGAGGAGAGTACATCTGTACCGAAACTGGAGAGGTAATTGAAGAGAGGATAATTGATCAGGGTCCTGAATGGAGGGCTTTTACTCCAGAAGAAAAGGAGAAGAGAAGTAGGGTAGGGGGCCCTCTTAACCAGACAATACATGATATGGGTATATCTACTGTAATAGATTGGAAGGATAAAGACGCAATGGGTAGAAGCCTAGATCCTAAGAGAAGGTTAGAAGTCCTTAGATGGAGGAAGTGGCAGATAAGGGCTAGGATACAGTCATCTATAGACAGAAACCTAGCACAAGCTATGAACGAGCTTGAAAGGATCGGGAACTTACTTAATTTGTCTAAAGCAGTGAAGGATGAGGCAGCATTAATCTATAGAAAAGCCGTAGAGAAGGGACTTGTCAGAGGGAGGTCTATAGAGAGTGTTGTAGCCGCTTCTATCTATGCAGCATGTAGAAGGATGAAAATGGCGAGGACTTTAGACGAGATAGCCCAGTTCACTAAGGCTAATAGGAAAGAAGTTGCAAGGTGTTACAGACTGATTCTGAGAGAGTTAGAGATTGACGTGCCAGTAAGTGACCCCAAGGATTATGTTACTAGAATAGGAAACTTATTGGGGCTTAGCGGTGCTACAATGAGGACTGCTGCAGATATCATAGAGAAGGCGAAAAATATGGGGTTGACTGCTGGTAAAGACCCGGCTGGTCTGGCTGCGGCTGCCATATATATTGCTGCTTTGTTGAACGACGAGAGAAGGACGCAAAAGGAGATAGCCCAAGTAGCCGGGGTTACGGAGGTAACTGTTAGGAATAGGTATAAGGAGCTTACCCAAGAATTAAAGATACAGATTCCGAGTCAGTAAAGGTTCATATAATCTCTTTCACTCCTCTTCCCTTTTTCTCCTTCTAAATTTTAATACTATTTTTCTTTTACTTACCTCTTGTGGAATGTATAAAAGTTAAGGATCTTCTTAAGCGTTATGGTAATACCGTAGTATTGAACGGAATTTCTTTTGAAGTAAAGTGTGGTGAGAAATGGGCCCTCCTAGGGCCTAACGGAGCTGGGAAGAGCACTACTCTCAAGATTCTTGCGGGGCTTATAAAACCTGATAAGGGTGAGGTCAGTATTAAGGGTCACGATCCTACTTCTTTGGACGCAAAAAGGTTAATCGGTTATTTGCCTGAGGACGCCGACCCTTTCCCAGCGTTGACCGTGGAAGATAATCTCAAATTTATGATGGTTCTCAGGGGGATAAAAAACGAGGATAGGGCTGAGAAGTTGCTTGAACTTCTGGAACTCGATAAGTATAGAAAATATAAAGCGGTTGAACTTTCTAGGGGAAATAAGCAAAAGTTGGCTATAGCTATGGCTGTACTCCACTCTCCGGAGATACTTTTACTAGACGAGCCTTTGAATTATCTTGATATTCCTAGTCAGGACTTAGTGATCGAGCTTTTCCGGTCTTTCAGGGATTCGACCTTCGTAGTGTCAACTCACATAATGTCCGTAGCTGATAAATTGACTCATAAGGTCATGGTAATATCAAACGGTAGTATAAAATGGATGGGGACTTTTGAGGAACTAAAGAGTATGGGAGAGTCTGTCGAAAAAGTTATAGCTAAATTAATAAAGGGGGCTTAGATAGCTTTCACTACTTTAACTGTAGGCTTTCTTACCATGAATATTACTTTATACCCACAATAGGGGCACCTGACCCCAGGTAGTGCTTTAAGCTGTGCATCATCAAATTCCTTCCAACACTTGCCACATCTGTATCTTGCCATCTCCACTCTCCTCTACTCCGATAAATATAAACCTAACTGTTGACAGAAAAGTTGAAAAAGCCGTATTAGTAATAAAGTGTTTGAGAATGTCTGATCTCTGTGGCGGATTACCCCCCGAAATATGCGAACAACTAAATAGAGAAGAACAATTTATTAAAATAAAGGTCGAGAAAAGGAGATACGGAAAAGAGGTTACCATAATAGAGGGGTTAAATGGTACAGACGCGGATTTAAAGAAGATTGCTTCAGAGCTCAAGTCTAAGCTAGCAGCAGGAGGTACTGTAAAAAACGGGAAAATAGAGTTACAAGGAGACCATAGGGATAAGGTTAAGGAAATATTAACAAAAATGGGGTATCCAGAATCGAACATATTAATAATAGAATAAATTCCTTATTTCTTATATTACTATTGAAAGAGGTGATATTCATTTTAGTATAGCTTATTTACTGTAGAAGTTGTAAAAATTATTTGTGATAAGTGAAAAAGTATAATTTATTATATATTATTACTTGTTAATATAGAAATTGTCTTCTGATATGAAAAGAAAGGAAAAGATTGTTATGGTGGTTTTACGTCAATTGCAGCTACTGGGCATACATTTACGCAAGCCATACAGAAGATACATGCTTGTTCATTAACTGGGTCTGCCTTCTTTTCTGAAGCTGGATGCCCGGGTGTGTCAAACCATTGAAATACATTAACTGGGCATGCATTTATACACGAACCATCAGCTATGCATAAATCGAAGTCTACTCCGACTATTGTACCGTGGATGCCTAGTGTTTTCGGAGGTTCGACAGGTCCGTAAACCTTGTGCCCGTTGTGTTCTTCTACTACTTGCCTTGATGTTCTGTAATTAGGATCTATGCCCATTCTAATCCCCAATTACTAAATGTCATTAGTTTAAAATATTTTAAACCCCAAAATATTTCGGGATGCTACTTCACGTTCAGTTACAAACTCCTATAGAAGAATGGTTAAGTACTTTTAACGTCCAAAAGAACTCTATTAATATTCTCGATATTAAACAGGATAAAGTAGACGTTAGGCTACTGATTGAGTTTAAGGGGGAACTTCCTAAAGAATTTCAAAATTCATTTACGAGAGTAGATAAAAATGTTTATTTAGGTACAGTGAGAGTAAACTCCAGAATAAGTACTATCCTTGCAAAATATACAATTATTCAGGGATATGTTATTAATAACTCATTGGTTTGGGTTTTGGTTCTAGAAGGTTATCCTGAATTACGAAGAGTACTGAGGGAGTTTGTTGAAAACAAAATCGACGTGAAGGTTATAAAAGTTGTGAAAGTAAGATCCAAGAGTATAGTTACCGCAAGGCAAGAACAGATATTAAGGATAGCCCTTGAGGCAGGTTATTATGATTATCCAAGGAAGGTAACGTTAAAGAAATTGGCTGAAAAACTCAATATAAGTTTGTCCACCCTTGACGAGATACTAAGAAGGGCGGAGAAGAATATAATAGAATCTTACCTGAGGGATAAGGGATTATGAAGCATGGGGGCGTAAAATGGATAAAGGGGAAGCCTGAGGTTATTAATGACTTCAGTGTGAATCTTAATCCTTTGGGTACTCCTGATTTTGTGAAGGAGTTAATAAGTGAGGCAGTTAAAAGGGAGATTTACACTTATTATCCACCTTCTGAAAGTTATAAGGAAATTAAGGAACTTATTGCAGAAGTCTATGATTTATGTCCTGAACTAGTGGGTGTATTTAACGGTGCGTCAGAAGCTATTTCACTTTTGCCTCCATGTTCTGTCATAGAGCCGAACTTCTCCGAATATAAGAGGAGTAAGAGTTACTTTGCGAGAGAACTTAATGACACGTTTGAGTATACTTTGCCTTTGTCAGAGTCATGTGTAATAACCAGTAACCCAGTTAATCCTACTGGGTCATTCATAAAGGATAGTGATATAGCGAAGTTCTTAGAGCGAGGGGGTAAATTATACCTCGATGAATCATTTATAGATTTGAGTATTCTCTCTAATAATTTTAAACTGGCTGAGGAGTTTGAAAACTTAACAATTATTTCATCTTTCACAAAGTCTTTGGCAATTCCAGGTTTAAGGCTGGGGTTTACAATAGGTCACAGTTCTAAAAACTTAGAAAGATTGGCACCTCCATGGAGGATAAATAGTATAGTTTACTATGTTTTCTCACACGTTACGGCTAAGGAGATAAGGTCTTTCCTTTCTAAGACTCGTTATCATATAGCTGAACTGCTAAACTCGTTCTCTTCTCCTTTCAAGTGGTATAAGAGTGTTACAAATTTCGTATTGCTGGAATTTCCGGTTGAAACTTCTATCCTGAATTCCGTATTAAGGTCTTATGGATATCAAATAAGAGAGCCAGAAGGGTTTATGGGTTTAAGAAAGACTCATGGAAGAGTTGCTTTAAGTAAGAACACTTCAGAATTACTAAGGGTAATCTCTCATGTTCTAAATAGTGAAAAGTTTTATAAATAGTAATGTTAGATTTAAACACGTGCTTGAAAAAATTATAAAATATGCTATAGTAGGTGGTTTAGGGACGGTCGTGAATGAGGGTGTATTGTTATTACTTAAACCAGTCTTACCGATAGCTGTTTCTCTTGCTCTTGCAATTGAATTTTCGATCTTGTTTAACTTTCTGCTTAATGATGTGTGGACGTTTAAGAAAGAAAGAGTGGGTTCCTTTCTGAATAGGATGGTGAAGTTTCACGTATCGTCTTTAGTTGGAGGAGTCGTACAATACGCAGTAGTTATTGCCTTAATATTGCTGATCTTACCTTACGGTAATTTAACGTCAATACTGTTTTTGCTGTTCTTCTCCTCTATTCATTTATCCTCAATCTATTTAGCTATAATGAACTTTATAGGGATAGTTGCAGGGTTCGGAGTAAGGTTTGTGTTAAGTATTAAATACGTTTGGGCTTAAGGTTTGACTGTGTAATAAATTCTCTTTCTGTTCTTTCCCTTATTCTCTATTTTTAGAAGTACTATTTCGCCTATTTCTGAAGTATTTTTAACATGGGGACCCCCATCAGCTTGTATATCAATCCCCTCTATTTCTACAATTCTCCACACCTCTAATTCTGGGGGCATCCTTTCTGCCAATTTAACTATTCCAGGGATTTTTAGTGCTTCTTCTCTCTTTAGGAAGTAAACTTTTACTTGGAGGGATTTTTTGACAATTTCGTTTGCCTCCTCAATCAGTTTTTGTAGTGCTTCTTTGTTCTCTATAGGAAAGTCGTCTTTAGCATATTCTGGAGTTATGTTCCCTCCAGTTATTCTAGCGCCGTATTTTGAAAAGGCTATTGCAGCTATTATGTGAGATGCTGTATGAAGCCTCATCATCCTATACCTTCTATTCCAGTCTATCTCTCCCTTTATTTTCATTCCTTTTTGAAGTAATTCATAATTACTCGTCTTGTGGTATATTTCTCCATTTATCTCTTTTACTTCCATAATTTCCAATTTATTCTGACCTATCTGGATAAATCCTCTGTCAGCTTCCAAACCTCCGCCTCCGGGATAGAATGCAGTCTTGTCTAGGATAATCCCCTCGGGAGTTATGTCTGTAACTGTAGCTTCAAACTCTCTTACATATGAGTCAAAAAGGTAAATTCTCTTTTTCAGGGAATCGTTTAGGGGTAACTCACCATCGCTCATTTCACTCACTCTTTCTCAAAGAAACTATATAAGTACCGTAGTGGTATTCGTATTTTATGCTATCTGGTTCTACGTAGGTGGGGAGAGATATTATCTTTATCACACTGTTGGTCTCGTTATCATAGATGTATAGCTGTTTTTTATTTGCCTTTACCAAGAGTTTACTGAAATCCTTCCCTCTTAGGTCTATTATTACGGTAAGCTGGTCTTTTCCGGGTAATATTTCTACTTCCGGGTCATCATCAATTGTTGTTGGCAATATCTAATCCCAAAAGATCTCTTTTGTTTGAATCCTATTAAAGGTATATTATCTAGCCAACCCCTTTATAAATCTTTCGTATACAATGTATTAATTGCCCATGTTGGATAAAGAGTTCCAAAAAATATGGAATGGTAATGAAAAGCAAAAGATTCCAAAGAGCAAGGACCCCCTCAAGATGAGGTTAATACAAGCACAATACAAAGTTAGGTCAATGATCAGCAGGCTGGACGCTTATATAGCAAGGATGCAGGAGAGGGATAGGTCACTATTCGAGAGGGTAGTAGAGGCTCAGATGTCCAAAGACTACACAAGAGCAGCCATGTATGCTAACGAAGTCGCTGAGATCAGAAAAATAACTAAGCAATTACTCACTACTCAGATAGCCTTAGAACAAGTATCGTTAAGGCTAGAGACAATAACTGAACTTGGCGACGTTTACGTTAACTTGATACCAGTGATGGGTGTAATCAGCGAACTGAAGACAACACTGAAGGGTGTAATGCCCGAACTTTCCATAGAGCTTGCGGAGCTAGGTGACGGTCTACAAGAGGTAGTTATAGAGGCTGGAGAGTTTGGCGGAGTAAGCGCTGCAGGAGTAGCCTCTTCACCAGAGGCAAGAAAGATACTGGACGAAGCATCAATGGTAGCAGAGCAGAGAATGAAGGAGCAGTTCCCAGAGCTACCCGCTTCCGGAATAGTTCAGAATCAGAAGACCTAAAGGTCTAGTTTCTCTTATGTCTTTTAATTTAATCCTTTTTATATTAAACCCTTTTCCTATTTATTTGTGGCACAAGATTTTAACGTTACTCCATGGGAAGTTAAGGGAAAGGTAGACTATGATAAGTTGATCATTCAGTTTGGAACTCAGAAGCTGACTGAGGAACTAAAAGAAAAAACTAAGAGACTCATAAACGATGAACTTCACGTTATGCTTAGGCGTAATGTGTTCTTTTCTCATAGGGATTACGACCTGATATTGAAGGATTATGAAGACGGAAGAGGCTTTTTCCTTTACACTGGTAGAGCACCTTCTTTAGGAATGCACATTGGACATCTAATCCCTTTCATATTCACGAAATGGCTACAGGACAAATTCAAGGTAAACGTATATATTGAGGTCACAGACGATGAGAAGTTCATGAGAAATGCCGATTACACGCTTGATCAAACTAGGCAATGGGCATATGATAATATTTTAGATATAATTGCTGTTGGGTTTGACCCTGATAGGACTTTCATCTTCCAAGATACGGAGTATATTAGAAATATGTATCCCATAGCAATCAAGATAGCCAAGAAGCTGACGTTTAATGAAGTAAGGGCTACTTTCGGCTTAGACACCTCTTCTAACATAGGCATTATTTTTTATCCTGCTTTGCAGATCGCCCCTACTATGTTTGAACGTAAAAGATGTCTTATTCCGGCTGGTATTGACCAAGATCCTTACTGGAGACTGCAAAGGGATATAGCAGAGAGTTTAGGATATTATAAGGCTGCTCAGATCCACAGCAAATTCCTGCCACCTTTAACAGGTCCTGAGGGTAAAATGAGTTCGTCTCAACCAGAATCTGCAATATATCTTACCGATGATCCTAAAACTGTAGAGAGAAAGATCATGAAATATGCGTTCTCTGGAGGACAACCCACAATAGAACTTCATAGAAAATATGGAGGTAATCCAGATATAGATGTTTCCTTTCAGTGGTTATATATGTTTTTTGAACCAGACGACAGTAAGATAAAGAAAATCGAGGAGGAATACAGAAGTGGTAAGATGCTGACGGGTGAGCTAAAGAGTATACTGGTTGAGAAATTAAATGCGTTTTTAGAGGAGCATAGGAACAAAAGGGAGGAAGCTAAAAAGTTAGTTAATACGTTCAAATATGATGGAGCTTTAGCTAGAGAGATGTGGAAGAAGATTCACGAATAGATTTATAAAGTCCCATTTTCTTTAAATGATATACTATTAAGTTAGTGGATTTTCCTAATTTCTTCGCGATCTTATATATTGGCTCTCCGCGCTTATACATATCTTCGATCATCTTTATTTCACTGTCCTTTAGTTTTCTCACTCTCCTACCTAAATTGTGTTTTTGTAGTATCCTCAGAACCGTTGATTCACTAATTTTCAGTTCCTTACTAATAGCTCTCGCACTCTTTCCTTGTTTTGCAAGTTCAATAACCTTATTTTCGTCCGCTTTGTTACTTCTAAGTTTTATCCCAGATTTAATAAGTAAATTCCTTACCTTACCGTAACTGAGACCAGTAAGTGATGCAATATTCCTTATTGAATATCCTCGCTCGTAAAGAGACCTAACTTTTTCCTCCATTTCATTTTGCATGATGATTACAAAATCATCACTTAAAATAAACTTTTTCCAGATTTACCGTATATTATCTAAGGTGAGAAAAGATTACGTTAAGGTGAAAAACTGAATTGATTGTGTCCCTTTGGCATAGTTCAACTTTAAAGCGTGTTTCAGTTTAATTAAATTGATGGACATTTTTTACATTATATTGATAGGTGCTGTTATGGGCCTTTCAATCGCCGCACCACCTGGTCCCATAAATGCTATGATGGCACACGAATCTTTAAGATCCTCGTTACATGGAACCAGTGTAGGGGCCGGGGCAATGACTGCTGACTTCATATTTTTCTTATTAACGTTCTTTTTTAAATCTCTAATACCTCAGAACGTCTTATTTATCTTTTACATAATCGGAGGAATTTACATGTTATATCTCGCCTACGGTGTTTGGAAAGCGAAGACTTTTAACACGAGCATTAAGGGCAGTTACGTTAAAGGTCTTACCACAGCCCTCGTTAATCCTTACCAGATAGGATGGTGGCTAACCTTTGGGATATCTATGCTCGATCAGTTTTCCATCTATATAGCGCCAGGCTTTTTCCTTAGGTATACTCATCTGGATATTTTCATTTCCTATGGTTATCAGTAAATACGGAAAGGATTACATCTTATATGTTAAGATATTTTCTTTAATTGTCCTAACGGTATTTGGAGTGTATTTTCTTTATCAGGGGGTAAGTTATGTTATCAAAATGTGAAATTAGAAAAAAGTTTGGAGTCTATTGGAGGAAACTAATATAGCCGCATTTCCTAGGCCAGTATTTGGTAGAATCCCTAATTTCAAGGGGGCAGAGAAAGCGGCGGAAAAGCTTTTAAGTACTCCTGAATTCCAAAAAGCTAAATTCATCAAGGTAAATCCAGACTCACCGCAAAGATATGTAAGAGAGCTAGCTTTACGCCAAGGTAAAATTGTTCTAGTACCGACTCCTAGGCTTAAAGGGGACTTCTATCTATTAGATCCCTCCAAAATTAGAGACTTCAGGGAAGCATCTAAAATCTCAGGGTTTGCCAAGTATGGAGAGGTCGCAGATATATATTCTATTCCAAATATAGATTTAGTTGTAGTTGGTAGTGTAGCGGTTACACTATCAGGAGACAGAGTAGGTAAAGGAGAAGGGTATAGTGAGTTAGAATTTGCAATACTGAGAGAATTAAATAAGGTTAATGAAAAAACTCCAGTTGTTACGACAGTCCATGATATTCAGATAGTGGAAAGTATACCCGTAGAGCCTTACGATGTGCCCTTAGATATAATTGCAACTCCGACTAGGGTTATAAGAGTAAATAGGACTAGAGAAAAACCACCTGGTCTTTTACTGGAATATTTAACTAAGGAAAAGATCGAAGACACTCCCTTTCTGAAAAAATATTTAGGCCAGAGAAAGCGAAATAACACCCTTTAATTCTCTGCAAAGTTCTTCAGCTTTTCTGGCTAATTTCTCCTTAAGCTCTTCTCTATTTACATTGTAAATATACTTAGGTCTTCCTCCTTTGCTATTTCCTCCCTTCTCTTTTTCTATCAATCCCGCGTCAGCTAATTTCTTTAACACGAGGCTTGTCCTACTTTTGCTTATTCCTAGTTCAGTAGATATTGTGTCAACGTCCTTTCCTCCTTTACTTTCAAGGATTTTCAGGAATGCATCTATTTCGGCTTCAGATAGACCGTAAGCTACGGCGAGAAATCTTTTGAAAATTGTAATTTTTTCATTAATTTCAATGCTCATTTTTTCACACCTTACATCTTTTATATTTAATATTCATTTTTTTAAACTTAACTACTAATTCACCTTTACACTTATTATTTTTAAATTATTGTATAATCCGATAGTATGAACAAGGATGAGTTAAGGGAAGTAATACTTCAAATACTTGAAGAAAAGAAAGGTGAAGGTTTAACTTCAACTGAAATCAGAAATATTCTAATTGAGAAAGGTGTGGAGTTTAACATGATAGAATTTAGAGAAGCACTAGCTGATTTAGTAAGGGAAGGGAAAGTTAAAAAAACTCCTGATTATAACGTTAGAAAGTTTAAGTTTTCTTTACCCTGATTGGGGCGTTTCTTGTTGGCTGTTCTCTACAATATGAATAACTTTTTCTGCTATTTTTATAAACTCCTTCGATGCAGGATCATCTGGATACTTTAAGAAGAAGGGTTCTCCTAAATCATTGGCCTGAGCCACTACTGGGTCTAGAGGTATTTGTCCCAATAGAGGTACTCCCATCTCCTCTGCCATTTTCTTTCCTTTACCCTCTCCGAATATATAGTAAGGTTTGTTGTCACTCGGGCATAGGAAGTAGCTCATGTTTTCAATTACACCTAGGATCCTAGCGTTTATAGTCTTAGCAAAGGTTATAGATCTTTTGACTGCTAGTGTAGAGACTTCTGAAGGTATTGTAACTATGATCATACCAGTTAAGTTAGGGACTAGCTGTGCTACTGAGAGAGCCTCATCACCGGTCCCGGGCGGCATATCTATTATTAAGTAGTCTAACTCTCCCCATTTGACGTCTCCTAAGAATTGTTTAATTGCAGTGTGTTTTATTGCTCCTCTCCAGGCTACAGGTGTATCGTCCCTTGGTAACAAGAAGTCTATTGAGACCACCTTTATACCAAAAGGACCTACTACCGGGTTTATATCGCCCTTATCGTCAGCTGTCAAGTATTGTCCCCTTACTCCTAACATCTTAGGGACCGAAGGACCGTGGAAATCTACATCAACTATTCCTACACTTCTTCCTGCTGCCGCTAATGCCATGGCTAAGTTAGATGATACAAAAGATTTTCCTACCCCTCCCTTTCCGCTAAGCACGGCAATTTTATATTTGACGGTCTTCATTTTCATTTGAATTTTCAAGTCTGCAGCTTGAGGGGCTTGAGGGGCTACTTTTCTCAAGTCTCTTGGTTGTTTGCTTGGCTGAGGAGATGAAATTCTGAATGGATTATTCCCAGTACTCAAAATTTATTCCCTATTCTCATAATCCTCGTATTCACTAATAATCTTATCTAATTCAAATAATAATGACTGAACTCTCTCATCCCCTAACCAGTCCACTCTCTCGCATACATAATTCTCTACCATCTCCAGTATGCGATCTATAGTCTTATCAGTGACGTCAATTTCACACACATTACTGAAATTCTCATATGCTTCTGAACTTACCACACCTAATATTTCAGCTTCAACGTTCTCAGCTACCTTTAGCTCGTTCCATCCCCTCTTTTTCAATTCTTCATAAAGGGATAAGGGGTGGCGTCGTAAGACTATAACCTTATCGGCTTTGCTTACTAGCGCTGGATATACCGTCTCTATTACTAAGTTATTCTCAGCACTCAGGAGCTCTCTAATTGCACTCTCTGCTTTCTCTTCATCTAAAATGTAAGTTTTTCTATTCTCGTCATATTCAGAATAAGCCTTCTTTTCTATAAGAAAAGAAGATAGATTAATTAGCTTAAAGTTAAGCTTTTCCGATAATGCCTTCGCAACTGTAGACTTGCCTACTCCCGGAGTACCAGAGATTACTATAATCAATGTGATAAGAAAATCACCAGAAGGCTAAAACTGTTTCTATCACGTATAAAGCTATTGATAAGCCTATAAGCAAGAGTTTGATATCTCTATCACCACTACCTTTCCATATTTCATATACTCCATAAGGAAACATGGCAAGCCCTATAAAGAATAGAACAAGTTCTATTATGTTCATATAATAGATCTTTGTTCGTGTCTTACCTTAAAAAGCAAAAGGGAAAGTAGTAATCCACCTATGGTACCACCTATGTGGGCTAGAACGTTTACTTGGAGGAATGGAATAAAATCACTTAGAATTAGTGCTACTACAAGGAGTATTAAACCACCTTTTTCGTTCTTCTTTAGATATTCATAAACTGCATAGAACGATAGAAGCCCAAAGATACCGCCAGAGGCTCCAGCAGAAGGTAAACCGTTAGGGTAAACGAGTAGGTACAATATGTTACCGAAAACGCCGGTGATAAAGAAAATAGCGATCTCTACAACTCCTTCTTTCGACCTGAATAAATAGTACACTATATACAAGGCAATTTCATTGAATGCAAAGTCAATGAAACTCGGTGTAATCAATATAGACGTTATTAATTCCCAATAGAAATGATAGTAAATTATTAACGGGTTATATTGTACGACAAAGAGGAGGTAATAAGGGTTCAATAACTCTAGAACTTGTCCTATAATATAACCCGACCCAACAAGTATCATAATCAAAACGGTAATTGGTATTCTCTTCATTATTGATTTTTCCTCCTAAGGAGAATTAAGATCTCCTCACTAGGAATGTTAGGAGGAAGGAGATAAGTATTGCAACACCCCATGCCAGTTTGTTCCACCTTAACACTTTGATTCCATCTAGCGGTGGTATCGGGATCAAGTTAAAGAAAGCTACATAACTATTAAATGCAAATATTTCTAGAAGAATTGTATTTACAAGAGGGTTCCCGAATAAGAAGGCTCTTGTAAACAAGGAGATTATTGCAATTATTATATTTGTAACTGGACCAGCAAAAGCTGTTTTACCCGTTAATTCTTCTCCCATTAGACCGAATCTACAAAGTATGGCTGTATATCCTGAGACAAAGATTAGAATGCCAAGTTTGAAATATCCGCTAAGGAAGTTTATTAGGAATGTTACAAGAAAGCCTTTAAAACTTAACACAAACCTGGAATTACATCCGTAATTTCTTGCCGTCTGTCTGTGAGCCAATTCGTGAGGGACAACTGCTGTAGTTGCTGCTAAAACTGTTATTCCTAAATAAAGTGGATTAAAAGATATGAAAGCTACCGCAAGAGAAAGTATTGCTAGAACGAAAGAAAGAGCCTCATTTAATTCTCTGAATTTCATTTCAAGTTCATTAATAAAGCTCAATGTTATCTTCCAAGTTATCTCGGCTATTGGCTAAAAACTTTATTGAATGCTTATATCAGTGGAATAATCAAAATTTGGAGACTCAATACGCCAAACTAATCCTCTCTTTTTATCATCTATCGATATCATCTTCTCTCTAACTATTCCCTCAAAGCTTACGTTTGATAATTTTCTGAAAGCATTAAACGCTTCGAATACCGCAAACTTGTATGGATAAGGCATTTTTATTTTTACACAATCTAGAGACAATATATTTCTCATTGTGGTGAGCATAGCGTCGTTGAAAAATTCAGGTTTACTAAAAGTAACTTGTGCAGTACCATTGTAGTTCACGATGGTTACAAAAGTGTGGAGCTCTTCGCTCCCCTTTATAATCCAAAGCTCAAATATAGTCCCTAGATTACAGGGTTCCCCAACCTTACTCTCTCCTCCGGTATAGGAGGTAAACAGAGGGGTCTTATCAGTTACGAACTCTGATAAAGAGTTTGCAAAAGCCTTAGGTTTTATACCTACCTTTCCAAGCTCTTCTACAACTGATTTTGTCAAACCGATTACGTTATTATCTTCAGTTAAAAACTTGATATCTCCTTGTATTCTATTTATGTATGCTTCATACTTCACAATATTTATTTATTTAGAGTTTCCGTTTAAATACTTTGCATATAATTCGGCTTCTATGTTCATATTCTTTATAAGTATAAGTTGAATTAGTTCTCTATCCTTCTCACTTATCTCTGAATCTTTTATCATGTGTTCTATTTCTTCTAATTTTTTCACTATTTCACTTAGGCTATGCATGGTAATTATTCAATTATGACTACTACTTAAATGATAACTAATAATAGAACTAGTATTACTAAGGCTTAATTAATTTTCAGTTATCTCTCTATAAGCCCTCCCAATCTCTATAATTTTTTTCACAACCTCTATGGGGTCTCTACCGAAAACGTAGGTGTTAGCCTCAATCCCTTTACCACCAAGGTGTACAACACAATCGAGATCAGGACTATAGACCTTGAGAATGTCATTTATTATCTCGTCGTCACTTACGTAGCAATCTCTCGGTCCTATGTATGCTACTTTAAATCCGAGTTTTCTTAACGCTTTTCCTACACCTTCGTCATATTTTATATTCATCACAGACCTTATTTCACTGTTCTTACCCATAACGTTTAGAAGGATCTTAGATAAGTGTTTACTTGCTCCCCACATGGGCTTTGAGGCAGGAGTTGGTAAACCCATAACTTTGGTTATCCTCCCAGCTACAGCGATTACATCGTTTTCGTTTTTTGCATTCTGTCTCGCGTAAGCTAAATTACTTAGTACCTCCGGAATGAGGGGGGTGATCAAGGGATTTTGGATCATTGAAAGGGCTACCTCCATCTCGTTTTCCTCTTTAGTTCTATATAAGTTCCTACAGATTTCACAATCTGGCGGGACATACTTGTCCTTTTCTTTATGATATTTACAGAACTTAAGTTCGCTCAATTCCTTCAAACCGAAGTCTGTGAGGTAGTAGATAGCCCCCTTTACGTCACTATTGCTTAATAAGTCAACTAATGTGGAGAGTAATGACTCTATGTCGTCTTTAGAGAGACCCATTTCGGTTAATTTTTCGTACCCCTTTTGTTCGTCCTCATCCAAGTATTGTTTCACAGCAGGTTGAGTAACACCTAAAAGGGCAGATATTTTACTTTGGCTCATTCCGTACTCTCTAAGTTTTTTAGCTAGTAACATCCTAATAGTAGGAGTGAGCTCATCCGTAATCAAGGATAAAGGTGTTTTAACCACGATTATCACATTATCAGAATTAATAAAAAATAAACAGTTCACATTTAAAGCTATAGATGGAAGTTTTCACGAGGTAAAAACGAGAGAGGGAATTTTTGCTTACATAACTCTAGGCATAGTAAAAGGGAAGATACTCAACTCTTCTTTCACGATAGACGAATTAAGTTATAAGGAAAAATTATGTGAGAACTGTAACTCGGAAGAGGTAATGAGGGAAATGGAATACGAAGAAGCGTTAAAAAGCCAAAATGATGTAGACTTGATCTTTATGGATAGAAAGCTGAGTTATGATAAATTAAGTTTTCCCGTAAACGTAATTGCAATAGTTAAAGACCCTCAAATAGTTGATCTCAATATAGAGAAAAGCGAACCGTGGTTAGTCGAGGTATATAACGAAGGAAAGATTAGAGGGGCTTACTTTAAGCTCTTTAATTTCTCATGGATATTCCTCGTAGAGACTTCGAGTAACTTACCGTGGGAAGAGATTCTAGCCATCCTCTATATTCTAGGAAGGGAACCGATACCAGAGGCTTTAGGATATAATTATCCCCTCTTCCTTGCTGACAAGGTTGCTAAGTATTACCGCGACAAAGAGGGTAGGATATTAAACTTTGTTACCAGAAACTCAACATATAGGTCTTTCAGGAGTTTGGTGGAAAAAAATAGGAAGGGGGTGTAGGTTACATTATCTTTTCGAATATTGAGGGAAGGTTAAGAGAAATAAGAACGTTTACCAGACCTACTGCTGACGGTAGGGGGACTATAACTTTCAGAGTCTTCGTGATAGAGATGCCATTTTCTAGAGATACTCCGATAGATGCGGGTAAACTTCTAGCTGTTGAAACCATAAGGAAGGAGTATTACTTGCTTCTGGAGGTAACGGACTATTTCCCACAACATTACGGTATGGTCAACCTCGATGGGAGCGTCCCTCCAGAACTTAGAGAGGAGATAATGAAAAGGGTTGAGGAGAAATGGGAGAGTAAGGAGTCGTGGATAGAAGTATATGCTTCATCTGTAGGCTACGTTATGAGAGTCAACGGCGGGGTGGAATTCAAACGCGGATATATCCCACCGCTACCTGGTTCTAAAGTCAAGCTCTTTACGGACGAGACTTTCGAGAAATTTGTTTTCTACGAAAACGGGGTTAAAATAGGTAAAGTAGTTAATGAGAACATCGACCTAAAACTGAACATTGAGAAGGCTATAAAGTATCATATAGGTGTTTTCGCATATACGGGCTCTGGTAAATCAAACCTTACTTCAATGTTAATAAGAAAATCCTTAGAGAAGATGAAAGATCTGAAAGTCATAGTCATAGACGTTTCAATGGAGTACGGGATTCTCCTTCTCGATCAGCTCCTAACTTACGAGTCCAGGCTGGTGACACTGGATAGGCTACCCGATAACCAAATAGATGCGGGTAGGAGGCTCCTTAGGACCCACGTTATTCCTGAGGAACTTAACGAAGACCGAGATCTTATCAGAAAAGCCTTCGAGACTCTCTATAACCAAGGTAAGCTAAGAAAGCTCTACATACCTCCACAAGGAATTAGTTTCCTTACATACGGTATGCTAATTGATATGGTTAGAAGCCAGACCGAAGACAAGTATGTAGCAACTGCGCAAAAGCCGTTTTTCATGATGTTACTTCACGAACTCGATAGATTAATGAGGGAAAACAAGTTAAGTAAGGACGATGTAGTTGATGAGGCTGTACTACACTCACTTGACGAAGTTGAGATGAAGGCTAGAGAGGCTGGAATTAAGGAGAACGCTACAATATTTTCGTTTATTTCTGCAATAAAGCAATATATTGAGCTTAAGCCGATAGAAAGTGAGGAGTACGATGTCGAAAACTTAGCTATTGAGTTGTTGGATCAAGATCCAGCATCTCCAAGGTTATTTATAGTTGAAACACCTAACATGGATGACGCAAGGCTGGTAATTTCCTTGCTTATAGACCAAGTCTTTATGAGGAGGAAAAGGTCGTATTCGTCTATTCCCGTAGTTCTTTTCGTTTTGGATGAGGCACAAGAGTTCATACCTTTCGAGTCGAGGCAAAAGGACTATTCAGAATATTCCTCTATAGCTGTGGAGAAACTTTTGAGACATGGAAGAAAATATCACCTTCACGCACTGATAAGCACTCAGAGATTAGCTTACTTGAACACTAACGTCCTTCAGCAAATTCACACCTACTTTGTGAGTACATTACCCAGACCATACGATAGGCAGTTAATATCTGAGACTTTTGGTATTTCGGACTCGCTAGTAGACAGAACCCTTAACTTTGACATAGGTCAATGGCTCCTCATAAGTTTCAAAGCAGCCCTCAAGGAGGATATTCCAATTATGTTCTACGCTGATAATAATATAAGTGAGCTTAAAGAAAATCTACTTAAGATCTTAAAGTGAGTGAAAAAGAGGAAGTTATAAGTTATTTATCAAAGTCGATAACTTCAAAGGAGCTCTTAGATGCACTGAGGAAAATCGATAGGAAAAAATTTCTCCCAGATCCTTATAAACATCTAGCTTATTCTAAGGATTATGTTGATAAAGCTATTCCGATAACTAGGAATTACAATACTACGGCATTGTCATTGGGTATACTAATGTTAGATTTACTGGAATTAAAGAAAGGAGAAAAAGTCCTCGAAATAGGGACGGGGAGTGGATATTATACTGCTTTAATCGCTGAAATTGTAGGGTGCGAAAACGTATATTCAATAGAATTCGACCCAGAGGCTTATTCTCTAGCAAGGAAGAACCTTACCGAATGTTCTGTCAACCTTGTTTTTGGGGACGGAAGTCTAGGATATGAGAAAGCACAGCCATACGATAAAATAGTTGTATGGGCTGCAGCTCCGACTTTTCCTTATGCTTTGTACTCTCAACTGAAAAAGCGTGGTATAATGGTGGTTCCTATTGCTGACAGTGGTGATAAGCAAGGTTTGTACAAAATAGTTAAAGGGGAAGAACCCTTTATATTCAGAGTTACTGACGTAATCTTCTCTAAGCTAAAGGGTTTGTGCGGCTTCTGGTATTAAGCTTCTAACTTTTAATTTTCGATTTTAATTAACTACACAATGGTTTCAGTAAAAGAAATTAAAGAAATGTTCAAGCCTAAGCTAAAGCCCATAATATGGGATAACAATCAGAATAAGTTAACAGTTCTTGACCAATCCCTCTTACCTTTTGAGAAGGTCTTTGTTGAACTCAGAACTCCAGAGGAGGTGGCTGACGCAATAAGGCTAATGAAAGTTAGGGGCGCCCCAGCTATAGGTATAACTGCCTCATACGGAATGGTATTATCAGTGCTGAAAGCCAGTAGTATTGATGATGCCTTAAAACTGCTTCACAACGCTAAACAAGTTATGGATAAGGCTAGACCCACAGCGGTAAACCTTTCTTGGGCTACTTCTCATATGCTCAATAGAGCTAAACAATATGTAGAGTCAGGTGAAGCTAAGAACGTTAAAGAACTCGTAGAGTTGCTCAAGAAGGACGCTAACAAAGTCTTCGACGACGAAATGGAAGCTGAAATTCAAATGGGTTTATACGGTCTCGAAAAACTTAACTCAGGGGATACTGTTCTAACACAGTGTAACGCTGGTGGATTAGCTACTGGAACCGGTTTGGGTACAGCCCTAGCTCCCGTGAAAATAGCACATTTGCTAGGGATGAATGTATCTGTCATAGCTCCGGAGACGAGACCTTGGTTACAAGGAAGTAGGCTCACAGTTTATGAATTAATGGAGGAAGGAATACCCGTTACGTTGATCACAGATACCGCAGTGGGTTTAGTCATGTTTAAAAAGATGGTTAGCAGCGTAATGGTCGGAGCGGATAGAATACTCTCAGATGGTCATGTTTACAATAAGATAGGCACGTTTAAAGAAGCCGTCATTGCTCACGAGATGGGCATTCCGTTTTACGTTCTCGCACCAGTATCTACCTTTGACCTTAAAAGTTCTGTGAACGACGTGAAGATCGAAGAAAGAGATCCTAATGAAGTCAGGACGGTAAGGGGTGTACCCATAGCTCCTGAGAACGTTAAGGTTTTTAATCCAGTATTTGACGTTACACCTCCCAAGTACATTACAGCTATAATCACTGAAAAAGGTGTGATATACCCACCCTTCGATAAGAATGTGAGGAAAATAGTTGAGAGGTAAGGAATCCATTATTTGATATTACTGGGCTTTCTACCCTATTTTTTAAAAAGCTTATGCATAGAAGAAGTTCCTTGATGAAGCTTCAGCTTGGCACTGCTGATCCTTATACACAAGACCCGCTTAACGACTTCATTAACGCTTTGACAATATCCGGTGCCACTGAAAACACCATTAGGATCTACTCTATAGCTATAAAGGACTTCCTAGATTATGTAAGGAAGGACCCGAGAGAAGTGACGGTTTCCGATGTTAACAACTGGATAATGAACATATTAAGACGGGACACAAGGGATAAGAATAATGACGTAAATGACAAAAGGAGGAAGAAAACTGTTACGGCAAGGCTCTATACGATTGCTGTTATTAGGTTCTTAAAATGGCTCGGAAAAGATGTCAGACCTACGATACCGAGGGCTAGGAGGCGTGAAGTAAGGGCTCTTACCGAGGAACAAGTAAATGTCCTTATGAACAGCCTCAGGAAGACTCGGGATAAGCTCATAGTCTCCTTACTACTCGATACTGGGTTACGTGCAAAGGAGTTACTATCAGTAACGGTGTCTGATATAAACCTCAATAACAGAAGTATAATAGTGAGGAACACTAAGAATGGAGAGGCTAGAGTTGTCTTCTTTACGGAGAAGACTGCCAAGCTCCTATCTGCTTATCTCCAGAGGAATAACTTGAAGCCGGAAGATAAACTATTTAAAATTACATACCACGCGTTGTATCGCAAGTTAAAAAGAATAGGTAAAAAACTAGGTATAGACCTTAGACCTCACGTGTTGAGGCATACTTTTGCCACTAACGCAATAAGGAAAGGAGTTCAATTACCGATAGTACAGAGATTACTTGGGCATAAGGACATTAGAACGACTCAAATATACACTCATTTAGTGAACGAAGACGTTGAGCAAATCTACAAAAAGATTTTGGGTTAACTAGCTTCTCCCTAAGAACCTCCACTTAGCTATCTCAGCGGCATAACTTAACAAGTCTCTAAAGCTGTTAAAAGTTGATGTTTGTAAATGTAAATACTCGAATTTAGCTTGATTTGCAAGCATGTGTTGTTGTAAATCTTTGACAATAGGCTTTTTCAATATGTCATTAAGTTTTTCTTTTGCTAAATTTCCTACTACTTTTCCGTTAATATCATCAGGATACGGTAAGTCCCCATTCGGATATACTGTAATAGCGTAGCTCGTTACTCTACTAGACACTTGTTCACCTTTTAGCGCTTTTATGAACCCCCAAGAATTGTTTAATGTAGATCCATATTTCCTCTTAAGGTCTGACAAAACCTTGTATAGCTCTTCCGGGTCTGGAGCGAGTTTAACTTTAGATGTTGGGTAGTCAATAGCTGGTAACACGACAATTTTATACTTACACTCGTGTACTTTTCTTACCTTCTCCTCGAGTTTATTTATATTAAAGCGTGTAACAACTGTCTGGACGTTAACTTTCAATCCGTATTGCCTGAACTTGCACAGGGTATTAAAAGCTTTTACGTTCCAATGGTATTCATCAATAGAATAATGTAGAAAGTCTATTCTATCCGCTAACTTAGTCAGAAAATTCTCGTCGTTCAGCCTATAGCCGTTAGTGGTTAACATTACATAAAAGGAACCATCGTGTGCGTACTCAAGAAGCTCTAAAATATCCGGTCTCAAAGTAGGTTCTCCTCCCTCGAAAGACAATACCACAATTGATGAATCCTTCATGTTGTCTATTATCTTCTTAACTACTTCAGTCGGGGCCTCCCCGAGCTCTCCTGAATAATAAGCTGGTGAGCAAAAAGTACAGTGAAGGTTACAGCGGGACGTAACCTTGAACGTCGCGTATATAGGTTTAAAAGGGTCTCTCAATATCTGAGTGTCGAAAAACCACTTTAGAGCTTTTACATCCCTATTCAATTTTTAAAAACCTCCTTGTGTGTCTTAAATACTCTTCAGCATTATCACTAATTAACTTTATTTCGTCTTCCCTTACCTTCCTAATCACTTTCGCCGGTACACCAACTGCAACACTATACGGTGGAATTTCCGTACCTTGTGTAACTACCGAACCAGCACCTATTATCGAATACTCTCCTACCTTAGAACCATTAAGCAGAATAGCGCCTATTCCTATTATAACGTTGGAACCTATTTTAGCTCCGTGTATTACTGCGTTATGTCCTATACTCACTCTGTTACCGATCTCTACTTTAAAACTTGGATCTGTGTGAATAGAGGAGTTCTCCTGAATATTAGTCTCCCTACCTATGCGTATTGAGTCATTATCTCCCCTAATAACGACGTAATGCCACACACTTGTTAAATCGTCAATCTCTACATCTCCTATTATGTAAGCTGTAGGATGTATATAAGAACGGGGAGATATCCTCGGTTTCACTCCATTATATTCTTCAACGGGCATTTCATTCTCTCTTTCTTAATTTGGCTATAAAAAATCCAGTCATGTCATGGATTATCGGGTGAAATCTTATAATCTCTTCTACCTCAAACTTGGAGTCGTTTATAATTTCTTCATTCTCGATTTCCGTCATGGTACACGTGGAGTATATGACTATTCCTCCCCTTTTCAGAATCTTATACGCAGAGTTAAGGAATTGTCTCTGATATGCACTTAAATTCAGAAGGTCAGTCTTTGTCTTCTTATCGTAAATTTTAGGCCTCAAACCCAAAGCTGAACATGGAGGGTCTATTAACACCTTATCCACGTTTTGTATATGGAAGTCCTCGTAAAGATAACGGGAGTCTGCCTTGTACACCTCTATTTCTCTCATATTGAGCATTTCCAGTCTCCTTTTTAGATCCTCTACCTTTTTTACGGTATGGTCAAACCCGATTACTCTACTCTTTGGCTGTAGTTGATATACGTGAGTTAACTTACCACCCGGGTAAGCAGTCATGTCTACTATGATCTCGCCCGGCTGAGGATCTAGTAGATGGGCCACGTGCATCGATGCCTTTCCTTGTAGTATAAAATAACCTTTTCTAAGTTCTTCATATTCGGAAATTTGGGGAGCTGAATATAACGATACCGTAACTTTTACCATTCCCTCTTGGGTTAGAATACCCTCAGCCACCGGTATCCCGTTTTCGCTTATAACCGTAACTTCTTTCCCGCTCCCAATAACTCTTTTAATCCCCGGTTTGTATGCGTTTGCTCCCGTCATGACACTCTCCGCAGTCCTCTTGTCAACGATAACTTTCGTATCATGTTCTGCTATTTTATTGGGCCCTCTTACTTCAACGTACATAGCCTCTTCAAAGTCTTCATCTCTTTTCACGAAGGGTAGTTCTTTCTCTAGCTCTTCTGGTGAGATCTTTAGTGTATTTACTCTTAAGTAAAGTCTAGAATTCGGGACTAACAAAGAGTTTAATAGTTCGTTTAGTCTAGTTCCGTAAACCTTCCTCAACTCTTCAATTACAAATTCATCGTAGTCTAATCTTTCGACCAAACTACTTTTGCCCCCTCGTTATTTGGTTCGGTGAGGAAACCCCCGAAATAAGAGACCAATTCTTCTCCTTCTGATCTAGAGCTTACGAACGTATATACAGCAGGTCCGAAGGACGAAATTCCTGCAGGAAATCCTTTTAGCTCCAACTTTTTCATTAATTCCCTTACCTCATCAGTTTGTAAAGATACTTCTATTCTCTTAAAGCCTAGGTTCTGGATAAGCTTGATACTATCTAAAACTTCGCTTAAGTCCCTTTCGGCTACAGATGGAACGAGCTTCATAAACACTACTCTGACTAGTTCATCAATTCCTTTGACTTCCCTCTTAAATGCATCAAGTTCTTCCTTTCCGAAGATTTTTCTCCCTTTATTCGGTATATTCACGTAAATGTACCAAGGAAAGTCAAATCTCGCGATAAGCGGAGGAGGAGGAGCGGTAGAAAAGTCGGATGGAGCAACTTGTTTTTTTATCTTTACTGAATGTCCACCGTCCACGATGAACCCGCCGTACTTAAATGCGTAAACTCCTATGCCAGATGTACCACCTCTTCCAACAGCTTTTGCAAGGTCTACAACATCAACGTTTTTCAGGTTGTATTCAGCGGATAATTTAGCTAAAGCTAGTCTGAACTGTGTGGTATGTCCTAAACCTACATGCTCTTCGTAATCCTCATCTATACAATATCCCGGGATGGGATATGGTAAAGTAAAATCTGTTTTCTGGTAGCAATTTCCGTCCCTAACTACTATTTTTGGGTGTTTTAAAGCGACTCCAACTCCTCCATCTATTCTTCCATACTTTCCCTCTAAGTCCAGAAGAGTTACATGTATTCTGGATAACCCAATAATTTTTATCATTCGTGATCACTTAATATCTGACAGTTATGAGCATAGCTCAGCTAGTTTATAAATGGTATAAAGAAAAACCAAGTCAAGTATTTCTGATCGAGGGGGATAATAAATTAACCTATGAACAAGCCGGAAAAGAGATAGCTAAAAGGGCTTCCTCACTCCACGTAGGAGATACGGTAGTCCATCTGATGTTCAATTCAGTGGAATCAACCTTAACATATTTAGCAGCGTTTTGGGCTGGAGCTAAAGTAGTATCTGTAGATCCATTAACTTCCGCTGAAGACTTAAGGTTTATACTGGAGGACACAAACCCAGACGTAATTGTAGCTGATAAGGAGATTATTGAAAGAGAGAAAAAGGTGTTAGAAGGGTACAAGGTCATAGAATCGCTTCAGAAAAACGAGGTGTTTAACCAGCCCTATGAATACAGAGAGGATGAAGTAGGTTTAGTCTACTATTATGCAGGGATAGCAGGTAGGACGATGCAGGTCTTACACAGTGCTAAAAGGATGGAACTTAACGCATTGTCCTTATATAAGGCTTCGAAACTTAAGGAGATTAGAGGTGTTTTATCAGTACCCTTAGCTCATGTTTTGGGCAATAGTGTCTTAGGTGTAGTTCTGGAAGCTGGAGGTAACTTGTATATAATGCGTAAGTTTAACGCAAACGAGATGGTGGAAGCTATTCACAAATACTCTATAAATTACTTATCAACAGTCCCTATGGTTTATGATGCATTGAACGAGCTAGAAAGAGCCGATTTAAGTAGCCTTGAGCTCTGTGTAAGCACTGCTGCCCCATTATTCCCTACTACCGTCAATAAGTTCAAGGAAAAGTACGGAAAAAAGATAGTACAGCAATACGGATTTACCGAAGGGTTCGTGTTGACATTTCAACCTCAGGAATACGCTGACGTAATCAGTATAGGAAAGCCTCTGCCTGAGGTGGACATTAAAATAGTTAAAGACGACGGTAAGGATGCTAAACCCGGTGAAGTAGGAGAACTTTGGGTCAAAGCCCCTTGGCTAATGCTAGGGTATAAAAACCCTGAAGAGACTGCAAAAGTGTTCGTGGATGGTTGGTTAAAGACCGGGGATTTAGTGACCTCCGATGAAAAAGGTCTACTCTACTTCAGGGGAGTTAAGAAGAGGATGATCAAGTATAAGGGTTATCCGATATTCCCGAGGGATCTAGAGCTCATTTTGAAATCTCATCCCTTGGTGATAGACGCTAAGGTGGTTGGTGAAGATGCTGGAAATGCTGGACAACAGCCGGTAGGAAAAGTCATAGTAAAGGAAAAGAGGCCAGGCATTGAGGACGAATTACTTAATTACGTTAATACTAAAGTAGCATTTTATAAGAGACTCAAAAGAATAGATATAGTGGATAGCCTTGAGTGAGATTGAAGATTTAGTAAAAGAACTTTCAAAGAGACTAGAAGAAAGAGCTAAGAACGTTATTAATCCACAAGAGGTTACAGTCACTATTACGGACACAAACATCGATGACGTGATTGCTAAAAATAACGTAGTCTTCATAGACTGCTGGGCACCTTGGTGTGCTCCTTGTCATTTATACGAGCCTATATTCAAGAAGATTGCTGAAAAATACAAGGATAAAGCAGTGTTCGGCAGGCTAAATGTAGACGAGAACCCCAAGACTGCGGATAAGTACGGGGTTATGAATATACCTACTACACTGATTTTCGTGAAAGGTAAATTAGTAGATCAAATAGTAGGTGCTGTAGAGGAGGAGATGTTAGAGGAGTATGTGAGGAAATATACCAATGCTTGAAGCTAAGGTAAGGAAAAAAATTCAAAATTTTACTCTAGATAGCGAGATAAAAGATGATAGTAGGGTCATAGCTATATTCGGAAAAAACGGGAGCGGCAAATCTACTTTTTTAAAAATAATTGCAGGATTTCTAGAACCTGATAACGGTTATGTGAAGGTTGATGGAGAAGATATAACTAAATATCCACCGTGGAAAAGGAAAATGGTTCTAGTCACACCTGAAAGTTTTCTGCCCAACACTAGGGTGAAAAACCATTTACTTTGGGGTATAAAAGATAAGAAAAAGTTAGATGAGGCACTAGAAGACGAGAGAATTAAGTTTTTACTGTCTTTTAACGACCACGTATACAAGCAAAAAACTAAGGAGTTAAGTCTCGGGATGAGGCAGAGACTCTCCTTAGTTACCGCGATTTTATCAAATCCAAGATATATATTAGTGGACGAGGCATTTTCTAATATTAATAATAAAAGGGATTTTATACAAGAATATTTTCAGTTGGCGAGGGAGAGAAATATAAATATTGTTTTTGTTTCCCAAGATCTTTCTGATGCGGATTTCGCGGAGAGAAGTTATAAAATGGAAAACGGTGTTTTAAAAATGATGAGCTAATTTTTAACATTCATCTAATTTGTAATTGACAAATATATATAAACTTTTAAAAAGTTTTAATAAATTGACGCAATATCTTTTTTAACAGATTTATTGAATATGTCCTTAACATGCCAGAACTACCAAAAACACCCTCCGAAGCACTTGAATTCTTAAAGAAGAATAATATAAAATGGGTAGACCTACAGTTTACAGATCTACCTGGAAGACTACAGCATATAACCATTCCTGCATCAGAGTTTACTGAGGAGTCCTTCAAGACTGGATTCGGTAAGCTAGATGGAAGTAGTATAAAAGGCTTTACTACAATTTACGAAAGTGATATGGTTTTGAGGCCGGTTGCTTCTACAATGGCACTAATACCGTGGACACCTGGTGTAGCTAGAGTTATTACTGAAGTTCATTGGGGTGGCGGTAGGGGAAGATTTGAAAGAGATCCGAGAAATATTGCTGAAACTGCTGAGAAACACCAAGAGAACGAGGGATATGTAAGCTTCTTTGGTCCTGAGCTAGAATTTTTCATATTTGATAAAGTAGAGCTTGATGCTGCGTTACCTCAGAGTGGAACAGGTTACAAAGTATATGCTAGAGAAGCTCCTTGGTCTAAAAACGGAAGTTTTATAATAAGGTATAAAGAAGGATATTACCCAGCTCCACCGGTTGATCAAGTAATGGATATAAGGCTAGAAGCTATAAACACGTTAGTAGATTACTTCGGATTCTATATCGAGGCTACACATCATGAAGTAGCTACAGCTGGACAAGGAGAAATAGATTTCAGATTCTCTACAATGGTAGATACAGCTGACAAAGTACAAACACTAAAGTACGTCCTTAAGAACGTAGCTGCTAAGCACGGCATGGTAGCAACATTCATGCCCAAACCCATTTATGGTGATAACGGAACCGGAATGCACACACACTTTAGCCTATGGACTAAGGATGGAAAGAAGAATTTGATGTATGATCCTAATGACGAGTATGCAGAATTAAGCCAGATAGGTAGGTATATTGTAGGTGGATTATTAGAACATGGAAGAGCGTTATCGGCAATAGTGTCTCCTACAACTAATAGTTACAGAAGACTAATCCCAGGCTTTGAAGCTCCAGTATACTTAGTGTGGAGCAAGTCTAATAGAAGCGCAGCAATTAGAATTCCAGCTTACTATAAAGGAATGGAGAAGGCAAAGAGACTCGAATACAGACCTCCAGATCCGTCCTCTAATCCTTACTTAGGATTTGCTGCTATGTTGATGGCTGCTTTAGATGGGATCAAGAAGAAGACTGACCCAGGTGATCCAATAGACGAGAACATATACCATATGAGCGAGGAAAAGAAGAAGCAGTTGAAGATTAAAGAACTACCTAGATCATTAGATGAAGCATTAGATGAGTTAGAGAGTGATAATGAATTCCTTAAGCCTGTATTTAATTCATCAATACTTAGTGCTTACATAGATCTAAAGAGAGAAGAAGCAAGGGTACTGCAACAATATCCACACCCAATGGAAATATACTATTACTTAGATGTCTAAGGCAATAATATACCACTTTTTCTCATATTTCTTCTTATCTCATTTAAGTCTAAATAAGGGTCGAATACGTAATTTTCTACAGATTTCTTTAGTACTGGATAGTCAATGTTAACTATCGAGGAGTAATCTTGTATCCATCTGTCCTTATTGTGCAAGAAAGAGGTAAAAGCTTGCTCATATATCTCTTTGAAATATTCCGAGTCTAATCCGTTTCTAATAGCTAACGTACAGCAATGAAGTGGTTCAAATCTATGAATTATCCTGAAACCTTCATTGGAAAGGATTGTTACGTAAGGCTCCCAAATAGACAACTTTTTAACTTCCTTCTTTCTCATAGCGTTTATCATATCTTCAGGACTAGAGAACTCTATGAGAGAAGCTTCAGGATCATATAATAGAGACCAGAACTCCATGCTTGATAACGATGTTGTTGCTATGTAATTGCAAGAGGGCTCCCCCAATATAGCTCCTCCGCCTTTAGCACCTCCTGCAATGATCTTGAAGTTATTGAAAATTTTCTGAAATAGGAGTTGCGTCACTACGGGTGACAATGCCATATCGAGCTTTCCCATAGAAAGGTCTTTAGTCACTTCCAATCCATTATTGTAGACTTTGACATCTACGCTATAACCTCTGTCTTTTAAAAGTTTTATGAAGGGGATGATGAAGGGGTATTCAGCAGCCTTTATGATACCTAATGTTAGAAATTTTCTGGAGGAGAGTCTGACTATAAGGTTTCTTCCAGCTAGCTTCTTTCTTTCTATTATTCCTTTTTTCTCAAGTTCTGTTAATATTTCCGAGACCCTGCTTTTTGAAATACCTGATAAATTAACAAGGTCAGATTGTTTTAACTCTCCGTATTTTCTTATAAGCTCTAGAATTAATGAGTAACTATTATTGTTATGAGTAGTAATTTTATTATCGTTACTCATTCAATATAAAAAAATTGTCTTTTCCTATAATAAAGTTGATCTCTTTGGCGTTTCTAATAGCCTGAATACGTAGTTTCTTAACGAAGCGTTGTTCTTAAACACTCCTCTAGTGGCTACTGATGTTAAGGTCGCTTCTTTATCCTTTACCCCCCTCACGTAAGCACACATATGTATTGCATCTCCTATAACCATCACTCCCTTAGGCTCTATATCACTGGACATAATCGCATCTGCAACTTGCTCAACTAATCTCTCTTGAATCTGTAGTCTCGACGCGTAATAATTAACTATCCTTATGATTTTGCTGAATCCGGCAACTTTTCTGCTCTGCCCTACAATATACGCTACATGAATTTTACCTATGAAAGGTAACATATGATGTTCGCATAATGAAGAAAAAGACACGTTCTTTACCAATACTATTTGATCCTCTTCGCTACTTCCTCCGTTTTCTTTTAGTGAAAAGACTTTAATGTTAGGTTGAGGAGATCTAATGCCGGAAGTCATTTCTAGCAACGCCTTAGCTACTCTTATAGGCGTTTCCCTAAGTCCTTCCCTATCCGGGTTTTCGCCTAATAACTCTATTATTTCTCTAACTCTTTTTGCAATTTCTTCAACTAATTTCTCTTGGTCAAGTGTTTCTTCCATAACAATAGACTGATTGCGTATGTTAAAATAAAAAGTTTGGTTCAAAAAAATTTGTTACACTATAAAAAGTTCAATTTACAAATACTTATAAACAGTTTCTAAGACTATTGCTTTCTTTTTAGTAACTATTACAGTGTCTTCAATTCTCACTCCGAACTTCCCTTTCAAGTAAATACCCGGCTCTACTGTGATTACCATATTCTCCTTTAAAACGTCGTTAGAAGTAGGGGAGACAGCAGGGAATTCATGAACTTCTATCCCAACTCCGTGTCCCGTAGAATGAATGAAATACTTTCCGAACCCCGCTTTCTCAATTACCCTTCTCGCTGCTAGATCTACTTCTGAAGCCTTTACCCCCTCCTTAATTGTATCTATAGCTTCTAATTGCGCTTGTAGCACAATTTCGTAGATCTTCTTAACCTCCTCAGAATTCCCTTTAATGAACGTTCTGGTGCTATCAAAGCAATAGTTGCGGTACCTAGCCCCTATATCAACTACAGCGTTATCGTTTTCCCTTATTGTTTTATCACTTGGTACGTGATGAGGGAATGCGGAATTTTCACCGAAAGCCACTATTGAAGGAAACGCATAATCTTCTGCTCCTTCATTCCTCATTGTCATATCTATTAGCCCTGCAACTTCTCTCTCTGTAATACCCATGTTCTGGATTTTTTCGCTACCTATTCTCATTGCTGATGTAGTTATATTCCCTGCCTTCTTTATGAGTTCTAATTCCTCTTCCTCCTTTATCGCTCTCATCATAGCTAGTTTTTTCGATATATCTATATAATCTCCAACCTTTTCCTTGAAAGAGAGGTAAAAAGAACTGGAAGAATTTTGCATATCTATTCCTACTTTCTTAGGTGGATTTATTTTATTGACAATAGCGTCAATTAGTCCTCCTTTAAAAACCCTCTCTCCTATCAATGAGTAACTGTAAGATAGTACCTCTATTTTATCACCCACTTTAGCCTCAGCTCTGTTTTTTTCGAGAACAGGTACTATCAAAGTGGGAACCCTGTCACAATATACTAACGCTACGGCATTTCCTATATCGGTCGTGATGTAATCGTAACCGGTAAGGTAGAAGATTGCAGCACCACTTAATACCACACTACACTGTATTCCTTCTTCTTCCATAATCTTATCCAACTTGTTTAATCTCATACTTGTTCACTCCGAATAGGAAATTAGGCTCTCTTATTGATATAGCTAACCTATAAGCATCTCTCAGCGCGGATATTCTCTCCTCCTCTGTATAATTACCTCTTAATATATCTATTATGTCTACACTTCTGTCCTCCTTATACAAACATGTCTTCAGCTTACCGTCTACTGTCAATCTAATTCTATTACATCCTGCACAGAAGAAGGGATTAGCATAAGGTTTGACTACCTCAACTTTAACCTTGCCGTATTGATATCTCGGTCTGTTATGTTTATTCCTAGTACCTAGGAATTTTCCTTTTTCCTTAAGAGTTTTCTTGATCTCGTCAAGGGATACATAGTAATTAAAGGACTCTTTACCCAGCCCTACTGGGTGTAGCTCAATCAAGTGTATCTCGTCTACTCCCAGATTCTCAGCGAGTTCAATAACTTTGAAAACCTCACTAATGTTTTTCCTCGTAACGACAAAGTTCAACTTTATTGGCTTTAAACCTACTTTGTTACATTCTTCTATACCCTTCACAACTTTCTCGAAGCCATTAACTGCAGTTATTTCCTTGAAAAGTTGCGAGGAAGTCGAGTGCAAACTTATATTAACTCTGTCCAATCCGGCATCTTTGAGTTTTCTGGCGATCTTATCTAAGAGAAATCCGTTAGTAGTCATTGAAACTTCTTCTATTCCTACATCTTTTAACTTTCGTATAATCTCTACAATGTCCCTTCTGAGAGTGGGTTCTCCTCCGGTGAGTTTCACGGCTTTTATACCGAATTCTTTCCCGACTTTGGCAACTAAGGATATTTCCTCAGCTGTTAACTCACCACCGTCATTTCCCTCACCTTCCATATGGCAGAAAAAGCATGAGAAGTTACATACGTGTGTAACCGTAACCCTTAAGTCCTCGATCGGCCTCCCGTATTTGTCCTTCATTACTTTTTTATTCTAATTCTGTCCTAATAAGTCAGGATGAAAGAGCTTCTTTGTCCAAAATGCAATATTAGAATGGATTTTATAGGTGAAGCTGAAAGTACTAGCGACGGCAAAAAAGTAGTAAGGTATTTTTACAGATGTCCTGCATGTGGAACAAGAATAAACGACGAAGAAATAGTGATCTCTAAGGATGAGAGAAACGGAGTGACTATAAGTATTTCTCAACAACTTTTCTGAACATAGAAAAATGGAGGAAAGGTATCAAACTTATAAGTCCGATAGCTTTTATTCCTAGAAGTTCTTCAGCTTGTTCCTTAGACAGTTCGTAATTAGAGAATAAAGTCTCAATCGCTTTTCCGAAAGTAAGAGGTTCCTTTATAAAAGTATAAGCTGTGGAAAAAGATATGACAAGCAAGTCCCAACTTCTAAGAGAAATATCCGTGGAAATAATCGCTTGTTCAGCGTCGATAACTGCAATTTTTCCTTGAACTGTAATAAAATTTTCCAACTTTGTATCACCCATAACAAAACCCTCATTGTGTATGTGGCGTAAAGCCTTTCCAAGTTTTTCGAAATGATCTAAATTCCTAATTTCTTCTCCTTCTAGGAACTCTCTGTAAAGGCATATCTGTTCCATATCGAAGTCTATTACTTCAGGTGTTATTATCTCCCTCCATCTATACGTAAAGAAATTTAACTCTCTGTTCATTCTCTCTTCTGGGTCTGAGCTGTAAGGATAATTCCTGAATGATGGTGAGATAAGATACCACTTGAAACTAGTGGATGAACTATAACACTTAATTACCAACTTCTGATTGTCTACCGTAACTATCTTCGTCTGCACGTAAATGTCTTTGAAGAAATCTTCCAGTCGCATTATATTTTAAACTACAGCTTTTATTCTTATTAATTCGCCATCGTCATATACCTCTTCTTGTTTCAGCTTAGAAATTTCTCTTATATCTATATTTCTTGGAGAAAAATCCAATATATCTCCATTTTTGTTTAAAATTATTATGACCTCGGTCACGGGATTAAACTTTAGGGGTATTTCCTTAAAAAACTAATTACACATACTGTGAGAGCTCGTTAGTGTATCTAAACGCATCATCAGGGAATATAAGAACGGTCGCCCCGGTATCGTCTATTAACCCTAATTTCTTAAAAGCCGCAACTGTAGCTCCAGCACTCAAACCTATCAGAATACCGCTCTTTCTAGCTACATCCTTAACCCCCTCTACAGCCTCTTTTAAAGTAACGTCAACTAGCCTATCTATTTTGACCATTTTCAGGAATTTATTATCAGGGGTAACTCTCTTTATTCCCGGAATTCTTTCTCCTTCTGCAGGGTTAACCCCTATTATCTCTATTTGATCACCTCTCTTTTCCTTAAAATACTTCGCTATACCGACCAAATGTCCAGCTGTTCCAGCCGTGGCTATAATTCTCCTCAAGTTGATCCCGGCATTGTTGCACTGTTCTTCAATTTCTTTAGCCGTAGTCTCGTAGTGAGCTAACACATTAACTTCATTATTGAACTGGTCTAGATGCGTATACCCTCCGAAGGAGCTAAGTCTTTTTACTAAAGGCAGTAAATCGTTGGTTGAAGAACCTGCTGAGATTACTTCTGACCCCAGTAACTTCATCAGTACCGGAAACGCTGAAGGTGCAGTAGAAGGGACGAATACAGTAAACTTCACGTTGTAGATAGCTGATAACGCCGATAACGCTATACCGGTATTGCCAGACGTAGCTTCAACAAGGTGCTCTGTTTTCCTTTTTAGTGCTTCTTTGAAGAGAAAGAGCGCAGTCCTATCCTTTATGCTTTGACTTAATGGGTTATAGAATTCGAGTTTGGCCCAGACGTTATTTCCTATATTTAACTTAAGAAGGGGAGTAGGCCACATCCCTTCCATTAGTTCTATTGCATTTGTGAATACGTGGAACTCCTTTGACACAATATTGACCGCCAATTATGTTTAATTTTACTATCAAATTTAAGCATTATTATCTCTCTTTACAACTTTCATCCTTATTACGAATTTGCTACCCTCCTTACTCCATCCCAAATACTGATTGTTCGTCTCTCTACACCACTTCTCTAATTCTGTCACAGCAGCTTCCCACTTAGTTTTGACTATTATTTCCTCACCGTCTTTAGCCTCTCTGAAAGCCCTCAAGACGTTTACAAGAACTACTGGGCAAACGTCCTCACTATCGATTATCATAGGGACAACACCACATCTGATTCTCTTGCCTGGGTTAAAAACGTAATACTTCCTGAAAGTTTTACACCATCTTTAAGCTCTTCCTTACTAGCCCCTATAACCTTAAGACCTACTTCATCTACGTAAAACTCCACACCCTCTTTTATAGCATCGTCAAGCATTTTCTCAGCATCGGTTATCTTAAGCCTTCGCATCTGAAACTTTATGTAGAACCTAGCAAGAAAAGGCATATCTAACTTAGGTTTTGAGGACTTTAAAAAGAGAGCTACTGCTTGAGAAACCACAAAGACTTTAACTTCCCAGTTTAAAGCCCTAGCTGATAAAGCTAGAGTCAAAGCATGATATAGTGCATCTAAATTGTTGTTAGACAGCAAAATTGTAAGCTTAGGCATTCTAATTGATCATTTTCCCAGTAAACTAAAATATTTGTCAAGCATAGATGGACAGTATGAAAATAAGAGCCATCACTATTTTCTTCGTTTCAGAAGATATGGACAAGTTAGCTAGATATACAGATCAGCTCCAGAACATAAAAGACGAAGTAGTATGGACAAAAAGAATAGCGTTTCCCCCAGAGCTAAAGGACTTAGACCGTAAAGTAAATCAAATACCTACGGGAAAAGGTGTAATTTATTCAATCATACACAGAAGAGCTAAAGGTGAACTGAGAAGTATTGCGGACTTTTTATCTACGGATAAATCGTTCTATGCTTCCGTATTACTTAATGATAGTAAGTATATTGACGACGTTGCAAAATTAGTATATTCATTAGACCCCGAAATTGCAACAAGAGTAGCAATACTCGTAAACGAGGAATTCCTAACCACTCCTTACTTTCCAGTTGGTAGCGCTAACACGATAAATGACTCTTTATCTTCCTCGCTAATTTATGTTAGAGAATTCGAGGAGAACAGAGCGGAGAGAGTTCTAGCATTTGCTGACGAATACAGCAAAAAAATAAGCAAGGAAATAGGAATAAGGTATCTAGGTATAGATGCTTCTCTGTCCCCATGGATGGAAGAGAGCACTGGAAGACTAATAGAAAATCATTCCGGAGAGAAGATGTTCTCTTTCGGACAGTTGTACACGGTTGCGAGTATAAATAAGAGGATATTCGAGCTAGTCTGGAGGCTAAAAATAACTCCGATAGGTTTTTCTGAACTCATGTTACCCGTAGCTGAAGACAACGTTTTGATGGAAAGAGTTAGAGAAGGTTCTTTAACCCTATCTCAGCTAATGGCATTGACTTCTGTTTGTGTTGCTGGATTAGATATGATAGCGGTGAAACGAGACATAGAATTATACAAAAAGATCTTAAGGGATTCCATGGCAATCCAGTTTACTAAAAGAAGACCTTACGGAATTAGAATTATTCCGTCTACTGGTGAAGGAGAAATTTACCTTAAAGAGTATGGCAAAATACCCGAGATTAAAATAATCTGATACACATTTAAACTACTTTTATAAACTTTACAAATATATATAACATAGACTAGTGAGTAAAAATGGAGGTTCGTAGAGTTCAGAAATTCGGTAAATCGACACTTATGGTATCATTACCTGCTGAATGGGTAAAAGAGGTAGGATTATCACCAGGGGAGAGTGTATACTTGGAGGTAGATGAAGACGGAAGCCTAAAAGTATATCCACCAAATATGAAACTACAAAACGCAACTAAAGAGGTGAAAGTACTTCTTTCAAACAATATAATGCCCGAAATAGTTACGAGGATAATTTACGGTTTATACATTCTTGGCTTTGACAAGATCGAGATAGAGAGCAAAGACAAGCTGTTTAGTGAAGACATACTGAGAAAGGTGAAAGAAGCAGTAAGAAGTCTAATAGGATATGAAATTACGGTTCAGAACGTGGATTATATTCAAATACAGTCCTTCTTAGATCCCACAAAATACACGATGACAAGCTTACTTAACAGGCTAATTAATAATCTGAAGCAAATGCTCCATTACTTAAGCTTGGGTATAAAAGAGGGTAGTAGGACATTCCTGCAAGAAACAATAGAGTTAGAAAAGGAGGTTGATAGACTTTATTATCTAGCTTTAAGGCAGTTGCTCCTTTCACAATCTAATCGTAGCTTGGCTTACATGATAGGTGTTAAAAGGATACAGCTGATAGGAAATAGAATATTAATAAAGGCGATTGAGGAGTCTGCTGATGAAATAAGTGAAGCTGCTACTGACTTGTTGACTCTCACACCCCAAGAACTTGAAGAAGTCAAAAATTACTGGAACAACATGTTCGATTTAATAGAGCAGTCTACAGCAATAATAGACCATACTATGAAAGTCCTTGCCAAAGAAGACGCTAAATTGATAAACGAGACTATGGAAGAACTCAGAACCCTCAGGAGGGTTTTAATAAGCGAAGCCACAAACATAGAGAATTCAACTTCTAATATAAAGAACTACAGGATACTAATAGCTATAAGGACAGTTAATCTGAGATTATATAACGCTATCAGAAGAATGGAACCCATAGTTGAAATAGCATTTAATAGAAGCTTAGAAAATACTAAGGAAATAGTTATAGACTAATTAGGAAGCTTCTTTAACTGTTCTAGAACATATTCTCTTATTTCTTTTGCAGACGGTAGATCAGTAATTATCTTACCCCTTTCCATTACTTTTTTCAACAGTGGTTTACACTCTGGTCTTGGAGGTTGTACGTCGAGTAATGTAATTACGTCTGTATCTGGAGTATCTCCGCATCTGTACACTTGTTTTGCTCCAGGCCATTTTCCTCTTTTAGTGAAGGGTATCCACTTGCCGTTTTCGAACTTTTCTACAATATCGGCACTGAAATCAACACCTTCAGATGGAGTAGCTATACTTGTTCCGACACCGAAGCCATCAACTACATCCCTTAATTGTATAATATCATCTTCATCTATTCCACCGCTAACGTATATCTTAACGTTAGTAAAACCGTGAATATTGAGAGTCCACCTAACCTCTTGAATTATCTTCCTAAAATTCCCTCTTCTACTTGACGGTGTATCTAACCTGATTCCGTACAACTTATCCTTGAGTAACTGAGCTGCCTTTAGTGCTTCGGTTCTCTCGTCTTCAAAAGTGTCCACAAGCATTATTCTCGCTACATCAGGTGGCATGGCTTCGTCAAAGGCTTTCCACGCCTTTACGTTATCACCTACAGACAGCATTAACGCATGAGGCATAGTTCCCGACGGCTTTACGCCTATAGTTTTTTCATTAAAGGCTCCCGATACGCCATCACAACCTCCTATATAAGCAGCTCTATCCACCATCGGAGCTATAGCCGGGTGAAGCGCTCTTAATCCGAAGAATAAAACTGTCTTGTCTAATGCCAGTCTCTTTATCCTAGCTGCCTTTGTAGATATACTTGAGTAATGTCTTAAAATCCCGAGAAAAGCCGTTTCATAGACACCGAAATCTAAGTAGTTACCTTCTATTATCATAACTGGTTCAATTTCCTTAAAGAGCGTACCTTCAGGCATCGCGTATACTGTTACATCTTTTCCTTCCAGGAGATTTAACACTTCTTCTAGCCCAGTAAAAACTGCCCATTTGTAGTCTTTAGGGAGGCCGTAGGAGTGTATTTCCATTCTAACTTTGACTTCCTTAAGTCCTAAATGCTCTAAAGTTCTTATTGTTCTATCGAAATAAACGTCCGTTATTTCTCCCTTTAGTATCGAAGCCTCATTGGCTATGTAAAATCTCATTATCCATCGAAATTAGAAAGTCAGATTAACTTTTAAACCTTAAATGAGTGATTAGTAGGCGTATGATAACTGTAAATATGGTTCCAGCCGACGAGCTGATCAAAAAGCTCAGCGAGTACTTAAAGGAGAACGTTAAGGAGTTACAACCTCCAGATTGGGCTCTATATGCAAAAACAGCTAGCTTCAAAGAAAGGGTTCCAGATAACTCAGAAAACTGGTGGTATATAAGGGCTGCTTCATTGCTCAGGAGAGTTTATATGCAACAGCCTTTAGGAGTAGGTGAGACGAGAAGGATTTATGGAGGATTAAAGAGGAGAGGGACTAGACCACCTATATCAGTAAGAGCTCCTGGTCACGCTAACCGCCTTATATTCCGTCAGCTTGAGAAAGCCGGGTTAATTGTTAAGACAAAACAAGGTAGAGTTCTCTCTCCTAAAGGAAGGTCGCTTTTGGACAAATTATCATACGAAATATTTAAAGAGCTGGCTGACAAAAGAACTGATTTGAAAAAGTATTTAGAGTAATTAGGTGATTATTATGAGTGACGAGTACGATGAAGAACTTCAAGAGTTATTAAGAAGGAAAGCAGTAGAACAGCAGAGAAGAGCCTTAGAAGAACAACAAAGAAAAGCCGAACTTGAAGCTAAGAAAGAAGCAATTTTACGAGTTATACTAACACCAGAAGCTAGGCAAAGGTTAGCAAATGTAAAGCTCGTTAAGCCAGAAATAGCTGAAGCTATTGAGAATCAACTAATAGCCTTAGCACAAGCAGGGAGAATTCAAGCTCCTATAACTGATGAGGAGTTAAAGGAAATTTTAGCACAACTCACCTCTCAAACTAAAAAAGATTTCAAAATAACAATTAAGGAAAGGGGATGGAAATGAGTAAGCATAAACCTTTAGGCAAAAAACTGAGACTCGCAAAAGCGATTAAAAGTAACTCAGCAATTCCAGCTTGGGTAGTTTTAAAAACTAATGCTAAAATCAGATTTAACCCTCTCAAAAGGAATTGGAGAAGGAGTAGCCTGAAGGTGTAATGAGATGTCTGAACAAAACAAGCAGGAAGTACAAGAAGTTCAAAACCAACAAACTAGTACTCAACAACAAGTAGAACAACAACCCCAAAAGCAGACCGAAGTTAATCAAGAGGCACAACAAGAGAAGAAGAGCGAGAAGAGGGAGCAAAAAACTGCTGAGAAAAAGAGGGCTAAGAAAGAAAAGGACAATTTCGAGATGGTAGTAAACTTCAGAAGAGCATTCATGGGTAGAAGAACCGTGAGAACTAGAAGGGCACTTAACATGATCAGAAACATTGTCAAAAGACATTTTGATGCAGAGAGAGTTATAATCGATCCAATATTGGCTAGAGCAGTATCTACTAACGGTAAGGATAAGATTGTGAGGAAAGTAAGGATAAATGTTAGAAAGGTAGGGGAAAAGATATATTTAGTTACTCTCGCACTTAAGAGTGAATGAATTTAGACAAGCTTTCAATATTCGGGACGGATAATATAGGAATATATGTTTTTACTAATGATAAGTATACTATTTTACCTAAGATAGAAGACAAGCTAGTTCTAGATAAGATTCAGGAAGTTTTGAAGACCGAGATAATCCAGACTACAGTGGCTAAGAGTGTTCTTGTAGGTATTTTGGTCTCTGGTAACAACGATGTGATCGTTCTGCCTAAGACTGTTACAGACGACGAATACCAAAGCATAAAGCAACAAGCCAAAGATGTGAGAGTTGAGATCTTAGATATTAAGCCTACAGCATTAGGTAACATAATACTCATGAACTCACATGCTGCTTTATTGTATAAAGAACTGACAGACGTAGAGGTAGAGAAGATTAGAAAGGTTATTCCTGTTGAAGCCGTGAAGAGGGGTAGCATAGCTAATATAATCACTGTGGGTTCTGTAGGAGTCGTGACTGACAAAGCAGGGTTAGTTCATGTAGACGTTACAGAAGAGGAGCTAACTGAACTGTCTGAATTCTTCAAGGTAAAATTAGATACGGGCACTGTTAATTTCGGAAGCGTCTTTATAAGGAGTGGGCTAGTTGCAAACAAGAACGGAGTCCTTGTTGGTTCGTCCACTACTGGACCAGAGATTTTAAGAATCCAAAGAGCATTTAATGATTGATGTCCGAGATCAAAATTTTCATGGTCAGAGGAACGGCATTATTTAACGAGTCTAGATTTCCCACAAGGCAAAAATTCGTTAAGTACATTAGGGCATTAAATGAGAAACAAGCACTAGAAAAAATATGCAGTGATTTCGGAAGCAAAAACAAGATTAAGAGGTATAACATTAAAATTGAGGAAATGAGGGAGGTCAAACCTGAAGAGATAAACGATAAGACAATAAGAGATTTAGTAAAGTTAGAAAAGATAATATTGTGAGTAGCATGAGTGAGAGAGAACAAAGCGGACAAATAGCCATAGATGTAGGGGCTCTTTACCAGCAGGCAGTGGAACTTAAAGAGTATATAGATACTCTCCAGAAAACCTTAACTGAGGTCTTAGACTCAATTGAGTCAGTTAAATCCTCAAAAAGTGCAATAGATGAGATAGGTAAAGGTAATCAGGAGTATATAATGATCGGAGATAGGAAAGGCAATGTCATGTTTAAGGTGAGTAATATAAACAACGTGAAAGTAATAGTCCACTTAGGAATGCAGTACTTTATAGAAGTAGATCCACAGACTGCAAAGAAAATACTAGACGATAAAGAAAAAGAACTAAACGATTATTCTAAGGCTTTACAAGCCGAACTGGCTAAATCAATAGAGGCTTATAACCAGCTGGCACAAGTTCTATCCGCTATCCAAGCCCAAGCTCAAACAGGTGAATAATTTTGTTTCGATAAATTAAAGAAAGCACTTTCTAATTTTTTAGGTAAAGTAACAGGAAAAGAGGAAGAGGAGAAAAAACCCGATCAGGAGGAAAAAGTTGGAATCCAACAAAATGTTCAAATCCCCCAAGAAACAACTCAACAGAAAGCGAAAGAAGATCAAAAACCTCTACAAGAACCGAAACCTCAACCTCTTCCTCCTCAACCCACTGACCAAATCTCTCAACCTAATACTCAGTCTCCTCCGCAATCCGTAACGGAAAAACTTAAAGAGGAAAAGAAGGCTGAGGAGAAGTCTAAATCACGTTTCTCTTTCTTCGATTTCCTCAAATATAAGACTATAAAGGAGGATGACATAACAGAATTAATTGAAGAATTTAGATACCAACTTCTCGAGGCTGACGTCTCCTATGAAGTGTCGGAAAAGATACTAGAAGACCTTAAAAACTCCCTAGTAGGAAAGAAGGTTAGTAGAAGCGAGGAGATAGAGAAAATAATAACAGATTCTCTAAAAAAATCTATAGAAGAGATCCTTACAAAAAACAGAGGCTTCGATCTAGTAAAAGAAATAAAAAGCAAAGGTAAGAAGCCTTACGTGATTGTCTTCTTCGGCGTAAACGGTGTTGGAAAAACCACGACAATAGCTAAAGTAGCGTACATGCTGAAGAAAAACGGTATCAGTTCCATTATAGCTGCGTCCGACACCTTCAGGGCAGCTGCTCAAGAACAACTGGCTTATCACGCCCAAAAGCTCGAAATACCCCTAGTTAGGGGGAAATACGGTGGGGATCCTGCTGCAGTCGCATTTGACGCCATAAATTCTGCAAAAAGCAGAAACATAGACGTGGTGCTAATTGACACTGCGGGAAGGATGCACGTTGACGCTGACTTAGTTGAAGAGCTCAAGAGAGTTGTAAGAATAACAAAGCCGGACTTAAGGATATTAGTCCTAGATTCACTTGCTGGTAACGACGCTCTTGAACAAGCTAGATATTTCGAGAATAATATCGGCTATGACGCAGTAATACTCACTAAAGTGGACGCTGACGCAAAAGGAGGAATAGTTTTGTCATTAGCTTACGATATTAAGAAACCCGTGATCTACTTGGGAGTAGGACAAGAATATGACAGTTTAGTCCCCTTCGATCCGGACTGGTTTATAAAGAGAATATTTCAGTAGTTAAAGTTAAAATTATGGTCAAAAACTATCTACATATGGCATTGTTAGAGTCCCTTAAAAAACTCAAGGACGATTGGAAACTGATAACCAGCGTAGCTAAAAAACCTGACAAGGATATGTTAAACTACAACATTAAGCTTACACTACTTGTAATCGGAGTTGTCGGGATCCTCGCGTATATAATACAACTTACCGTTACCCTAATTATAAAATAGGTGAATATGGTGGAAGCACCAAAATTCAGGAACTATTACGCAGTAAGAGTTACGGCTGGTCAGGAAATAAACGTAGCCTTGATGATCGAAGAGAGGATCAAAACAAATAGCGTTAAAGAGATTTATTCAATTATTGTCCCGCCCAACGTCAAGGGTTATGTCATTGTAGAAGCCTCTGGTCCACATGTAGTAAAACTGGTAGCTACTGGTATAAGACACGTAAAAGGAGTAGCCCATGGATTAGTCCAAAAAGAAGATGTAGTCAAATTCGTCTCTAAGACCATCGCAATACCTACTGTGAAAGAGGGCGATATAGTAGAGATTGTGAGCGGCCCTTTTAGAGGTATGCAAGCGGAAGTAAAGAGATTAGATAGTGCAAAGAATGAAGTAGTTTTAAATATTTTGGAATCATCATTTCCTCTTCAGGTTACAGTCCCCCTTGACCAGGTTAAACCCGTTAAAAAGTAAGGTGATAAGCTTATGCCCACAAAGTCAATAAAAATCGTAGTTGAAGGAGGAAACGCAAAGCCAGGCCCACCACTGGGTCCTACGCTCTCACAACTAGGACTAAATGTAGGTGAAGTGGTAAAGAAAATAAATGAGGCAACATCTCAATTTAAAGGCATGACAGTACCTATAACTATAGAAATTGACACTTCCACCAAGAAGTACGAGATAAAGGTAGGTGTTCCAACCACCACATCCTTACTTCTCAAAACTGTAGGTGCTGAAGCACCTTCTGGTGACCCCGAGCACAAGAAGATAGGGAACTTAAAGATGGAGCAGATAATTGACGTAGCAATAAAGAAAAAGCCGCAGTTAACAGCTAAAACCCTAAAGGCTGCAGTAAAGAGCATTCTAGGGACTGCGAGATCAATAGGAATTACAGTAGAGGGTAAAGACCCAAAGATGGTCGTAAAAGAGGTAGAACAAGGTAAATATGATGATTTATTAACCAAATATGAGCAAAAATGGAATGAGGTAGAAGGGTGAAATTATGATCGCCGACAGAAATAGTCTAGTGGAAGCGTTGAAACAAGCACTAGACCCTTCAAACAATCCTAAGAGGAACTTCACTCAGAGCGTTGACATAATAGTAACCTTTAAAGGAGTGGATATGAAAAAAGGAGAAATAAAACTAAGGGAGATAGTCCCATTACCTAAGGCTCCTACAAAGGCTAGGAAAGTTCTCGTAGTACCTTCCTTTGAGCAGTTAGAATCAGTTAAGAAAGCCCAACCTAACGTCATCCTAACTAAAGAAGAGTTACAAAAGTTACAAGGACAGAAGAGGCCAGTGAAGAAACTCGCGAGACAGAACGACTGGTTCTTGATATCTCAGGACTCCATGGCATTAGCCGGTAGGATAATAGGACCCGCACTGGGTCCTAGAGGAAAGTTCCCGGTTCCCCTTCCAAACTCTTCTGACGTCTCAGAGTATGTTAATAGATTTAAGAGATCAACACTAGTTAAGACAAAAGACCAGCCCCATGTTCAAGCTTTCATAGGAACTGAAGATATGAAGCCTGAAGATCTAGCAGACAATGCCTTAGCTGTACTTAACGCTATCGAAAATAAGACTAGAGTTGAAGGTATTTTGAGAGCGATATATGTAAAAACCACTATGGGTAAAGTAGTAAAAGTTAATGTGAAGTGATTAAGATGGCCTTAGTAACTCAACACAAAATTCCGAAATGGAAGATAGAGGAAGTAGAAGAACTAACCCAAAAACTTAAGGAGTACCCTACAATAATAATCGCAGATATACAAGGTTTCCCAGCTGACAAGTTGCACGATATTAGAAAGAAATTGAGAGGGAAAGCTGAGATAAAAGTAACTAGGAATAGTTTGTTCGAACTAGCTCTTAAGAAAGCTGGTATTGACGCGTCTAAATTCGAACCTTATCTCACTGGTTCAAACGCTTATATCTTCACCAAGTCAAACCCGTTCGAACTCCACTTATTCCTCTCCAAGTTTAGACTAAAGAGGTATGCAATGCCTGGTGACAAGGCAGATGAAGAAGTAGTAATACCAGCTGGAGACACTGGAATGCCTGCAGGTCCTATACTGAGCACTTTCGGTAAGCTTAAGGTTAAGACCAAGGTTCAAGACGGTAAAGTCCACGTATTACAAGATACCGTGATAGCAAAGCCTGGTGATCCAATTCCTCCTGATGCTATACCTATACTACAAAAGTTAGGGATAATGCCCGTCTATATAAAACTCAGCATAAAAGTCGCATACGAAGGAGGCATACTAATACCCGGTGAACAACTGGCTATTAACTTAGACGAGTACAAGGATCAAGTAATGAAAGCTCACTTTAACGCCTTCAACTTAGCTGTAGAAATAGCCTATCCAGTGCCAGAAGTACTGAAGGTCACAGCACAGAAAGCTGCAAGAAATGCCATTTCCTTAGCTGCTGAAATAGGCTACATAACTCCTGAAACAGCACAAGCAGTAATATCAAGAGCTATGGCTAAGGCATATGCACTTGCCGGAGCAATCAGTGGTAAAGTAGACTTAGGTATACAAGTACCAGCTTCTGCTCCTGCTCAGGCTGCTGCTCCTGCTGAGAAGAAGGAGGAGAAGAAGGAGGAAGAGGAGAAGAAGGGACCTAGTGAAGAGGAGATTGGTGGCGGTTTAGCCTCACTATTCGGTTAATGAAAATTTTATATATTGCTTTGTCGGTTAAAGAGGATTGATACAGTATGGAATACATCTACGCGAGCCTCTTATTACATTCGGCTAAAAAAGAGATAAATGAAGATAACCTCAAAAACGTACTCTCTGCTGCAGGTATAACCGTAGACGAAGTTAGGTTAAAGGCTGTAGTAGCTGCCCTAAAAGAAGTAAACATTGACGAAGTCCTCAAGAACGCCACTGCAATGCCAGTAGCTGTAGCAGCTGCTCCTGCTCAGGCTGCTGCTCCTGCTGAGAAGAAGGAGGAGAAGAAGGAGGAAGAGGAGAAGAAGGGACCTAGTGAAGAGGAGATTGGTGGCGGTTTAGCCTCACTATTCGGATAAGAAAACTCTTTTTAACACCCCTCCACGCATTTTAATCTATGAAAGTAAGTGAAAGCGAATACAGACTTAATTTCTTTTTATCAAATAATTACGAAAGAAAAATATGTAAGTCTTGTTCAACCCCTTTCTGGGCTAAAGACAAATCCCGTGAAGTTTGTAGTGACGTACCTTGTACGGACTACTACTTCTTTGATTTAGATATAAAGTCCCCTCCCCTCACCGTAAGAGAAGCGAGAAATAAGTTCCTAAAGTTCTTTGAGAGGAAAGGACATACCATAATCCCGCCCAAACCGGTGTTAGCTAGGTGGAGGGAGGACTTATACCTAACTATAGCGAGCATTGTAGATTTTCAGCCTTTCGTCACAAGTGGCGTAGTCCCACCTCCCGCAAACCCCTTAGTTATCTCCCAACCTTGTATAAGGCTTGAAGATGTAGACAACGTAGGTATCACCTTCGGCAGGCACTTGACAACTTTCGAAATGGCAGCTCACCACGCCTTTAACTATCCTGACAAACAAGTATATTGGAAAGAAGAGACTGTATCTCTCGCAAAGGAGTTCTTCACAGAAGAACTGGGGATACCGGAAGAACAGCTCAACTTCAAGGAGTCTTGGTGGGAAGGTGGAGGTAATGCAGGACCATCTTTTGAGGTGACAGTAGGGGGACTAGAGCTGGCAACACTAGTATTCATGCAATATGAAATCAAAGGAGACCAATACGTACCTTTGAAGCTGAAAATCGTGGATACAGGCTACGGAGTAGAGAGAATGGCGTGGTTTACTCAGAAGACTCCCACAGCATTCCATGCGATTTACGGTAACCTTGTTTACAAGTTCTTCGATAAGATTGGGGTGAATAAAGTAGACGACGAATTGTTAAAGACTGCCGCAATTTTAGCAGGTAGGATCGACCCGGATAAACCAGAAACAATAGTAAGGCATAGGGAAGAAGTAGCTAAAAAGATGGGGGTTAAATTCGACTTCGTCAATGAGGAGTTAACAAGGGCTGCAAGGGTGTTCCAAGTACTAGACCACACAAAGACCATAGCTATGATGTTAGCAGATGGTTTAGTCCCATCTAATTCAGGTGAGGGTTATTTAGGTAGGCTCTTAATAAGGCGTGCACTGAGAGTCCTCAAACTACTGGGCAGTGACGTAAAACTTTACGAGTTAATCAAAGAGCAAATAGATTACTGGAAGGAAGACTTTCCACAGATGTTGAAAAACAAGGACTATATACTTGACGTGGTTCAACTCGAGCAGGAGAGGTTTGAAGAGACAATGAGCAAAGCGACTTCAGCAATCTCCTCTTTGGTAAAGAAAAGCAAGGAGATAACGGCTGAGGACTTAGTAAAACTATACGACTCTAACGGTATCCCCCCAGACATTGTGGCAGAAGAAGCCCGCAAGATTAACCCCAACGTAAAGGTAGAAGTCCCCCATAATTTTTACGCTTTAGTCGCTAAAAGACATCAGTCAGCACCTATAAAAGGAGGAAAGAAAGAAAAACTACCCCAAGACCTCATAAAGATCATAGAGGAGAAAGCATTACCACCTACTAACAAACTCTATTACAAAGATCAGTACCAGAGGTCTTTTCAAGGTAAAGTACTCCTATCTTACAAAAATTACCTAGTCTTAGACCAGACCGCCTTTTATCCAGAGGGAGGAGGACAAATAGGTGATACCGGAGTAATCAAGGTTGGCGATACTGAATATAGGGTAGTCGACACGCAGAAAATCAAGGATTACGTAATCCACATACTGGATAGAGAGGCGAAAATACCGGAAGGTACTATCGTTTACGGCGAGATAGACTGGCAGAGGAGGTATAGGATAATGAAGCATCACACAGGCACCCACGTGATCTTGGCCGCAGCAAGAAAAGTTTTGGGCGAACACGTATGGCAAGCCGGTGCGGAAAAAACCCCGCAGAAAGCGAGGCTCGACATTACTCATTATAAAATGCCTACAGAAGAGGAGATAAAGAAAATCGAAGACCTCGCCAATTACGTGATTAACGACCGCAGACCGGTTAGACCGTTCAACATCAATAGGATAGAGGCTGAGATGAAGTACGGAGTGTCAATATATGCTGGAGGTGTCCCTGAAGGGGCTGAGGTGAGGCTAATCGAGATAAAAGACTGGGACATTGAAGGTTGTGGAGGTACCCACTTAAGCAACACCAGCGAGATCGGTGCTTTAAAAATCATTAACGTAGAGAAACTACAAGACGGTATAATAAGACTTGAGTATGTAGCTGGGGATGTAGTATCACAATACGCAAGGGCGCAGGAGGAGAAGATCAAAGAAGTGTCAAAGAGCCTTAACACGTCCCCCTCCCAATTAGAGGCTAGGGTCAAGAGATTGTTAGAGGAAGAGGAGAAGAAAGAACAATTACTTTCCAGCTACAGAAGGATGGTACTTAGCGAGATAGAGAGGATAGCCAGAAACGACGTCGTAAGTGACGTCACTCTATACGTAATTAAGGACATCTATGATGACGAGCTCATCAAAGAGGCTATGAGAAAGTTGACTTCATCACCTAAAAAGGTAGTACTGTCAATCACAGTGAGGGAAGCGAATAGAGTCGTGGAAATAGGAGTCAGTAAAGACCTCAAGGTGGATAAGATAATAGAGAAGTTGAGGAGTTTAGGAGGTAAGGGAGGAGGTAAAGGGACTTACGGTAACGTGACTATTAACGCCTCAGAGGAGAACGTAATAAATGCTGTTAAGTCAGCAATTGCTGAGGGCTTATGAGGACTACAAATATCTTATAAATAGGGGTTATAATAGGAAGCCCGCACTGGACTTAGTGTCAGCTAGATACAACCTCAAATCGAAGGAAAGGCTACTCCTCTACCGCTGTACCCATAGTGACGAGGAAATAAAGGCTGTTAAAGAGAAGAAGGTAAAAGACGCGGAAGAAGTAATTGTAGACGGATATAATATAGGGCTCACGTTACTTTCCGTGATCCATGATGATGAAGTCTTTATATGTGACGACGGCTTTATTAGAGATCTTGGACTGGGAAAGAGGAAGGAAAAGGAAGAAGTTTTTGATTCCTTACTATACGTTTCAGAGTTTTTATCGTTGAAGGGTGTGAGGTTCCAGTTGATTTTAGACGCCCAGATAAGTAAGAGTGGTGAAATAGCTGGGAAATTGAGAGCCCGAGGGATCCCTGCTGTTACAGTGAAGAAAGCTGATATAGAAGTAATTGTTAGCGGTAAGGTGGTAGTATCTAACGACTTCGTGGTGGTCATGAGGGCGGGTAAGGTTTACGACTTGTTGAGCGAGTTAGTGAGCTATAGTGGGATCAATGTGGTTCCTTTTCCTCCTAATCCGAAAAACCTTTAAGTGGAATAAGTGATTATAAGATTGGACCCGTAGCTCAGCCAGGATAGAGCGCCGGCCTCCTAACGGGGCCGGAAGACAGCCGGTGGTCGTGGGTTCGAATCCCACCGGGTCCGCTATACCCTCTTGTAGGTTAAGTCACGATTCACTCTGTAATTCTTCTAGATGATATGTGAACTATTACACTCTCACTTAGAAATTAGTACAAACATAATCAAATAAATGTGTGAGGCTTTACCTCAACTCTTCTCTGAGTCAATAATTCCTTAACAAGATAGTTGTTTCCACCTAGTCTGTTTATTAACTCCATGGAAAGCAACTTGATCTTTCTCTTTCTCACATTTTCCATTTCCTCGAGTAAGTGTTTAAACTCTGTCACATAAGTCGGACTTACAACCTCTAATATACTCTTCTCCTCTCTTAACTCTTTGATCTCCTTTTCTAATTCAGCAGCTATTTTCATTACCTCTTCGTCGTCTTTATCTCTAACTATTTCAAGTAACTTAGAAGCAGCGTCAATTATTCTGTCTTGGTCGATATAATGAATAATTTGTAAGAGTTGGTCAAACACAATTATATTTCGGATTTGTAAATTAAAAGCATTTCCAATGCTTTTAAACCACGTAAAGTGAGTGGGGAGTATCCCCCACAAAGGTAGCCGGGCCCGGATTCGAACCGGGGTCCCAGGGGCCAGAGCCCTGGATCCTTGGCCGCTAGACTACCCGGCTAAGATTTATCTTTAAAAAATAATCTAAAAAACTTTCCGTCTAGTGCTCAGTGTGATTAGCATAAAAAACCATTCCAGTTAAGTTACATGGTTAGATTAGAAAACTGTGTAACCAGTGTAATGAACAGCCACTTGTATGGTAGTACTGTCACTCAGGCTAATTCTTACCTAATAAATGGTTCCAGGTTGAGGAGTGAAACTGGAGTTGGGCGGAAAGATCAGTGTAACTGTGGTAAGTCCAGCAGATAAGGAAATGGGGGAAATGTTACTTGCTGATTCTGTGGTTCCTACTATCGTTGCAGACACTATTTGTACATTACCAGTAGAGTGTAAAGTAACATTAGCTGCGTAATAGAGTATTGTGCCGTTACTAGCAGTAACTGCACTCAATGTTGCTGTTCCTACTTGTGTTACTGTGGGTGTATTGCCTACTGTGCCTAATAAACTGAAAGTGAAACCTACAACTACTAAAGCAATTATTACACTAGCAATTACTAGGACTATTGCAGTTACAGCACCACTTAAACCCTTCTTACTCCTCATAATACTAGATTCCTTAAATAACTCACTTACGATTATCGTTTTCACTAAAAAATAAAAGGTACAATGTCTATATAAAATTAACTCAAGTAATATCATAGATTCAACTAAAATTGTCAAAGTTAATCATATGGATATAATAAGTACTAAGAAAAAGGAGTTGTAACATTTAAACAAATAGAAGGTTTGTAATTGACTATAAAAGTAGGATTATTCTATCGTCTTATAATACTAATGTGGCAGATTTTGGGAATAAGGTTTTTAAATTAGGTATATAATTCTGATCTTAGCCGGGTAGTCTAGCGGCCAAGGATCCAGGGCTTTGGCCCCTGGGACCCCGGTTCGAATCCGGGCCCGGCTACCTTTGTTAAAATACTCCTAACACCCCCAATGCTAATTCGATTATCTTCTCTAAAGGTCGATATAATGATGTCTCTGCTACCCTTCGCTATAACAATCTTAGCTACCCTTCTAACATCGTTAACTACCTCAGCAATAACGGCAAGTCAGATAGGGCAAACTCCATAGTATGCAGATACAAAACCCGTTAATAGCCGGAGTATGGGTATTCAGACGAATGGTTCAGCTTTACCCACTGTTGGAATCCAATAATAGGTGAGGAAGAAATACATATACGTGGCTAACGCGTCATATGGCGTATACGCGGGACAGACCATAACATAGTCTTTGTAGGTGTTGGATTAAGTCCTAAGGCTATAGGATATTATGGTGATCAACTAGGGGACAAGGCACTGCAAGTAATGTGTTAGAGCCGGTTATCTCATTGAAGTTTCAAACCCAAACTACCCACCACAGTTTGGCCTTTACTATAATAACGAGATCATAAATAACAAATCTTCGCCCTATATATCGCCCTTACCATAAGGCTATCCATATACTAACTTGTTCATATATTTACAGAATTTCGGCAATGGTACCGCTGAAATAATATGGATTGTATATTATGTTGATGGAGCGTTGGTATATACTTAATATATACCTTGGGAATATCCGGTACCCTTTGGTGCCCCTGGTCCCTATACTTATTCCTCCTATAGTCGTGTTGGCGTTGTTAAAGAGATAACATTATACAATAGCTTTAAAGCTAGTTCCCGACGCGGGATTACCGGGACCTATGTATACGTTATTATTAGATTCATATGTGAACTGGAAGGAGTGAACTAACCCACCATTAACTGTCGGTATAGTATACATAAGAAAAGTACCATAACCAAGGTATAACGCTATCTTTTTACAATCCGACCACCGTAACACTATATAATACATGGATTGAATCTAGAAGTCCCATGACACACCTATCGTTAAGCCTGGTAGGTGGTTGAGGTCTAAGTCCCTACACTTGATCATGAACATAAAATGAGTGAAATGAAAGTGTAGGGACTAACGGTAGCTTCTCCATTTAAGCCTTAAAGTACAGCTGTCCCTTCCTCTACTAAGGGAATCCCAAACTCTTTCCCTAAAAATAATGTCGTTCATAACGTGTGACACTTTATAATTACCCCGGTAATTGATGCGTGAAATCCTGAGTTATTAAACGCGCCTATGTTAGCGGGGACAGTACTCTCAGTTATGAAAAGTTGTGACCTCAAGTCTGGGCTCTACTTCTTTAATTACCTCGATGTCTTTATCATTAGAAACTACTATCATATTTCTCTGGACAGCGATAGATGCTATCATTAGATCTACAATTCCGACTGGTTTTCCTAACTCCCTAAGTTTTACCATCATTTTTAATGCTAAAGCATAATCATCCTTTGTAGGGTATAAAATTACGAGTTTACTCGCGTATTTCAGTATTGGAGGAAATTCAATTACGTTAAATATTGACGTTATTATGTAATCTAACTCCTTTATCTTTGAGGTCTTAAAGAGGTCTATTAGTACGTTCGTGTCATAGATTTTCTCCTTAATTCCTCCTGAAATTTACGTTCACCTTGCGGTGGTTCTGCCAATATTTCTTCAACCCTTATCCCAAGCCTTTCCAACTCCCGAATTAAATCCTCACCATTTCTCACGTTCTCAAGCTCGTTAATTTTCTTTTCAATAGCTTGCCTAATCACCTCGCTCCAATTTATCTCCTTATGTGCCTTCATCTTCTCATACAACTCATCTGGCACCTTTACAGTTATCACTTGCATAAGATATACTTGTATATACGAGTATATAAAATGTCATTCAAAAGAGTCAACAAGGGAACGACATGACGGGAGCTAGTAAAAGTTTAATTGACCTTCAAATGGGCACAATAATGTATGTTTAGATACGTTAGAAGAGGACGACCTAGTTTCTAAAGGTGTCGTAAAATTCCTTTTGTACCAATAATGGTTGAGAAATTACGTTTTCTAAAGCTTTTTGCCGTTCTCAAGAACAATCATGTCATTAAGTTCTGAGATCGTAATAGTAAGAGTCATAAAACCTGATCATGTTTAATTAAAAATACAAAATGCTCTAAGGAGAGGTTAAAAAACTTGTTATTAATTAAAAAAATTAAAAAATACCTTACTTAGAGTAATATTTATCCAGTATAGGTTGCTGCTACTTGTACCGTAGTAGCGTCGCCGAGACCAATACTTATCTGATAAACACTACCTGGCTTTGGAGTAAAACTTGTCGTTATATAGCTGTACTTAGTGTTCCTGTTTCTATATTAAAGCAATTATGACAATAGCCCTAATAATAGCTGTACTAAATCATTTAATATAGTTTCTAGTAGACTAGTTAGATCTGAGAGTAGCACAGTCAAACCACCTTCACTTTAATATATAGGTAAATAGTCATATAAAATTTTTGTTAAGTTCTTAAAGTTGCATCATCTATTTATCTGATAATAATTTAATAGTACTCTGATAATAATTTAACAATTTTAACACAAGCTCAGAATTCAATCAAAATTTATTAATAAAAATCTATATATAGAGTATTGACATTTTAAAGATCTAATCATTGAACATTATCACCGGAATGCTACGTTTCTCCCTACTCCCGTAAGACGACATATACCTTATTAGTTTCTACTAGCATTATAATGTCGTGGAGAAGTCGCTTTTTGACATCTTTATAGAGAATTACACTTACGGTAAAAATTATCTGATTACAGCCCCTACCGGCACGGGGAAAACACATATAGCTAAGCACTTGTTGACCAACACTCAAGAGATAGTAGTCTACATATCACCGTTAAAAGCTCTCTCACGCGAAGTCTACAGAGCGGTGAAAGAGAAAAGGAAGGCTAAGTACGTAGATTCAGACGTATACGAAGACGACTTATCTAAAGTAGACGCGGAAGTACTCCTCACCACTTACGAAAAGTTCGACTCTACGGTTAGGCACAACTACCGCTGGTTAAGGAGAGTTAGTACAGTGATAATAGACGAGGTACACAACGTAGAAAGTGATAGGGGATTAGCTATAGAAAATGTAGTATTATGGGCTAAGGCAAACAATGTACCAATTATCGCGTTGAGTGCGACAGTCCCAGATGTAGAAAAGTACAGAGAGTGGTTATCTGCAGTGTTAGTAAAATACGAAAAGCGAAATGTACCCTTACACGAGTGTATAGTATACCCTTACGTCATGAGGTGCTATGATGATAATAGGGTCTTCTCTATAGCTAGGAGGGGGCTAAAGAACGTTAAGTTAGACCTCCTCCTTGGCGTGTTGGACTGGGTACTCTCCATAGGCAAGAACGCGTTGGTCTTTGTAAAGAGTAGAGCTTCAGCAGAACACTTAGCCGACACGCTAGTTAAGTTTAATATACCAGCACAGCCCTACCACTCCGGTCTGCCTTACGAGACGAGGGAGAAGATAATTAACGATTTCACGGGAAACAAGGTCAAGGTATTAGTCTCCACTACAGCCTTAGGTCAGGGTGTTAACTTACCCGTATACACTACTATATTCTACGACTTGTCCCTGCCTGAAAGTGATGAGAGAGGTGAGTTCAAGGGTTGGAGGGACTTAGACCCCTCAGAGTTCAAACAGATCGCGGGAAGGGCTGGTAGGAGGGGGTTCGACAACGAAGGTTATGCGATAGTGATAGCGGAAACAGCTAGGGAGATGGAAAGGATAAGGAAAAAGTACTTTACACGAGGTGAGGACGGAAGTACTACAAACGGGAATACACTCTCTACCCCTTACACTCTTGAAAACCTCACGTTAGGTGTAGTCTCGTGGGCTGAAGGGTTTGTTAGAGAGGAGATAGATAAGGTGATCAAAGGTAGTTTGAGATTCCACTACAGCAATGTAGACCCGGCGTTATCTACACTAGAAAAGGAGAATTTAGTCAGGGAAGAAGCAGGTAGTATTTACCTGACGGAGCTAGGTAGAGCTGTTGCTCTGAGTTACATAGACGTGACTAGTCTTAAGGGCTTTCCCGTGAACGTAGACGACTTTGACGCGTTATCCGTAGTTTCGTCTTCTCCCGAAGTATTACAAGCTTTGAGGGGGTGTAATGAAGGTAAAGAACTTCTCAGGAGATGGATTAACGGTGAGGACATCTTAGACGTGTGTAAGAAGCTGACAGCTAAGGACATTGAGGAAGTATTGTCTAATTCCAGATGGATAGCATTTGCACTTTACAGGGTGCTAAAAGCGTTAAAGCACAAGAAGAGTCAAGAGGCGTGGAACTTCTACGTCAGTTTGAAATACGGTGTACCAATAAGTGGTGTTGAACTGGCTGCAAGGAAGTTGCATAGGGGTGTGGTCATGAAACTTCTTTTCATGGGAGTGCAAAAGCCCGAGGAGTTATGTGTGGTGTCAAAGTTGCATGAAATCGAGAAAGTATTGGTCTCAATGGGTGTAGGGGAATTAGAGTTCTGTAACCCTTACTTAGTGAGGTTAGCGGACTTCGTGAAAGAAAACTATGGAAAGGAGGTAGAGGACGTCACTGCTGCCATAAGGGCTTTAATTAACATAGGTGTAATAAAGAGGGAGGAGGGCAAACTCAAGTGGAAGGAGTATAAAGTGATGAGCTCGGGAAATAAATGATCGGTGATTAGGGTCTTGAGTGCTGAGACTTTCGTTACAATATTGTGTCGAGACTTTGTACCTAGGGAATAAATAGTAAGTTAAACGTATGTTATTACAACACTAAGTGATTGTGAGTTTGAGATCGTTGGACTCTTACCCTAGATCAGAAAAGGTAACTTTAAAAAAGACTAAGGAAAAGCCCATGTTAGAATAATGAAGCTAGAAATGTAAAAGTTTCTATTGTTACCTCAGTTAACATAAACAAGTTCCTGAGCTCATAAGATAGTTATAATGAAGAAAGATAAAAAAACAATTAAGAGGAAAAACACAAAATAATATAGTTGGTATGTTTTACTTGAGACTTTATACTCGACGCTTATCTGAGCATTGAATCTTCTAGACTGTATATTGTAAAAGTCTTTTTATAACGTCGAAAATAAGTGAAATTTATAATGTTTTTATAATACGTCCTAAAGTTTTGGCTTCTTAATCTAAAAATATAAATGCCTAAACTAATTTACTTCTTCTCATTTCTTATGTCGAACAAGACCTAACCTTAATTGTTGTTCCTTTCATAAAATTAAAAGCTCGAAAGTAGCTAAATAGCTTCAAGTTGGTATTTTCTTTTTGGTAGATTCTATGTTAAAAATATAATTTGCATGAGTTAATTTGGTTGAATTCTGAACTGTCACGTTAAAGTTATTAAAATTATTATACAAGATGGATAGATGATACGACCTAAAAAATAAGTGAAAACTTTATATAGATATTTACCCATTATATTTTTGAACTAAAATGATGTCCCTAAAGCTAAAGGCTAAGAGGAGCAAGAAGGGTATAAGTGGTGCTGTAACTGCGTTAATCTTAGTAATTGCTAGTGTTATAATTGCTTTAGTAGTTGTAGGATTTGCCTTTGGGCTATTCGGCGCAATAGGTGGTACACCAACAGTAACACAAGTAGGAACAGGAGCACTATATAACAGTACCAGCCAAAAGGGCTACTACGAAGCTATTATTACTTTACACTCTACTGGTAATGTACAAATAGTTTCTGCAACGATAGTAGGGACTAGTATACAAGTAGGTACTAGTGACATCACCGGTGCTGCATTGTCCGCTGGTGCTAATACAGTTACAATATACTTCCCAACAGCAGCAGGTTTTACTCCGCAGCCAGGTAGTGTTTACCAGATAAGTCTTGGTCTAAGTGACGGTACTACAGTACAGGTAGCAGTAACCTATACTGGAACAACATAGCGGGGTGTAAGTTTATTTTAAAGCAATTTTTCTTTTTTCTCCTCCTAATTCTTCTATTCTTTTCCTTAAGCTTACATTCCAAATCATCTACATTTAATTTCTCCTCAGGTAGTTTTCTACTATATAACGAAACTGTAATAGGTTATTTTCCCAATGGTTCGCATTATATCCTTTATGAGTTCTATTTCCAAAATATAACGTCAATAAATGAGAACGGTACAATGGAGGTCGAAACCATAGTTTATAACAAAAATTCAACCAGTTATTTACCACCTGCTTATAGTCTAGACTACGCATCACACCCAACCGTATTTATGTTTGTTAATCCTAATGACTTAGGAAAACCGGAGGTAAGGGATGGTTTAGTTTATAATGGGACTGTAAACGGTTTATATGAATACTATCAACTTAATGAGATAAATGACGTTAAGATACTCTACACTATATGGGTGGAACCGAACGGTATAATAAAAGAGTTTCAGACTATTCAAATTGGTGCTAACGGAGCTATAGTAGGTAATGCTACAGCAGTGCTCTGGTTAACGAATATAGGTAACTCTTCAGTGAAGTTTCCATCTTTTCTCTCCACGTATACGGAGGCAAGTGTTATGACTGTGAGTAACTTCAACCTCTTGACCCTGGCTCAGACCGAAGCTTCGAAAGTTATGAAATATATAATTTTTACCTCAATACTTCTCATAGTAATTATACTTTTGTTTAGAAAATAAATTAGAGAACCCCAGCTGATAAAATTCGTTCAGAAAGTCTTATTTTCTTGTTTAACTTTCTAAAAATAATATGTTAATTCTGATCCACCTAGTAGTTGCTGCAGCGTTTTTGTTCTCTAACTCTTCCCACCCGTTCCTAGAGTACATGATGATTTCCCATTTTTACACTACAAACCAAACACTCGTTGGCTTAGTCATAGAAAATGTGACTAAGGTCTATCCGAATGGTTCTGTAGAGTTTGAGTATTATTTGATAGACCTAAATAACTCGGAGTATATAGGTCCTATAATTGAGGTCAACAATTTATCTAATCCTACATTACTTTACGTGTTTACTGACGTGGGAAGCAAGGTAGTCTATAGGGGAGGGCCGTTTAACCTAGTAGGCGTGGAGGACGGTGTGTATATCTACGAGAATATACAGAACCTAGATGGAGTTGAGGTCATCACTTATTATTACGTAAACTCCTCCGGCGTCCCCTCCAAGATCGTTTTTCTACAATATGGGGTTAACGGTGAGTTGGTTGGTAATACCACTTATGTACTCTATTCTTCAAATCTGCTAAATCCTAATGCGAAACTGTATTTCCCGAGCGGTTTGACTAGGGTTCAAGGAGAGGTAAACGTTCAATTCAGTAACACTATTGAGTATCCTCTAATAGAAAACGTCTTTACGTCAGCATTAATTCTCTTTGTTGTTATACTAGTCTCTCTTAAAGTACTCAAAAAGTACGGTAATAAAAACGGCTAGGTTTACTAAGATGAATGGGAGTAAATTAGGATTTGTGGGAGTCTCCACCTCCCCTATTACTATGTTGTAATTCACGCTCGGAATCACATTCCCTGTGACCGGGTAGTAAACGACTGTGACGTTTTTAGGGTCTAAGTGTATATCTGAACTCAGGAGTTGCATAGGTATCGCCTCCATTCCTACAATATAGACCGGAAGGTCGTCTACGTGGCTTAAAATAATTTCCTCGTGTACGAACATCTTCATACCTACTTCAACTATCCGCAATTCCCCGTTGGTATTAAACGCTACGGAGTACGAGCCATTACTGACTTTAATTATCCCTCCTCCAGGGTGCTGAACATATGACAAGATTATGTAATAATACCCTTCACCCCAAGGGACTTTTACGCTCTCTGACGCGGGGTTGAAAACTTGAATTAACGGTGCACCGGGGAAGGTAGAAAGGATCTGGTTCGCTGTCGATGTAGGAATAATAGTGCATGAGAAGTTGGTTGGATATGGTAACCTCTGTGCCGGTATGCTGAGACTGTAGTTTTGGTATATGTCGTAAAGGAGATAAGTGCTATTCCCGCCTATTACACCCGCGAGGTACTGTTCTGGGACGTGTACATAAGGTGGGACTACGGCTACTCCTTTCGGTAATAAGGTGAGGTTCTGTGGGTAAGTAGCTAGGATATAAACTCCTTTCGAGGTGAAGGAGGTCTTGAAATCTAAGTCCTCAAAGACGTAAATTCCGTCTACGCAATATGTCTGGTTAAACCCTCCTACAGACTTTAAAAAGGACACAACATCTGGTTCGTTAGTAACTACATACTGAACACCGTAAAAGGCTAGGATTGTGCTTATATTCGTTGAGTTGTAGAACGGGAGAAGGGTAACGTTAGGAAGACCTACAAACCCTTCAGCTGAGTATTCTCTACCGTCGTATTGTATGGGTTGTACGTAAATAACTACTTTCCCTATGTCGTGGTGATCCAGATAGTAAGCTACGTCGTAGAGTGGTTTAGGTATAGGTGTAGGCATATAATTACCTGAGTAATCTCCACCTGCAAGCGAGGTGTAGGAAGACGTTAATTGTGCTGTAACTAAGAAAACCGCGAGGAGAAGGAAAACTACGTACTTTTCCTTGAACCTATTGCTCACGTCAGCGAGAAAAACGCCTAACAAAACTCCGAACATGAGGAAGAGACTCGGTGGGATTACTTCTTCTACATAAGTGGGGAGGATAAGCCACATGTACGGGAAGAAAGGTGACTCTTTCAGGACGTCGTTTAGATAGTAAATAAGGTTTAGGGTGAATACGTGGTTGAATAGTGTAATAGTAGAGGACTCCATGATCACTGTGATGATGTACACTGCGAAAACAAACGGCAAGTTTGTCACTTTCCTGACTTTCTCGAAATATAGTATGAAGGCTAAGATCACGAACGCGGGAAGTAGGAGTGAGAGTGTATAAATGAAGGCGTTGGAGTAAAAATCTAATAACGGTCTAAACAGTCCTACCCCTCTTATCTCGTCTAAAAACGGGTAATTTTGATAGTTCAACCATAATTGTTGGATCTCGATTGAAGTTCCTAAACCGTTGTAAACTTTTCCTTGTATTAGGAGGGACGCGAAAGTTCTTATGTTTAAGCCTATGTATATGGGGATCGCTGTAGCAAATGTCTTCAGGAATTCCTTATCCTTTACGTTATATAATGTGAATGCTAATACTGTGAGTATAGTATATAGGAACCCTCTGGGGTCGGTAGTAGTTAAAGTAGACATAAGGGCTAGTATGATAGCCCCTTTTAACCCCGGTCTTCCCTTAACGTAGTCTAGGGTTGCTAGGAGCGAGGGATAAAGGGCTACGAACGTTGCGTAGTTAGTCCAGTAAGTGAAGTACATGAAGGGGGGAGAGGTTGTAAAGAGGAAGGCTGTAATCACTGGGACTCCGTATAAGATTATTCTTTCTCTTCTCGTTTGCACTTTTATGAGCTTCTTTAAGAAGTATTTTGATGAAAAGTACATGGATATAAAGCCTAAGAATATGGGATAGGCGTAATAAAGCTTGTCTACTACCTCACTTGGGAGGAAATAGGAAGAGAGATAAACTGGTAGGTCAGGAGTGTCCATGACGAATAGTATGTTAATGACCCCGTTAGAGACAGGTTCAGGTGGGCTCATGAATATTGGAGGGTATGTGTCCCTTACGTAGATTAACCCCGGCGTAATTATAGTCCTCCAGAGGAGTATAAACACGTTAAAAAGAGAGAGGAGTATAACGGCCATTACCTCAAAGGTTCTCCTTCTGTCCACATTCACAGATGATTATTAAAGACTATTCTATTTAAAATTAATAGAAGCATACTTTTTCTGAGATTGACGGTAGATAGAGTTCGGGTGGAGGGAATCTTTGGCCGGGTATTGTCGGCTCGTGATATGACTCTCTTCTCACCTCAGTAGGATGCATGATTCTTCATGCTAATCCCTTAACTAGTCGGTAGTGGGAGTGCAGAACTTCCATTCGAGGAGGGAACTTTCATTCCTTAATAGGGAAGAGAGACGAGAGTTCCCCACAGTCTTATTCAGGATAAGGAGGATTTTGTTATCGCCACAAAAGAAATAGAAAATAGTGTTTCAACTTTCTATAAGGGATTAATAATCATACTGGTGAGTTTTCCCCATGTAAACGGTGATGGGCTTGATGGCAGTTTAGGCATTTTTCCTAATGGACGATGAGTCCTCAGGAAGGGCGAGGAGATTCCAACTAATAGTTTAATAATTGAATTTTATAAAATCAAAGGCAGACTTATTCAGGGTAATAAAGTTAGTGGATGATGAAAATTTTCTTTTTAACATTTTATATGGTGTTTTTAATTACTTCTCATAACACAATTTTAAATTCAGCTACACTAATTGTAAAATTATGCCAAGCAATAAATCAATTATGGATAGGAGGACAATAATTTACGGAGTTGTCTTCTCTATAGCGTCTTATGCCTCGGCAGCTGTTTTAGCCCTTAGTATAGGGGCATATGCACTCAGCTCATTTTTAGACCCTATAGTGACTTTAACAATTCCGCTAATACTTATTTCTATTGGTTTACAAGCTATGAACAAGAAGTTCAGCGTAATCTTCCTTACGCTGTTTAACGCACTACTTTACGCAGTTTCTGGTCTATTATTTATGGTACCTACATTAGTCATAGCCGGTATTATAGACGAGTTAGTATCGTGGGTGGTGGGCTATAGGGGGTTGAGAGCGGTGTTGGTGAACACTACTATTGTAGGGGGCTTAGTAGGAATCCTGAGCGTTGTTTTCGGTATACTAATGGTGGGGCTGTATGGGGCAATTCCGTTCCACGACTTAGTTTTGGCTTATGTAATATTTACCGTGATATACTTCGTGGAGAGTGCTATAATGGGGTTGATATCATTCAAGATAGGAGATTATCTGATTAAGTCTGGTGTAATAAAGTCTTGACTGTTGAATCTTTTTTTAACATTTTTGTCGGATTCCTTTCTTTTCCACATGAGGAAAATACATTCGATACGCATGAGACGGGTAGTCATAAAGAGAATCTGCTTCTCCAGTAACAAGCGTTAAAATGATATAAAGTAATTATTATTAAGTGATGAATGACTTTGCTCCTGATGCGTGAAGAAAACAGCAGGGCTGACAAGGCATTACAATTTACCACTTTCTGTTTTTAAACTCCTCGTAAACCTTGATCTGCTCTGGAGATACACTTGGCTTCACTTGGGATAAGACCTTTACGAAATCGTTAAACGTTACTTGAGTCCTTAATACACCGGTAGATGCCCCCTCTTTCAACAGTTCTCTCTTCACTTCTTCTACTACGAGTTTCAAATCTGCCGGTGTGTAACCCTCAGTTATCCTAGCTACGTTATAAAGCGTTTGATCATCTACGTTAAGTCCTCTGCATAACACTTTTAACACGCTTATTCTCCCCTCTAAGTTAGGTGGGGGGACATAGATTATCTTATCAAACCTTCCTGGTCTAAGTATTGCAGGGTCTAAATCCCAAGGTCTGTTTGTGGCCCCCACGACAATGATATCTTCGTTGTCCCTTATTCCATCCATTTGGTTCAAAAGCTCAGTCAGGGCTGTCCTCCACTCGTTTTCGCCACGTATTCTCGCTATCATGTCGATCTCGTCTATGAAGATGACAGCAGGTGCGTTATCCCTAGCTATGTGGAACTTTTCAGCTATAACCTCCCCTGCTTGAAAAGGTCCTACTGAAGAGATCTCCTCACCTGATAGGATTATAAAAGAGGCGTTCAATTCGTTTGCTAGTGCTTTTGCTATACTGGTCTTACCGGTACCCGGTGGTCCGTAAAGTAAGATCCCTTTTACGGGTTTTATCCCGAGCATCTCAGCCATTTTCTTATTCTTTATAGGTAACTCTACAGATTCCCTTATCACCTTTTTAACCTCTTCTAAATCGCCTAAATCGTCCCATCTTACTTCCGGTACTCCATAGGGCTTTTCGCCAATCTTATGCCTCGTGTATTTCTTCGCCAAATTTTCGAATTTTATTACTGTCGATATGGGTACTGACGGTTTGTAGTTATCGAGAGCGTTGAGAAAGTCTTGAGTAGTTGGAATTCTTCCTTCCTTTTCAGCCTTCATTTTTACCTCCTCTACTATTTCCTTTATGTCTGCAGGGGAGAGCCTATTACTCTTCTTAGCTAAGGCTTTGCAGTCCACGTTAAGCCCTGAGGTATAACCGCACCAGATCTCCTCCCTCGCGTTTTCGTCCGGTAAAGGTACGTAAATTACCTCGTCGAACCTCCCGGGTCGTAATAACGCTTCGTCAATTTCTTGGGGTAGGTTCGTAGTCCCTATAATCAGAACTGGAATGTTATTGTCGTGGAGCTCTTGTAACCTCATTAATAGTATGTTTATTAGCCTATGAGTTACCTCATGTACGTCTCCTTCCCTCTTCAACGTAAACCCGTCTATCTCGTCTATCATAACTACTGCAGGAGCGTAAAGCTCAACAGTGTCAAAGAAATTATTTATGAGGTATTCACTTTCACCGTACCACTTGCTTAACACGTCGGTAGCCTTAAGCTCAAAGTAGTTCCACCTAAGCTTGTTTGCCAACGCTTTTGCTATACTGGTCTTACCAGTACCAGGCGGTCCGAAGAGGATCACCCCGTAAGCCTTCTTTTTCTCGATTACATATTTTGAAATCTCCTCCAGTCGTTGTTTGACTTCTTTCATATCATATATCTGCTCCCATTTTACTGAAGGTATGAGTGTCATCCTCTTGGTCAACTGTTTTGTGTTAGAAGTCCCAACCCTCATCATCCTGAGGTAGTATAGGAAGATTATTAGCGGGATTACAAAGAACAAGATTTGTATACCCAATTCCAAGAGGTTTATGTAGGAAGACAAAAGTGATGGTTGTGAAGAGGAGGCTGTGGCATTGCTATTCATAATACAATTATTTGTGAAGAGGGGTAAAAAATAGATTTCTAATCAGCGAGTAACCGCCTCTTCACTTTTCAGGCTCCCCTAAAACTCATCACATGATCTTTTTTAGTTTTGCTGTCACCTCTGGATAAACGTTTTCCGGAACGATTAAAATAGTAACGTTTATTTCGTCAGTGTATTTATATATCTCATTAAGGACTTGTTCCACTATCCTCGAGTTATTCTTACAATTAGGAACTCCTACCCCTATTAGAAAATAAGCACCATCTTCGTCTATGAAAAGACCCGCTTTCTCTACCAACTCAGAGAATTTCTTAAACCCTTCTTCGATCGCCTTATCCATAATACCAATTACACCTTCATAGTATTTATTCCTAAAAAGTAGTAAGAGTATACATATATTATCTACATATACACTACTATGCTGCTGGTAATAATAGTCACTCTATATCACTGGACAAAACTCCACAACACTACGCTAACACTGTTCATGGACATTGCTAGGGCTGCATATTCTGGTGGTAAATACAACGGGTAGAGGAGACCAGAGGCTATAGGTACCAGAATAGAATTATATGTTAATGCCCAAGCAATATTTTCCTTTATCTTCCTCACAGTCCTCTTACTTTGCGCTATTAAGTCCAATAACGACTCGAGGGAAGGGATGATGACGTCCCCAGCATACTTTGCTATATCCGTCCCGGTAGAGATGGCAATTCCCACGTAAGCCTCTTTAAGTGCCATAGCGTCGTTAACTCCGTCACCTACAAACGCCACTTTCTTCCCTAAGTTCCTTACCAATTCCACTTTGTCCTCAGGTGAAAGCCCTTTATACACTTTTACCTTTAGTATCTCACCCACTCTATCAGCAAATTTGCTCGAGTCACCAGTAGCTATGATTACCTCGTAACCACGACTCTTTAACCAATCCACTACTTTAATCGCCTCTTCCTTTATCTCGTCCTCTAACCAAATGTACCCTGTGACCTTTCCTTCTACACACACTAGCACGTCTGCATCTTTGCCTTCCCCTTCACAGTTCCTCAATACGAACTCCCTCTTTCCTACTAATACTTTTCTCCCATCTACCTTTCCATATACCCCTTCTCCCTTAAATTCAGTGAAGCCCTCAACGTGCCTTTTACCTTTAGCTAAAGAAGCTATTGCCTGGGCTACAGGGTGGTTACTTAGCTTTTCTAGATGTGAAGCCAGATCCACGTCTCCCTCGTATCTTGCGACTCTGATTTTACCCTTTGTTACTGTCCCGGTCTTATCGAAGACGAACACTTGAACCTCCTTAAGCCTTTCTAATGCCTCACCGTTCCTTACTACGATACCCTTCTTTATCAACTTCCTTAGCCCAACGATTATAGCCATAGGAGTTGCGAGACCGAAGCCACAAGGACATGCTGAGGCCAGAACAGCAACTGCTATCAGTACGGAAAAAGAGAGGGGGAAGTGTAATATGAAAAACCAAACGGCAAAGGCTATTACTGAGATCGCGATAATCGTGGGCACAAAAACTGCTGAGATCTTGTCTACTAACTGTTGTATTGGTAGTCTGGTTGTTTCAGCCTCTCTTATAGCCTCTACTACTTGGGACAGGTAAGTCCTCTCTCCAGTCCTCGTTACGAAGACCTTTAGGTAGCCCGAATTGAGGATCGAACCACCGATCACGGGATCTCCTTTGATTTTTCTTGTAGGTACTGACTCTCCAGTGTATATCGACTCATCAACGTAGCCTTCTCCTTCTTCAACTACTCCGTCAGCGGGTATAACTTCACCGCTTTTTACGATTACTATGTCGTTTACCTTCAGTTCCGAGGCGTTTACCTCTATTATTCCGGAGTCCGTTATTTTCTTCGCCTTCACGTTAATTAGTGAGAGGACTTGTTCGCTAGCTCTTTCCTTTAAATAAGCCTCTAGTGTCTTACCGATTAAAATAAACGTAATTAGTAGGGAGGAGGCTGAGAAAAAGGGGTTAGAGAGTGAAAATAGGCTGTAGAACCATGCTATATTAGACGAAAGTGAGACCAGAACGTCCATATTAGTGGTCTTGTTTCTTAGGGCTCTGATCATTCCTTTGTGAAACCTTAGACCTGAGTAAAACTGGACTGGGATCGAGAAGATTAACTGCAGGAGTGGAGAGGCTGATAATAATACTAAGGAGGTGAAAATTGAAGAAACCACTAGCCTGGTCAACAAGTCTTTAAAGTCGGATTTTCTGCTTTGTTTTAAGTCTGTAATTTCTGCCTTATACCCTCTCTTTTTGAGCTCCTCTACAATGGTTTGAGATGAAGTACTCATTGGGTTTATTTCGACAAGGAGATTGTCTCTCCCAGACCTAACGCTGATTACTCCATCGAGGTTTTCTACTATCTCTTTGACTTTCCGTATTTCCTCCTCGCTTACGTCCAAGCTCACGTTGAATTTTTGTGTTATTACATCATATCCGGCTTTTCTAACGGCGTTTATCACGTCCTTCAGCTTCGCTCCTTCAATAACTATTTTCGCTTCACCTGAAGCTAGATTAACGTTAGCCTCCTCAACTCCAGGCACTCCTTTAATAGCTTTTAATACTGTAGATGCACATGTAGAACAGTGCATTCCTACGATTTTCAGCTCTTCTTGTTTCTTTATCCTGAGTTCCATTTCAAGGCATTCCCTGCGGGCCTTCTTTTAAGTACTTCTCTGGGTCTTTTTCAAACGCTTTCTTGCAGCCGTTACTACAGAAGTAATATACTGTTCCTTTATACATTGTCTTATAGGGAGTTGTGTCATCTACTTCCATACCGCATACGGGGCAAGTATGTACCATGATCTTATACTTCGCAGTGAGAATTTTTAGCCTAACGTTTACAACGTAAAATTGTATTCGTCATTGCGTAGCTTTTTGTAAAAAAGTGTTTAGTAACACGGTCAATATGAAAACAAAGTATATTATCAGCACGGGTTTAAGTTACATTATGGAAAGGAGTAAACTGTCTCAGTTAGAATACAAAGTTCTCCAATTGCTCAGAGAGGATGGGAGGAGGAGTGCCAGTAGTATAGCTAAGGAATTAAGCGTTAGTAGGGCTACTGTTGCGAAGGTGATTAAATCGTTGAAAGATAAGGGCGTTAAGTTTACAGTGGATTATCAGGAGGAGGGGGAGATAACATTGTTTTTAATTTCTCGTCAATGTGTAGAAGGAAGTGCGGAGTGTTATAAACTCATAGACGGAAAATACATTTCGTTAGTAAGGGGGAAATTGCATGAAATAGAGGAGATACTTAGTAAAGTTGAGGGCGAGAAGGAATACTTTATTTCAACCCAGAAGGTGAATACGGTTACGGTTATAAGAGGCGAGCTTCGCTGTGACTACTGCGGGGGAGAGATAAGGGGTGATCCCATCACTTTTAAGTTAGGTAAGAGGATATACTATGCATGCTGCAGGACTTGCGAAAAAGAACTCAGGAAGAGGTTGAGTAAGACTGGCGGCTAAAAGGGGCTGCTCTATTGTCTACCAGTGTGTAAGTTACTCTCTATTTCTAACCTGACACACGTATCCCCCTCAAGTGATCATACATATTTACGCTCAACTCGTTAAAACTAGACGTGGGGGAAATCTACCTTCTCATACGAATCTCTTACGCCCTCGTGAACTGAGCCCGTCATTATCTTGGAGGTGGTCAATAGAAAACTTGAGATTTTATAAACATAACCCACAGTGAGGAGTTGGAAGTGATTAAAAATTACATAAATTACATAGCGGAAATATTATAGTCTATGGAATTAATTCTAACGGGGTTTACCTCTGACGGTAGGATATTTAGAAAAGTGTATTATGATAAAGAGGGGAAGAGGCTGATAGAAATTCTCATAAGCGATAAGGTGATTGTTAAGGTCAGTGATTCAGTATATGATGGTATAAATTACCTGAACTCTTTAGGTTTAAAAGCTGAGTGTGAGAGGACTGATGTACTAGATCTCTTTATAAGGAATAAGAACGAAAAGGTCAAGTTTGCTTACTACTTGCATAAGGAGGACATGTTAGTACCTTTCGTAGGTGAAGCAGAGTTGGATAGGATTGCCCAGCAGATCGTGGATGGATACATTTTAGAAATTTTTGGGAAAACTGAAAAGCGATTAACTTAGTTGACTACTTGGAGAGTCCAACACTCTTTATCGGCATTTTCATTTTAATTCTTCGAATATCTTTTCGAAACCTTTTACTTCCCTTAAGGGTCTTCCGCTTCCGCCTCTTTCGACTGCAAGTATTTCAGCCACGATGCTCAAAGCAATTTCTTTATCACTTTTAGCTCCTATGTCTAATCCAGCAGGTATTCTCAACTTTTTGAGCTGTTCTATACTTATTCCGGCTTGTATAAGCCTTTTCATGATGACCTTAGCCCTTTTTATGCTCATAACGACTGCTATCTCTTTAGCCCCTCCTAAAATGGATTTCATTATAGCCCAAGTGTCGTAAACGTGTCTTGTTGCTATTATGACGTATTTATCCTTAACTACTTCGTCAGGTACTTTAAAGGAGTCTCCTTTTATCACCTCATCAGCCTCGTAAGATACATCATCAGCAAATGGATCTACTACGGTCACTTTATACCCTAAGTCCTTTAAATAGCGGGATAGAATGGGGGCTATGCTTATGCTTTTTCCTACGCATTTTGTCTTGTCCACTTTAACACTATCTCTGTCACAAAATACCGGTTCTTCGATTTCAGCTTCTCCACTTGAGGTGAATATGACTATGTCCATAAGACGATATGTGAAAAGAAAAATAAAAAGGATAATTAAGATACCTTATAAAAATCTTATATGCTAGTAAAGAATCTTTTCAGTCTTCTCCGTAAATTTCCTTAATCTGGGCAGTTACTTTGTCTAGTGCTGTCTTCTTCTCTTTGTACTCTTTGAGGAGCTCTAATAATTTCTTACCCTTATCAGTGAGGTAATACAGACCGTCCTTTGAGGTTATTAGGTCTTTCTCTACGAGTCTGTTTATATAGTTGTTTGTTAATTCATAGCTTAGATTAGCCTTGTACATTAACCAAGTCTTCTTTGCACCGTTCTCGCATTGAGATAGTATATCATGTATTATTTCATACCTTGTCCTCTTTTTTCTTCCCATTACAGTTTCTGTCATCAACATGTAATAGGATAAGAAACTTAAAAATTTTACTTCTATTTTGTTGGTGTTATAAAGGCAATATCAAAGATACTATCTCAATCTCAAAATCGTTATATACAAAAACAGTATGAGGAAAGTCTTATTGATGCTAAAGTTTTCCTCCAAAATTATGTTCAATATACTGAAAAATTTGACTAAATATTTCTAATTATTTATAATTCTCTCTAAACCTGGTAAAGAGGAGCCACGAGGCGTAAGAAGAAAGTAAAGACGATGAAAACACTTTTGAACTTAATATACAAATTATGTCACAAGAGATGACTAGTAAGCCGGTAGTTACTATCCACTAATTTAGTTTATAGTCTGTCTCGATAAAACATAAGATTTTTGGAAAGGAAATAAAGGAACTTAAAGACCAATTTAACTTTCCTGAACATATCGTAAAAGAACACATAGTACCCTACTTAAACTTGAGCTACAAACTTAAAGAAGTAGTGTATCTGCAGTCTGAGTAATGAACTCACTTTTTATACCGAGACTGTTAAGAGTAAATGAAGTGAAAGGCGAAAGTAAGGGTACAAAAAAGAGATTTCATTTCTATTTACCCGAAGAGAAGATTGTTCAATATGTCACAAAGGTCATAGAGGTTATTCTGCTTATAGCTATAGGAATAGTTATAGTGTACACAATAGTAGATATTTTCTTGTTAATTCCTTCAGGCCTGCTGGGCGAGATATTCGGACTTGTCGGTAACGCGTTTCTTGTTGTGGTGCTTCTAGAGCTATTTCAAAGTATAGTAGACTTTGGAAAAGGTAGAGGGAGAAGTGTAGTATACGTTATGGACGCTACCATGAGCTTCGTCCTAAGGGAGGTCATTATCGAATTAATTAACGGGGTGAATCCTTTTTCATAACAATAGAAATCTTTTTATATTCATTGAAATTAATTTCGTGAAGAGGATGATGAGAAGTAAGTAAGCTGTAAATCCGATGAGGTCAATCCCCCAAGGGTTAGAGAAGTGGTTAGGGATGTTGTTGCTGTGTTGAATCTACGCCTACGGGGTGATGGGGCAATGCCCCAAGCCCCGTACACGGAGATGTGAGCCCCGTGCCGTTGGGCTCGAAGGAGACCCATGACCCACCTGGTAGTGGTTGAGGGCTAAGTCCCTACACTTGATCATGAACATAAAATGAGTGAAATGAGAGTGTAGGGACAAACGGTGAACAGTTTGTCTGATCTTTTATATTTGGCCTCCATAATCCTGCTCATAGCATTCAGTAGGTTCCTGATATCTTTAAGGCTTACAAAAAAGAGGCGTGATCACTGAGTGCTTTTTCGTTGTTTTTGTTGAAAAGCTTTAATTTAATCACCACGATGTTAATGATTATGATAGACGTAAATGACTTCCAACCTGTATTGAGGATGGGCATTACGATAGATGAAGAGGAATATATTGCGAGGAAACTTTCCTCAATGATTGACATAAAAAAAGAGAGGATTTTGGACATAGCTCCGGGTAACTGTCTGATCCCTATTTATCTATCTTTAGAACTTAATAAGGAGATAAGCGGAGTTGACGACTGGAAGTATTTCCAAGAAGGATGAGGCTGAGAGATTAATAAGAAAGTATGGTGCCAGAGTGAATTTGTTTTATGGTCTCCCTCAAATCCCCTTTAAGGATAATAGTTTCTCTATAGCTTACAGCGTAATGTACTTTTACAACCTAAAAAGAGAGATAATGAAAGTACTCGTTTCGGAGATAAGGAGAGTTCTTGAAGGTCAAGGTACTGTTCTAATAGTAGATCCTATAATGACTAGAGGGAAGATAAGAAAGGAGATGGAAGAGGGGAAATTTAAACTTGTAGAATATACCGAAGCAAATGCGTTATCTTTTAGTAAATGGGAAAAAATTGCTTAACTTCGTCACTCCAGCCTATAGTTAAACTTAGATTTAGAGATAGCTAGGAGTACTATTCCAACTAGAAGGATGAGTGAAGGAATGTAAAATCTAGGCTCTGGTGCAAGCTGGTTAAAGTAAGGTATATAATTAATTGCGGGCGTTACGTCTATCACGAATATTATTATCGACAGAATAGTAAGGAATAAACCCATAATTAATATGGTATAAGAATACGTGTACTTTACGAATAGGTCATGCCAGTCTACCTATCTTGTCTTAACTAAGTAAGCTCCGTTCCGATCATGGCGAAACAGTTCATGCGACCGAAACCTAATTCCCTTGCTTCCTCATTACCCTTCTTGACGTTGAACTTTATTATGTCACCCACTCCTTTGGATTCTCCACGTTCTTACTTTCTATCACATTTCCTTGGTCATCAAATTTGATATGCCCAACATATCCCTTGAAAGTCATGTTAAACACCTCCACTATTCTCAATTGCGAATTTTATTACATAGTCCCAGTTAGTCTCCTTAGCCCTTAATTACTGCAAGCCCTAAATCATCGAGTATCATGGCATATCCTAATAAGGGGTCTAATAGCTTAAGTCTCTTTGCCTCTTCTTTTCCTAGCTAACTTAGATAAGTCCACTTTAGTGATGACCATTCCATAAATCTTCTCCAAGTGTTCACCGCTAAAACGGTAAACTGCAAGTAAACCAGGTATTTTTTGGAAAGTAACTTGTGAATATTTTGAATTTAGGCTTTGTTGCTGCCGCATTTATTTCTACAGTTATTACTGGATTACTCTACTATCAGCCGTCTTGCGCGTATCAGTCTACAATGAACATAATATACCACGTACCGTATGGGCCAGTACTTCTCTTCAGTCACCTTTACGGCGCTTATATAATGATAATTCTAGCACACATTCACATGTTCAGGAACTTTTACGTAGGTGCTTACAAGAAGCCAAGAGAGTTACAATGGATTACTGGAGTCCTTTTGTTGCTCTTAACACTAGGTGCGTCATTTTTCGGGTACAGTCTAGTTAGCGACGTGCTCGGAGTAAATGCAGTAGACATAGGAAGTGAGTTGATTGTGAATACTGGGTTCCCTGGTGCGACCGTAATTGTTAACTGGCTATTTGGACATGGTGGACTAGCAGCAATTTCAAGCAGTCCCTTAACTAGAGCTGAACTATTCGATAGATTACTTGGTTGGCACATAATATTTAGTAAAACAACCAGTTCTAGTGAACCTTATTGCTTTAATCCCACTTGGTATGTTCACTTTCATATGGGTCTACAAGCTCGGTAGGGCGATAATAAGGAACGAAGGCACAACAACCTCTATGGGAGGTGGATATAAGAGGAAAGACATTGCGTTTGTTGGGATAGTAGTTATTCTGATTATAGTAGCTATTTTGTGCGGTCTTATGTGGACTCTACCTTCAGTAGGTCCTCAAGCAACATATGCCGGTATGGACTTAGGAGTGATATTAATACTATTCGGAGGAGCCCTTCAATTATACCATTATATAATATATGTAAAATGATGAGTAACTAAAAATTATAAGTTAAGTATTTTTTTCCTCTTAAAGTATTGAGAAGCAAAGGGGAAATAGGTTCTCTCTTTGTCATCTCAAAGATAGAATTCTTGATAACGCTTCTTTAAACCATTCTAACTTATCAGGGTCTAGGTATTTTATCCTTTCATCATAAGGGAATATGAAAGATCTTTTGAAAACTCCTTTCTCATATATTAAATCTAAAACTTGATCTTCTACAAGGGATACATTTTCTGATGGTACCATGTTAACGACTAAGACTCTGTAACCGTCATCCCACTTTTTTGCATATTCAATAGTTTCGGAAAGTCTGGTCATGTCTGTCAGAAACACATTAATGTTTGCAGTTGTTATATTGTTTTGAAACTTTATTGGATCACTATGTGGATCAATGTTTGTGAGCATGTCTGAAACAAGCATATTCCAATTAGATCTATTATACATGGTTTGTAGCTTATCCTTTTCCACGTCAAGAAAATAATCAGAATAAAGGTACTTGTTTATATTAAAATAGTCCACAATATCGAACTCATCATCTACAAGAACTCTAACTGTCTGGAAGGGATCTAGCTCTTCTATCAAAAAAGGGATCTCTAATGACTTTAAATAATATGCTGTAAGAACTGTGAACGTTGACTTTCCTATCTTGCTTATGGAACTCAAGAACCGTACTCTCTTTTTCATATAATATGTCTTTATAACTTAATCAAAAATAAGTATTTAGCTTCAACATAATACAAATTCAGATATCTTTATACGCTCTTTACTCTTTATTAGAAATTAGTCTTGATTAGAAAAGAAAAATTATAATTATACTCTTTTCATTAAAATAAAATATTTCATACAGCAGATGAAATTTAAATAAAAGGCAAATCTTCTAGTCATATTGACCTTCTGGACTATGTGTGTTTTAGGAAAAAGTTTTAGTAACTATGCTAAGAGATATCATTGATGGCTAAATCAAAGAAGAGTAAAAAGGAGAGTAAGCTCATATACGTACCTTTCATCATATTCGTAGTAATATTAGCTATTCTAATAATCTTACCTTCTATAAAGCCTCCTACGACCCAGGCAAGCGAATCAGTTCCATTCCTACATTTTGTTAAGGTCTCAAATCAGGACTATGCGTCATCACCGAATGTTGTTGATGTTTATTTAGTCTCTTGGGAGGGATGTCCTTACGGAGCTGCCCAGTCATGGCCCTTGTATCTAGCCTTAAGCCACTACGGTAAAATTAACGCTACCCCAATATGGTCTGATCCAGAACCATTACCCTCACCTACTGGAGGTGTATCAGCACCAATGCAAGTACCGGGCTTATTATTTCAGTCTTTTATACCTAATGGAAGTGTACATTTTCATTTCTTCTACATGATAGGAAGGATGTTTACTAACAATAATAGTATTAGCCTGACAAACGGTACTATAGTCCCCTATTCTGGTGATTCCATAGTAACTTTAGAACTACAAGAACTCCAAAAAGATGTGCCTAATTGGGTCTATAACTTGATAGTTAAATATGAGCTTAACACACCATTTGGGCAGTATCCTAATTTAGCTGATGCTGGAAATCCTCCTCATATAGCTACAGTAATATTAATAACGGGACCTAACGGTACCTGGATGATAATTGGATATGACCAAACGGTGAACTCAGTAGCTCCTTATTACTTCGCTACCTCGGGTTATACGCCACAAGAACTTTATGGGAATATTTCAAAAGGAGTAATACCGAAGGTTAACGTTACCTCTAACCCTTACGCATTTGCTCAGCTAGAAACAACGTCTTATATACAAGAAGAAGCTCAACAAATATTGAACGTGATAAAAGAAGCTATGTAAGGTTACGTTTTTAGACCTATTTTAAAAGCTGGTTAACTAAAAATTCTACAGTAGGAATTCCCTGAACCACCCTTTCGTTATTTTATTCCATAGTTCCACCTTATCCTTTAGCTCACATTCAGTGCATAATAATGGATCTTGTCCTTTACTTTTGTAGTACCAGAAAGATATAGGGTCTACAATGTTTATTGATTCCTTGGTGACGTTCTTTACTAACTGGATGTCATATAATAAGTTCTCGAGTTCAAACACTTCCTTTACGTATTTTGCACCTATACCTTTGGATATTACACTGTTAACGAAGTTGCTCACTAGCTTGTCGAAGGCTGAGTATTCAATGCTAAAGTCCTTTTGGGCGGCTAAAAAAGACGAGAGTAAGTATGCGTTAATAGTAAACTTTCCTTGCTCATGGTAATCCAGTAAGTCGAAGCCTCCTAATCTTACGAATTGCTGGCCGTCATGGATGAAGTAACCTACATACAGTCCATTCTTTTTATTCTTAGAGTAATCGAGAAATTCAAGGGGTATAGGTTTAAGCCCTCCCTTAGAATTGGAAGTGAAGAATTTACCACTCCTTTTAGGGATTTTCTTACTCATGAACTCACCCTCACCAATATCTCCTTGATCTACGAACATTGCCGTAAAGAACGTGAAATTATCAAACGAAGATAATGGGTTCCCCTTTTGAAGGTCGAACTTTATCGTGCTTAAAACGTAATTTAACGTTTGTAAGTCTGGATTAATAGGCATTATAGCATCTCCTTTAACGTGCGATAATGATTTCACTATCTTATCCAGTGTAGTAAGGCTTAGGTTCTGCATAACCAATGAGATCAGTTTACCTTCATGGCTTAGTAACGGTAAGATATCGAATTCCTCAGGAAGTGTCCTCATCTGCTCTATTAGTAACTTAATGTCCTCCTTCTTGGGTCTGGGTTTCTCTCTCTTAACCTCCCTTTGTCTTGGCGTTCTTTTCTCTACACAACCTGGGAATGACGCCGAATTTGCGATATTTAACTCGTCTATTTGAGTCTGTAAGTAATCAGAGAGTTGGGTTAACAAGTCTAAAACGGCTCGATGTATCGTGGACTTATCAAAAGTTTCTCTTAGTTTCTTGACGTCTTCATCCTTACAAACATAAGCCAATACAGAAAATTCATCTTCCTTATTTAACATTATGGGAATGTTATTTGGCGTTGTTACCACTACGATTGAACCTGGCTGTGTGTGTTCAAGTAGGTAAGCGAGTAGGTCATAGGCTTTCATTTTACCCTTCTATTCTATGGTAGAATAGCAATTAATACGTTTTAGCCAAAGATGTTGAGGTTTTGGAAACCCTTGAATATTATGTAACCTAGAACAAATGTCATGGCAATTACCATTACATAGCCCGTTACTGGTTCCTGAGATAAGGGGTAAGGAGAAGGCGGAATATTGTAGAAGGGGTAGGATATTACCAAGATAACGGCTAGAGTCGTATCCCCTAACATCCACAAGACTAACAAAAGTAGCTTTTCGATTAACCTCATATTCTTAACACCCATGCCAAGTAGTACTCCTCCAAAAAACATCGATAACTCGTCGAGAGCTCTAAACGGAATTTCAGCACCTCCTAAAACAAAGAGCTGAGGAAAATGCCATAATACCACTAAGAGAGACCCTAGATAGCCCAATAATGAAGTTCTAAACTTATTACCCCAGTAGTAATACCCAATAAGTGAACCTGCGAACACTAGGGCATAATGTGATGCCATAAATACAAACTCTTCATTAAACATCAAGTCTTCAACCAATGGGTTGATGAATGCCAAGGTTAACACAATAGACACTATTAAAGGTCTCTTATCGTTGATCTGTAATTTCTTCATAACTTTAATTTTTCAAACTGTAAATAAAAGGCTTTTTTACTCTGGTTAGAATAGGATAAGTATGAAAGCTATAACGGTAAGGCCTAATAGTATAGGAGCGGAAGTAAGGGACGTCGTGGTAAAAGAGACTTTAGGTAGAGGCCAAGCGTTGATCAGAACAGTGATGACGGGGATATGCGGGACTGATAGGGGAATAGTAAGCGGAAAGATCTCATTTGCTTACCCACCTGAAGGTTATTCTTTTTTGATCTTAGGACACGAGGGTTTAGGTAGAGTTGAGGAGATAGGAGACGGTGTAGCTACACTGAAAAAGGGGGACTATGTAGTACCGGTTGTCAGGAGAGGGTGTGGTCAATGTTTGAACTGTAAAATAGGAAGGCAGGACTTTTGCGAAACGGGAAAGTTTGTCGAGGCTGGAATAAGAGGAAAACACGGCTTCATGAGAGAATTTTTTGTCGACGACGAGAAGTACCTAGTCAAAGTTCCAGAAGAGGTCAAAGATGTGGCTGTCCTCACGGAACCCTTGTCTAACGTAGTAAAAGCTACGGAAGAGCTTCTCTTCGTCCAGAGAAGAATGATATGGAATTGCGAAGACTCTACTTTCGAGTGTAGAAACGCCTTTATAGTAGGAACCGGTCCAATAGGGACGTTTTTCGCCATGACTTTGAGGACTCTAGGTTTTCAAGTGTATTTGCTTAACAAGAGGGAACCAAGCGAGACGGAAAGATACATCTCGGAGAAAATAGGGGCAGAGTTTTACGACACGAAATTAGGTATCGATAAATTACCCGATGCAGACCTCATAGTAGATACAAGCGGAGTTCCTGAAGCCTTCCTTCCGCTTATGAAAAAGATGAGACATAATTCAGCTCTAATCCTCTTCGGGACTATGGAAGGTGAAAAAGCGGAGATAATGTCAGATCTGGTTACCGAAATAGTGGAAAAGAACATACTGATAATTGGCAGTGTTAACGCCAGTAAAAAAGACTTCCAAGGTGCGTTGAATTACCTTTCCATATGGAGGTATCGTTATGGAGATGTTCTAAACCGTATGATAACCAGTAAAGTTGAAGTAGAGGAAGCACCTGAAGTTTTATCTAAAAAAATAAAAGGAGAAATAAAGACTGTGATTAAATGGTCCTGACGTAGTTTCTTAGAACTCCTATCCCAGTAACCTCTACCTCTATGACGTCTCCTTCTTGTAAGTATTTTTTACCTGAGAACTCAGCTACTCCAGCAGGAGTCCCTGTAGTTATTACATCTCCAGGCTCTAGAGTTATTCCCTTGCTCAAGTAGGCTATCATATCCTCTACACTAAAGATCATATCCTTAGTAGTACCATCCTGAACTATAGTTCCATTTAACCTCGCTATTATTCTGAGTGAGTAAAAGTCATTTATTTCGTCCTTTGTAACTATCCATGGTCCTACCGGTAAACCTGTATCGAGGCTTTTTCCCATAACCCAGTTCAGCCCATAAGGGTGTACTTCGGGAAACTGATAATCCCTGAAACTTACGTCATTAACAATCGTAAAGCCGAAAACATAATCCATGGCATCTTCTTTTCTTACGTTCTTAGCCCTCTTTCCTATTACAATACCTATCTCACCTTCATAGTCAACCCTCTTTAACTCCTTAGGGATCAAAATATAATCCTCAGTACCGATTATAGCATTTGAAAATTTTGTAAAGAAATAAGGAAAAGGTGGAGGATTCATGAGAGTCTCTGAGGAATGAGACTTAAAATTTACAGCTGGTAGAAACACCTTCTGAGGGGATATGGGTGGTAAGAGTTTTTTAACCTTAGTTTCTTTCAGCGGTAATCTCTCGACTATGTCGAAGGCTTTGATGACGTTATTAATGTTGCTAAATACACATTCCATCCCTTCTTTTTCGAATTCGAAGAATTTACCTTCTTTATAGACTACAACTACTTTTCTTCCGTCTTCGATTTGAGCAAAGCCTAATTTCATGTTTATTATAAACTCGTGATCAATTAAATTTGTGCTCATTATCAATGACGAGATAGAAGTAAGCGAGGATGAGAGAGTAATCCTTTTAGGTAAGAATGGTAGTGGAAAGACAACGCTCATAAAAAGGGCTCTGTGTCTTGGAGAACCAATTAAAGTGACTATTGACGGAGAAGACTTCTGTAAAAAGAGAGATTACTCTTTGCTCTCTGCAGTCTTTCAGGAGCCCTCTACACAGATTCTCGGGCTCACTTGTGAAGATGAGTTAAAACTTCAGTCCTTATTTCATGACGTAGACTTTTCAATCCCGCAGAGGATCATGGGTGAGTATTTTAACGTTAACTTCTATAAGTTGTCAGACGGGTATAAGAAGAGGTTCGTCATCTCTACAGTCCTAGCTTCAAGACCTAAGCACATAATGTTGGACGAGCCCTTCGCCAACCTCGATAAGTACGCGATTCCCTTAGTTAAGGAAGTGATCCCAAAAGGGAGCTTGATCACGGAGCATAGAGTAAAAGAGGTAAGGGACTGGGGTGACAGGTTTTATTTACTCACCAAGAAAGGGGTTAAGGAGATAAGTAGGGATAAACTTTACGATGAGAGGTTTCTGAAGGAGAACGGGTTGAGAGGCTTTAGTTTACAGCCGATCCAAACACGTTTAGGTAAAGTGATATTCGAACAAGATTGGATTAAGGTAAGAGAAGGTGAGGTATTCTGTATAGTAGGTAGAAACGGGATAGGTAAGACTACAACGTTGAAGAGTCTTGTTGGGAAAATTTACGTAGTTTTTCAGAACCCAGACTTGCAGTTCTTTAACCCTACTGTGAGAGATGAAGTTAAAGACGAGAAAGTTCTGAAATTATTTAAACTGGACGAGATTGCGGATAAGAGCCCTTTCCAGTTGAGTTACGGTCAGAAAATGAGGGTCCTAATTGCTTCGGCTTTCGCTTCCTCCTATAAGTTGATCGGTCTCGATGAGCCCAGCGTAGGTATGGATGGCGATGCGCTTATGAGTTTTTACGATATGATTAAGATGTTGAAGGAACAGGGAAGGGGTATAATAATAGCAACTCACGACGAAGATCTTATATCAATATGTGATACTGTGGTAGATTTAGAGGAAAGGCGACGCTTAAAACAAACGTGATAACCCCTAATAAGATAAAGAGTAAATCTAAGGAAGTTGGTCTTAGGTTTAATCTCCCCCTATATTCACCGTAGAGTTTTATAGTATAGGCTACGTACAAGTCTTCAGCTACCTTTACCATTTGGACGACTAAGGGCAGAAGGAGCTTAGAAGGTTTGAGACCTATCTTTCTTGCTTTTGCATTAAACATTATCTGAGATACGATCTCATTAAAGAGAGGAAAATAAGCCAAACCTACTACTAACGGGACCCCTTTCTCTTTTAGTATATTGAGGACTGTGTGGTAGTCTACATATTCCGACATCAGAAAGTACAAGTTTAAGTAAGTGAGTGCCCTTACGGTGAATATGTATAAGTTGAGTTTATGAAATTCCGAGAGAAGGAGAAAGGAGAGAAGAGAGATCAAGACCTCGATCAAGACTACATTTCGCTTTCTAAAGAGCAAAGCCAGAGTTATTAATAACGGTAAAATGGAATTGGACAGAGAAGTGGAGAGGGCTATGGTTACCAAGAAGGTGAGTGAGTAAAAGAATGACGCTTTTGTGATCTTTACCAAGTTAGATCACTCCTAAGGAGTGCGGCCGCCGGGATTTGAACCCGGGACCTCCTGCGTCTCCTGCGAGCTCGTGGCAGGCAGGCGTCCTAATCCAGGCTAGACTACGGCCGCACTGTGAGTTATTACTTATACTATCACTTATTAAAAATTTTCTCGTTAGCAATTACATGTGAAGTATACCTCGGCAGAGAACGTACTGTATACCTAATTTTATTCATGCTGTTATACTACGAGGTAAGGTAAAGATTTCGTTAGAGAATCGGTCTTCTTTTCATTCCACTGTGACTATATCCTTCTCCCTTGAACCTCTCTTCTTCCCAAACGTTGCCTCTTTCATGATATCCTCTTTCCTCCCAGAAACCGTCCTGATATTCTGATGTAAAGTGAATAGCAGTTAACCATTTAGCGCTTTTCCACGCATAAAGGTGAGGTATAAAGGGACGTGTAGGAAATCCTGACTTTTTGTCTAAAGGTTTTCCGTTCATCTTTAAAGCTATTATTGCATCCTCTGACAAAGCGTCTTCAATTGGGACTACTGAAATGTATCCGTCTAATGAGTAGAACATTACCCATTTTGCAGTGCCTTTCACCTTAGCTAAGGATGCTATCGTTTTCATCTTTATCCCTTCCCATTTTACACCAGCTACACTCCACCCAGTAACACAGTGGAAGTCCCTTACGTATTCCGTATCTATCATCTTCAGAAGTTCCTTATAAGTGAACTCCAACTTATTCTCCATTTCTCCTAATATCTTTAGTCTGTAACTTTGTAAATCAACTTCTGGGACTCCTAATGCAGCATAATATATGAATTTTTTAACGTATCTCTGACCAGGTGGAATTTGTTCTTGCATTAGTAAAAATAATGAGAGTGACTTAATAAAGTGGTGTTAAAATGATGCTAATACTCTGTATTTAGCCATTGTCTGGGCTTTGGAATAACAATTAAGAAGTTGCTTCACCGAGGTAGACCACCTGAAGTTCTCCTCCACCCTTCTTATACTATTCTCTCTGACCTTATCCCAAAAGTCAACACTTTCTGGTTTGAATATTAAGTTAGGGTTGTTAAGTATACTCGTATCTTTCTTCTCGGTAGCTATTGATAGCAGGAGAGACGTAGTGAGGGCTCTACCTAGCTCCCATATGTTTTCTGGCTCTACTAAAAACCCGGTTCCGTTTTCACTGTCTCCCCTTATGTCTACTACGGTCTCTCTCAGCCCTCCTACAGCATATGCTACAACCGGTACTCCTAAAGCCATGGCTTCCACGGAGACTAAACCGAATGGCTCCCATCTAGACGGTATCGCAAAGACAGATGCTGCATAGTAGAACAGTTTATAAATATCCTTGGGTAAGGATGAAGACATTATAATCCTAATATTTCCTCCCATTTCAGAAGCTTTATTAATTACGTCTTGAAGTAACCCATAATCTCCTGAAGGCAGTCCCGATATGATCAGTTTAGCGTTGGGAATTACATTAAGCGTCTCCCTGAATGCTCTTATCAATAAATCTACTCCCTTCTGGTAAACCATCCTTCCCGCAAAGAGAACTAAAGGTCCGTCATCGAGTCTGGCATAAGTCCAATCGTCTTTGATCCCTATCCTGAAGCGATTATTCCAAAGCATATTCCCCGTTAAGTAATCCTCAGGTATAATCCTCAATCTTTCCAGTTCCTCATAAAGTCTCCTCCTTACGATATTTCTATCTGTAGTGTTGAACCTAGCTTTAGCGTATTCTATCACCTCACTTATGTTCCAGTCGGTACCGTTGTATGTTACACAGCTCTTATTCTCTATCCAATTACCTATGAAGTTATAAACGTCGTAAGTTAGGTAACTCTTACTTACGGTTGCTATCATATCCGCTTCATAGGCTCCGAACTTTTCTATGAAACCCGAGGACAAGTCGTCCCACACTTGTCTCGTAGTGTATAGTTCGTGTTTTATTACTTTCCATATGTAATGCGGGCAATTCACCAGACCTGACCAGTCCTCTGAGGCGTAATGCCAAGGGAATCCTACCTTGTTAATTAGATGAATTGTATATACCAAAGGTACTATAATTCTCCTAGTTTCAAATACTTGTTTTGCCCCTACACCTGCTAAAACTGAGTGCCAATCATGGACGTGAATAATTGACGGGACGTTTGAGGGTATAGAGAACTCCGAATATTTCATTACACCTCTTGCTAATAAAGAAGCCTTCTCGGTAATGTTTGCGTAAATGCTCCAATTGTCCATTAAGACCCCGGTATTGTAGTCTAGTCCCTTTACTAGGATCACGTTAAACCCGTCAAGTTTTCCTTCTTCAAATCCCAACTTATAGTGATATCTATTTCCGTCAAGTCCAACTCTGTCTCCTTCTGCGACTAAAGGTAACTCCCTGAGAGAAAGAAACTCCCTAAATTTAGGGTCTAAATGCCTCCCGTGACTGGGCATCAACACCGTTACTTTGTAACCCTTCTCTGCCAAGATCTTGCTTAGGTTATAAACTACTGGACCAAGACCTCCTAAACTAGCCACCTTTGTGAGTTCGGCAGAAATCATCCAAATGCTCTTGATTTCGTCGGGCATCCAAAGCGATTCATATCTTCTCATTTAGACCACTCCTGGACATACTTCTCAAATTCCTTGTATTCGGGGTGGTTTTTTAATACCTCGTAAAATTGCTTCAAAGTCCACACTTCTTTTCCCCTTTGCCCATTTACGTTAAATATGAAAGGTTCATTATTTATTCCTAGTTTATTCCTCATTTCTTCTTGGAATAATGTTATGGCGTAAAACTCGTTAATGAATGCATCAATAGGTGAATTGAAAGAACTAAAATAGGAGTGAACCTCTGCGGGCCCACCACTGCCTAAGAACATATAGTAATAATGATCACTAGTAGTGAAGTACCTCCATGCCTTCATATAATCACCGCCTAACTCTTTAGCTAACATTTCCGTCCTCCTCACCATCTCATCATACGCCCATTGCATAATATTTCCTAACCAACTAGTCTCGTCTTTGTTTACGTCTGCCCAAGATACAGTTTGGTCTAATGGAATTTCGTCGTACACGTTTTGATAGACTTCCCGCGGTAAAACCATCTTAACGCCAGCTCTCTTCAGCTCTCTGGGTAACCAGCGTAGGAAGTCTAGGATTCCGCTTTCTGGCCAGTGATGCTCACCGAACGTCTCATAGTCTACAAAGATCATCCCCGTGTCTCCCTCAGACCAGCTTACCCAGTCTGCAAATTTCTTAGCTGTTAAGGGATACTGATCCCAGTTTCTGTTTGAAAATCTAAAGGCAATATCATCACTTAGTCTGTAGTTCCTCAGAAATAGGGATAGGTTCGTTCCCTTAACCCTATAAACGTGGTTCGGACTTCTCCCTTTCAACAAACTTTCCTTTCCTTCCGTGACTATTGCCTTGAAACCCATCTTCTCCACTTCTTTCGCTATCCTGAAGTTAGTGATCAACTCCGTATTCTCGAAAGTCACCGGTTTTTGATCAAAGAGTTCTTTTATTAACTCTATGTGCTTTTTCACTTGTTCTCTCCATTCGTCCAAATCTGCCCACAATGACGTGACCGAGTGGTAATAAGTTTGTGAGAGGAACTCGACTTTTCTGGTATAAGAGAGTTGTTGTAGGAGTTCTATTACTTCTCTCCCCCACTTTTCCGCCTGCTCCACAAAAGTGCCAGAGATAGAGTAAAAGAACTTTACGTCATATCCTTCATTTTCACCTCTTTCAATTTCCTCAAGGATTATCTTGGTTGCTGGTATGTAACATTTCCTCTTTACCCTCTCAAAGACCTCCTTATTAAGGGAGTCGTCAAAGTACTTCGATAAAACGCCACTTCTGTACATTGGATTCCAAAGAAAGTCCTTTCTTATTCTGAAAGGTTGGTGTACTTCAAAACCTATACTGACGTGCCTCATGTATATATATGTTTTATAAATCATTGTATAAAAATTATTAAGTAATGACAATCCACATAGAAGATGTAAAGGTAATAATCCCGATAGGAGGAGAAGCGACTAGACTTAGACCTTTGACAGTAGAGACATCAAAAGCCGCCGTTAGGCTTCTGAACAGACCTTTAATTGAGTACACTTTATTGGAACTAGCTCGACAAGGGATAAAGGAGATAATTTTCGGTGTTAGGGGATATGTAAACTATCGTTCCTTGTTCGACTTATATAAGGAAGGAATTGGTTTTTCAGCTAGGTATCACATCAAACCTAGAGTCCACTTCAAGTACCAGCCAAGGGTTGATAGTATAGGAAATGCAGATTCAGTGAGGATAAACCTCGAATACTATGATATTCAAGAGACCTTTTTAGTGGTTCAAGGGGATAACTTATTCAAACTTGACGTTAAAAAGGTTCTCGAGTTCCATGAGAACAAAAACGCGTTCATGACCATTGTGTTAAAGCCTGTTGAAAACGTGGAGGAGTTCGGAGTTGCTGAACTTGAAAGCGACAATAGAATTAAGAGGTTCGTTGAGAAACCTAAAAAAGAAGAAGCACCAAGTAATTTGGCAAATACTGGCTTATACATCATTAGTCCTGAAATAAGGAAGGTCTTCAAGAGCGAGGAAGTTCAGGAAATGTATAAGATGGGAAAAATGGACTTTGGTAAGGACATAATACCGTACTTGATAAAGAAGGGATATCCCGTTTATGGGTATATCACTAATGATTTATGGTTCGATGTAGGTACTCCCGGAAGGTATTTGGACGCGATGCTGACCTTGCTGAAGACACTCGATGCTAAAGACATGCACGGAATTAGAATTGAACCCAATAGAAGGATCTTTGTTCAAGGTACGAGTCCAGACTCGAGGAAGAGAAGACTAGCTATTAAGAGGATGTATAAGAAGGGAGAGCTGAAGCTAGAAGGTAACATACTTATAGGGAGACATTGTCAGATAGGTAAATATACATATATAGAGGAGTCAAGCATTGATAACTTTACGATCATAGGAGAAGGAGTGAAAATAGTAAAAAGCTCAGTGATGGACAGATGCTATATCGGAGATTATGCTATAATTGAGAACTCAATTATAGCAAGACATGTAGAGATAAGGTCGTCCAAATCGAGACCTACAAGAATTATAAACAGTGTAATTGCAGAAGACGTAGTAATAGGAGAGGGAAGCGAAATTGTGAATTCTAAGATTTATCCTCATAAGCTTATTAACGCCGAAAGTAAGTTATACGATACAGTGCTCACATGAGGGCTCTTAGCATAGGCAACGGCAAGATACTGGTTAACTTAGATGAGTTCGGTAGGATCATCGACCTTTACTACCCTTATATAGGGATGGAAAATCACACTAATGGTAAACCCGTAAGGCAGTATATATTTACAGATAGACTATACCAAGATATTGAATGGAAAACGAGCCTTTCTTATCTTGACAACACGAACATAGGTGAGGTTAAAGCCGATATAGACAACAAGTTATCTCTCATCGCCTACGATTTCGCTGACCTATACGAGCCTTTATTTTACCGGATTATTAAAGTATACAACAAGTCAACTGAACCAGTGAAGGCAAAACTGCTTTTTCTCTTTGATCTAGACCTTTACTCAAACCCTTACGGAGACACAGCATTCTATGATCCTGAGACAAATGCAATCATCCATTACAAGTCTAAGAGGTATATAGGAATAAAACTTCTGGGAATCATGAAAGACTTTAACGAGTTCACCGTAGGTAAAAATGACGTTTTTGAAGATGTAAATGACGGTAACCTGAAAGGAAAGACTATAGAAAACGGAAACGTTCAGTCAGCATTAGCCTTTTCCTTGTCGCTAAATCCTTTAGGTAGCGAAAAAGCTTACTTAACAATAGCTTTCGATAGGACATTACAAGGTTTAAGAAAACTTCTTAAGAGGGTTACATCGACGGAAATTGAGTCCTCATTCACAAACTCGTATATGTTCTGGAAAAACTGGTTCAATAAGTTTGAGATAAAAGAGATAGATGAAAAGCTCCGAGATTTATTCCAGATAAGTCTATTGGTAATAAAAAATCACATGGATCAGAACGGCTCAATCATAGCCTCTTCAGATTACAGCTTCGTGGGAGTCTATGGTGATTCCTACACATACTGCTGGCCTAGAGATAGTGCAATAGCTGCTCATGCACTGGACTTAGCTGGTTATGGGGATCTTGCTGTTAAACACTATGAGTTTATTTCAAAACTCATAAGTGAGGATGGATTCTTATTCCATAAATATAATCCAGACAGTACGCTAGCAAGTTCATGGCATCCTTGGTTGATGAATGGTAAGAGGATTTACCCGATTCAAGAAGATGAAACGGCTTTACAAGTTTGGGCTATCGCTAAACACTACGAATATTATAAGGATATAGACGTGCTAGTCTCGATTTACAAAGATTTTGTTAAGCCCGCCGTAAGGTTCATGATGAGATATATTGAAGACGGTTTACCGAAGCCAAGTTTCGATTTATGGGAAGAGAGGTATGGAATTCACATCTACACAGTATCAACTGTATTCGGAGCACTTAAGTCTGCATCAAAGCTAGTAGCAGACATGGGAGATGAGGTGCTCTCAGGAGATATGATAACTATTGCCAGATATATGAAGGAAGAGGCTCTAAAAAGGATGGTTCATAACGACAGGTTTGTAAGACGTTTGGACGAATACGGGAACAAGGATCTTACAGTAGATGCAAGCATGTATTCTCCTTTCTTCTTCGAGATGGTAGAGCCAGAACATGTGGTCATGAAAAACACAATAAAGATTATTGAAGACTTACTAACGGTTAACGGTGGGATCATAAGGTATGAGAATGACTACTACAGAAGGGAGAGGTCTCAGCCTAATCCGTGGATAATAACTACCTTATGGGTTGCAGAGTATTACGCTGAAATAGGGGATATCCAGAGGGCTATGAAGTACGTAAAATGGGTAATGGATAGAGCTTTACCAACCGGTTTGCTTCCAGAGCAAGTTTATCCAGATTCACTGCAGAGTTCGTCTGTAATGCCTCTAGTGTGGTCTCACTCTGAGTTTATCATTACCTTAGATAAACTAATAACTAATAAGTAGTAAATTAAAGTGTGTTACCGCCGGAGGAATGCGAAAGGCGAGAATGGCTCTTATCCCTTAGAACTGGAGGATATTCCTCTTCAACCATTTGTGGTATAAACTCAAGGACTTACCACGGGTATCTAGTAGTACCTTTGAACCAACCCCACAAAAGATATGTAATGTTGTCTAAATTCGAGGATTTTTTGATAACCGATGAGGGTGAATTTCCGCTAAGTACAAACCATTACGAAGGAACATATTACCCAGACGGATATAGGTACTTAAAGGAGTTCAAATGGGGCAGGAATTACGTAAGATGGGTTTACGAGGTTAATAACGTTAGGTTAGAAAAGACTTTAATAGCTCATGAATTTGAAAATGCTATAACTGTAGAATACAAGGCGACCGATGGACGAGTTAAAATTTGTCCTCTAATTACCTATCGCAGTCACCATCTTGTAACACCTAAATCTATATTCTTTGATGTTTACTTTCAAGGACAAAAGGCTAGGGTAGTAAAAGACGACATTCCCTTCCTGAACTTCCTATTTGAAAACGGTATCAATGCAGAGATGACCGGATACTGGTACTATAACTTCTTTTACATCTTAGACTATGAGAGAGGTTCAAACCACAAGGAAGATCTCTTCAACCCATTCTGCGTAACAAGTAAAGATAACACCTTAATAGTTCACGTATACTATGACAAGTCTGGTTACGAAAAACTAAAGGAAAATCCCTATGACGTTCTAAAGCTCTTAGCAAGTGCCTCAACTGACTTTCTGGCCAAGGGGAAAGAAGGTTGGGCTATCATTGCAGGTTATCACTGGTTTGACGAGTGGGGTAGGGATACATTCATATCCATGGAGGGAATTTTACTCTTAAACGGATTGTATAAACTTGCTGAAGATATAACTGCACGGTATCTGAGCTACTCAGAGAGGGGGATGTTACCAAACCACATAACACCCGAAGGTGAACCTATTTACATGGGTGTTGATGTCAGCTTATGGGCGATAAATGCAGTTTACAAAATTTACACCTTCAGTGGTGATAAGGAATTTATCAGGAGAATTTATCCTCAACTTCAGGAAATAGTTGAATGGTATTCTAAGGGAAACGGGATAGTTTACATTAAAGATAACTTACTATTTCATAAAGGAGCGCCGAGAACGTGGATGGATGCAAGTTATAACGGTAGGATAGTCACACCGAGAGAAGGTGCTGCAGTGGAAATAAACGCATTATGGTATAATGCGTTAATGGTGATGAACTTTTTTTCTAAACTTCTAGGAGATAAACAAGATTCTTATGTAGAAATGGCTGAAAAAGTTAGAAACGCCTTCAACGAGAAGTTTGTAGCAAGTTGGGGTCTTTACGATTATATTGACCAGTATATGATATCTGATAAGTCCATAAGACCTAACCAACTTTTCGCATTATCATTACCCTTCAACGTTTTACCCCCAGAAATGGGCAAGGTAATGCTTGCTACGATTGAGAATGAACTTCTGAGACCTTACGGGCTCAGCACACTTTCCATGAGAGATCCCAGATACAAGCCCATATATAGAGGAGATAGGGCTAGTAGGGATGAAGCTTATCATAACGGTCCTATATGGCCTTGGTTGATAGGAGCTTATATAGACGCTAAATTAAAAGTCGAGAGTGATCTGATAAAGGCAAAAATGCTTATCGACATCTTTAGACCCCTACTGGATGTCATTAAGGAGAATAACGGATATATTCCTGAGCTATTCGAGGATATACCTCCGTATCTAGCTGGTGGTTGTATAGCCCAAGCGTGGAGTGTAGCTGAAGTTTACAGAGGGTTTAACAAAGTGATTGGCATTTAGGGTACCTTGCTGACTAAAGGTAAGAATTATAAACGGCAAGTTGGAATAGAAAACCATGATAATAAAAACACTCATGCTTCCAGACCCTCCAATAGTTTCCGTAAGGGATAAACTAGCCGAAGCATTTAAGAAAGTTAACACGAGAGGTATAGGAAGAGTTATAGTAGCTAATGACTCAATTGAAGGGATTATTTCCACTCGTGATTTACTTACTTTCGTTACGGAAAGGTGTGAAGAAGGTTGTGATAGGGGAGATATATTTGCACTTATTGAAAAACAAGTCGCACAAGTTATGACGCCTAGACCCGTTTACGCTTATGAAGATGATGATGTGATGGATGCATTAACATTAATGGTAGCTAGAAACTTCGGAGCCCTCCCAGTTTTGAATCGAGAGAAAAAAGTATCGGGCATTGTAACAGAAAGGGAACTACTCCTAATTTTTCAAGATCTAGACGAGTTATTTCCAGTGAAAAAGTTCATGACCAAAAAAGTAAGTACTGTCTATGAAGACGTCCCCGTGTTTGAAGCTGTAAAATTAATGATCAGGAGGGGGTTCAGGAGGTTACCTATAGTTGATGACCAAAATAAGGTTAAGGGTATAATAACAGCGGCTGACGCACTAAAACTCTTTACTAAAGCTGTGGTTAAGAGTGATCCAGACATGTTCTTCTCAAAGAAAGTCTCACAAGTAGCTACTAAAGATGTTCTAACTATAGACCCAGAGAAATCTATAAATGAAGCCGCAAGTACTATGATCATGAAAAAAGTAGGTTCGCTTCTGATACTGAAGGAAGATGGTACAGTGGGTGGTATAATTACGGAAAGGGACTTAATCATAGCTTTACATTATCAACTACATATAAGAGGAAAATGATATCTTTTTCTGTAACTAACATACATGAAAAAATAGATAGTATGTTATTTCTAAGTTCTGTAAAATAGTACAATAAAAGTATTATAAACCAACTTATGCAATCTATATATAGATTAAGTTGTTACACTTTAAAAATTAAAGTTACAATGAGATGGAATTAAAAATTAATTCTTTGTAACCAATATTTATAATGATGAAATTGGAAAAAGAAATCAAAGTATCACATCAAGTCGATGTTGTGTTGCAGATATTAGCTGATCCAGGCTTCACAATTCCTAGGATATTTCCTAACATTAATAGAATAAAAGTAGATGGTGAAAAGTTTGAAGCTGATGGAAAAGTTGTACTATCCTCCTATCATTTAACTGGGAGAGTGTTCCCTGGTTACAATGAAGTGAAGTATGTATTTGATTATGATAATGATAAAGGAGGTGTACTTAAAATAAGTAAAGTTAATGAAAACGTGATTAGGATCACGTTAGAGTATGACAGTTCGCTTATAGCTAGAATAGGAACGTTCATACTTAATTCTAACCTTAACAAGCTGGAAAAGAATATAAACGAGGATATTAGGTTAGAGAGAATAAAACGTAAAATCTAGTTCCTCTTTCTTATCATATGGAAATAGTTTTCTCTCCAGATGCGCCTAAACCGATAGGTCCTTACTCTCAAGCAGTAAAAGTAGGAAATACAGTATATGTGTCTGGACAAATTCCAGTAGATCCTAAGTCTGGAGAAGTTGTTAAAGGAGGGATTAAGGAACAGACAAGAGTTGTACTCGAAAACTTGAAGGCTGTCCTAAAGGCTGCCGGATTTGAGTTAAGCGATGTTGTAATGAGTTTCGTGTACTTAAAAGACATGAACATGTTCTCAGAATTCAATTCCGTATATGCGGAATACTTTAAGGAAAAACCACCCGCTAGAGTTACAGTGGAAGTATCAAGGTTACCAAAAGATGTTTTAATAGAAATAGCTGCTATAGGCTCGAAAGGTTAGTTAAGAAAAAATCTTTTTCATTAGTCTTTCTACGTGGGGGCACCCGTACGGGCTTCCGTGCGTACCGTGCTCAATGCATGTCGCTGATATAGGTTTACCTTCGAATAATAATAGAGATGCTTCATCGTCCTCTATTATCTTATAGAATGCCCCCTCAAAGACTACTCTATATGCAGCTTCTGCCATGTTTATATTCACCTTTGTTGTCTTCTTTTAATCTTTATTATTATCAAAACTCAAATATAAGCTTTTCTATGCATAAGCTTAAGGATTCTTAATTCAAAAGATTTTCATTGTATATAGATAAGGCAAAAAAGATTTCACTTAATATTACGATTATTCCATTTAAATACGAGATTAGGAAGGTTACTTGCAGTCTGCATAGTAATTACGGTAAACGAATCTGTGAGGCTTTCAATATTTGCAGTTCTTCCCCTAACTAAGGTTAGAACTAAGTTAACTAGCCAAACCACTGTAGCTACATCGGCTATGAAGGCACCTATAGAAGCCACTAGTTCACCTGGTATAAATGTCTGTGATAGAGGGAATATTTCAGCCTTTCTTATAAGCCCGGTTAAACCGAGCTCATCAAAACCTAGTACTACCATAGAAGAACCAACAAGGTAACCATAAAAATGAATCCACATAAGCCTTGAAGAATACCAGCTCCTTCCTGTCATCATAGGTATCATCAAATAGATGACAGCAAAACCTGCAGGGACTATAGATAACAATATAAAGCCGTGAAAATGCCCCACTACCCACATGGTCTCGTGGATAACTGCGTCAAATGTGATGGTTGCATTCGATATTCCAGTGACTCCGGAAAAGATCGAACCAACGAAGGATAGTGAAGTGAAGGCAGTTAATATATTCCACTCAACTCTAGCCCCTTTTACAGTAGCTAGGAGGTTAAAGAAGGTCATCAATGAGGGTAGTACTACTCCGTAAGTTAATATTTCCGTTAACACCTTTATCGCTATTGGTAAGTCAACCATGTAAAGGTGATGAATAGGTACGTTGTTGGAGAATAATAGGTAAAGGACAGCAGCAACTCTAGCCATTTTATCGCTATATAAAGGCTTGTTGGCTAACATAGGTATAAGTAAATACATAGCACCTACTGCAGGTAACCAAGCCATGTAAACTACGGCATGCCACAGAATTCCGAAGGCTATTTGATTTGCTATAGCATTCATACCCACTAGCCCGTAAAAAGCTAGTATATCCCAAATATTAGCTACTGTTTCTCCTGAATAGCCTATGGCATATAATAAGACGTCCATTAGTGTGAATACTAAGAAAATCGGCAGTTTTTCTCTGCTCGGATTTTTGCTGTGAAGATAATAATGGTAAATAATCCACAAAGTCTGCATATAAGTAGCAACGTCTATTAACATCCAGCCGAAATACCAGAGGGGCGATACGACATAAAGAGAGTATTCTGGTAATCCTAGAGGAACCAGATAGTACCAGCCTTCTGACGGGAAGTAATTATCGAATCCTTGGGAATTTACTATAAGTATCGGTCCCTCAAGTAACATGAAGGCTATGTTAAATAAAATGAAGGACACATTAAAGAACCATTTAGCTCTAGGTTCCATCTTCAGCATTTTGAATGTGAAGTAAATGAAGATAGCAAACTCTAATTGCTGTGCAAAACCGAAAAGATCTCTCATTCCGTGCAAGGTAATAGAGGCGTAGTATTCTTGCGGTGTTAAAGGTAATGTTTGAGTAAGTCCCCACGAAGCTTCTTGTATTCTAACCATTAAGGCGTCTACAACTCCTAATGCTCCCCATACTATACTCATCACGATCATAGCCATCGTTATTCTCGTTACCCAATCCTTATCCAGTTGAAATATCGCGTTTACGATTGAAACTAATTGTTTCATGATTATCAGAGTTAAATGTAGTGCATTAAATATTTGAATTTATAACTTTTTTATGAAATTTTCTTTTTTGTAGAAAAATTTAATTTGCTAAATTGCAATATTTACAAAAAATAACTTATAGAAATGGTCATGAGTAGAAAAAGACGAGTCTTAATCACTACGATTAAGCTGACTCTTTAAAAGAATGTGGCTTAATAATACTGACATAATACCAAGGGCTCATATTTAAATGGTATTATTTGTAGGCATATTAAATACATTAACACGATAATCAGTTAATTATGTTCATACTTTTCACAAAGGATGGAGAATATTACCTATATCTAGATGGTACTTTGAGAAAGACCCAAGAGAGACCTAAACTAAGAGGGGACGTGATCGGCTATGTTATCAAGTATGAGAACGGTAAGGTTAAGCTAACCTCTACACCAGTTTACGACTCCTCTAAGCTTGACGGTTTGAAAGAGGCGGTACTCGTAGATCGTATAGAAGAACTTAACGCATATATCTTCCAAACTCCCGATTCCGTAATCCTACATTTCGGAGAGATCAGAGGTAATGTGGTTGAAAATATTCCTTACTTACTAGTTCACGGTGTACCCATACCTAAAGGAGACGTGAAAACCTTGATGAATTACATGGACACAAGTTATGAACTAACCAAGTACATGCTCAGGGAACACAATAACCCTGAAGTAGTAAGGGCAGCGGTAATCGCATTATCCCGCTTAAACAAGTGCAATGAGGCCATACAGCTCTACAATACTTTGACCTCGAAGTTCCCAGAGGAATCTTTAGCAGTAGCTGAGTGCTATGAGAAGGTAGGAGAAGAATTAGAAGCCCTGAAAATATACTCCTTCTTCTCGGAGAATAAATATAGGGAATTAGAGAAGAAGTTAAGGGAGAGAGCTAACAGCTTAATAGACGAATTTGATAGAACCAGTAACGTTAAAGCGTTATTTGAAGCCTTAAAGGTATTACCAACTTATGATGCTCCAGCCCTTAAACTGGGCTGGTACTTCTTATCTAAGAAAAACTATAAGGAAGCTGTTAAGTATTTCGAAGAAGCGGTCAAACTAAGAAGAGACTTCAGTAACTTGTTGGCTCTAGCTAACGCTTATGTTAAGAACCAACAGTACGAACAAGCATTGAAAGTGATCGAGGAAGCTGAGAAGCTAAGGAGGAACTCCTCCACGGCTTATCTGAAGGGCTTAGCCTATGAGGCACTTAATTCCCCTTCAAATGCTATGAAGGAGTTCTTGTTTGCTTGTAAAGAGGGGTTCGTTGAAGCATGTAGTAAAGTAAAACCTTATATGCTCTACACACCTAGGGACGAGTTCGACCCAAGCAGTTGGATAGGGTATGTCCTTTACGGTTACAAAGTAGAAAAAGTAATAGGTACTGGAGGTATGGGTTATGTCCTCCTGGTGGAAAAGGGGATGAGAAAATTTGCCATGAAAGTGGTAAAGAAGGAGTTTCGTTATGACGAGTTACTTTATGAAGTAGCTAAAATGCAAGAGATATCTAAGGGCTCAACTAATTTAGTAAGGATATTTGCAAGTTTTGTAGATGAGAATTTTACAGACTACTACTCATCTCCACCGGCAATAGTTATGGAATATATGGAAGGAGGGGATCTGAGGGAGATTTTAGTAAATTCGGAGTTTTCGACACTAAGGCATTCGAGTAAGTGGAGTCAAATAGTTGCCGTGATCTTTTCAAAAATAGCCGATGCCGTAATTCACATTAATAAAAACGGGTACGTGCACTGCGACATAAAACCATCTAACGTTCTGTTCACTTCAAGACTTCCTAAATACGGGGATGAGGCGCTTGATGTATTAACTACAGGTAGAGTTGAGCCGAAACTTTCTGATCTTGGGTCGGCAGTAAAATTGGGTCTACCGGTCATTCACTACACACCGTACTATGCTCACCCAATGCAAAGGTTCGGAGGAAAGGCTGAATATAACTTTGATGTGTACTCATTTACAGTCTCACTATACGTAGCTTTGACAAATAACTTCCCCTTCCCAGAGTGGTTAGAAAGGGAGATAGAGGAAGCAGTAACTGATCCATCTAAAAGAGAAATTGCTCTAAAAGACTTCTACAGCCTAGAACCCAGGTTGGATTATATTCCCGAAGAATTCCGTGACATAATTGAAAAAGGCCTTAAGGGAGAACTCTCTATGGAGATGATAAGTAGGGAATTAAAGTACATAGTACGTTATAACTATGGTATAGACCTACAAAGTAATAATACTGCTAGCACTACTGAAATATGACACGAGGACGCACTCCTTTTCTCAACATAATTGAAAAGTTTTTAACTATTTCCTTAATCTTTTGTCAAACTTATATTATTTAAAAATTTCCGATTATTGCGATTTTATTGAGTGTGTTCAACAATTTAAATTATTTGAAACTTATTCATAGATCAACCTCAAATCCGATGTTGTTTAATAACTCCTTTAATAAAAGGGTTATTATCAAGATTTTTTAACAAAAATCCTACGTTAGGTTAGGAAAGTTTTACTCATTTATTTTAGTAAATATTAATTTAACAAAATAGTTAGGCAAACTTATTTTATTACCGTAAAGCTATATGAGTTCCTAAATCGAATTACAACATTGTGGTTCTCTTAGTCACCCGACTGACCACAAAATGTAGTTCCGAACCGATGGTGGGAACTATAAACTTTTTTGGAACGGAATCCCTCATTAGAGGAAGTCAGATCAAATACAACTTAATCCTAAACTCCATAGGTAGTTTTTCAACGTTTCTGATAAGATTCATTAACCTCTCATCTTTATCTTGTTTGCACCGAGCCTTATAACTTCCTCAACAACCAACCCTACTAACCTTCCTAGCAGATCCTTCAGGTGAAAGGAGTGAATCCTTGAGAGTATAATCAAGTATTTGTCGTAACGTCGTTGAGCTTTTCCTCATATTTTTTTAAAACTTCCTCGATTTCTTTTTCTGCACTCTGGTAAATTTCTAGAATCTTATCTAACTTCTCAGATAATATTGTCCCTCCAGCTCCCTTTCCTCCTTTTTTGGTTTCAATTCCACCCAGAAGTCCTTCAATCTTCTTTACATACTCCCAAGCAAATTTATACGACACATTTACGTTTTTAGCTGCCTCAGCAATACTTCCAGTGCTCTTAATGTTCTCTAGCAGTTTGACCCCACCCTTACCCAAAATAGGTTTACCGTCATCTGTTTCTATCCAGATTTTGAACCTAATCTTCATAAGTCTAAGCCTTCAGGGTATATTAGTTTCATAATATTATCAATTTTTTGCTTAACATCCTCTAAATCCTCCCCTACAACGTTAACATGCCCCATCTTTCTCCTCTTCTTGACTTCACTCTTACCGTACCAGTATACCTTTCCAAATTTCAACACCTCATAAGGAACATTGTCAGTCCCAATTATGTTAACCATTCCACCATAAGAAAGTAGTGTTGTATCTCCTAACTCTATTTCACTTATAGCCCTTATGTGCTGTTCGAATTGAGATACGAAAGCAGCATCAAGTGTGTAATGACCCGTATTGTGGACTCTAGGTGCGAACTCATTAATTAATATTTCTCCTTTTCTTACAAAGAACTCAATGCCCATAGTCCCTACGTACTCCAGTGAGTCTGCTAATCTCTTTGCAATATCCTTAAAACGATCATCGTTAAGTGGTCCGTAATTATAAACTAGAATACCTTTCTCGTTATAGTTAAAAGTAGGAGGATAAACCTTGAAATTTCCCTTCTTATCTCTAACCGCGATTATTGATGCCTCATAGTCATAATCCACAAACTCTTCAACCACAAATTTACATTTCATATCTTTTATGAATGAGTATTTTTCCACGTCACCCTTTATGAAATAGTGTCCCTTTCCGTCGTATCCTCCTCTACTCTGTTTAATAACACCTACGTTATTGAACTGGTCTTTAAGTATCCTTAACGCCTCTTCCCCATCTTCCGCTACGTAAAATTTGGGGGTCGGTAAGTTATGATTCTTATAATACATCTTCTCCTTCCATCTTTCTCTTTTCAGCTCAACAGTGTTTATATTAGGGAAGAGCTTATCCTTCTCTTTAGCGTATTCCAGAGCTTCTTCTTTTACGTGCTCAAACTCAAAAGTCACAATGTCAACTTGGTTGATCATCTCTTTGTATTCTTCGAGCTTGAAACACTTATCTGCAACCCTGCAAGCTGGGGCATTAGGTTCATCCATCACGTAGAAAGTGAAAGGGAACTTCCTCCCTTCAAGGATCATCATTAAACCTAGTTGTCCTCCTCCTAGAATTCCAATCTTCCTTTTATTCGAGTCTTGTATTAAGGACTTCATTTCTCATATCCTCTATGAACTTCTTTACTTTTTCAGCTATATCCGGATACTTAATACCTAAAATCCTTAAGGCGAGTAATGCAGCGTTTTTAGCTCCACCTATAGCTACTGTAGCAACGGGTACGCCATAGGGCATCTGGACTATTGATAGTAGGGAGTCTAACCCATTGAGGTTTTTAGACGGAATTGGTACTCCGATCACCGGTAAATGAGTTAAGGATGCAGTCATACCTGGGAGATGGGCTGCACCTCCAGCCCCCGCTATTATAACTTCAATACCTCGCTTATCTGCGGTTTTAGCAAATTCTACCATGAATTCTGGCGTTCTATGAGCAGAGACTACTCTAACCTCGGTTTCTACTCCGAAATTCTTGAGAATTTCAACGGCTTCTTTCATATATTCCCAATCGGATTTGCTCCCCATAATGACGGCTACTTTTGGCATGGTTATACTTTATCAAGAGGAAATTTAAGCTAAAATGTTAATTGAAAAAATTTATTTATGTTCATGTAAATACTAATTTTGAATGAACGAAATAACGCTATTACGTAGGGCTGAAGAGATTATCCTAATGCTTTCCAAAAACGATTTCTTAGAGAGTCTAGGATTTCAGATAGAAGATAATGAGACATTTGAGACTTCAATTCTTAGTGTGAAGATAAAAGGTAAAATAATGAAGAAGATTGAGGAAAACTCAGTGTCAATTCTCCTTCACACAAAACTTGGGTCTTGCAAAATCGACGTAGTAATTATTCCACTTGACGAGTACTCTAGCAGAATTAAAGTTAACGTAAGTGGTTGGGGCTTTGCAGGCAAAATTATGAAGAACAAAGTTATAAATAATTTGATCAACTTCGTAATCAAGGCTGAATTTGAGCCTAGTAGTATGATACAGAAGAAGCTAAAACTTAAGCTTTATACGAACTATATGGGATTTTTAAAACTCCTTGAAACACTGCCTAAGGATGAGTCTGTATACTACTTTCTAGTGGTTAATAAGTCTTATATAGTGGAAATAGTTAACGGGATACCTCTATATGGGGAGGAGATCAAAAAGAACTGTGAAGATATATGTTATATAGAACTTTATGAGTTTAAGCCAACTACTATTTAAATCTTTCTATCACAATAATATAACTGTATGGACGTTTACTCAGAAGATGAACTATTTAAAGTTATCAGAGGCGCTTATGAAGAGGGGCTTAAAATCCAGGTTTTAGGTAATGGTAAACACGGGAAAAAAGTAGGTGTAAACGAGTATGTCTACACTAGAAAGATGAACTGGTTTGAAATTAAAAACGGAGTTGTGGAGGCTTTAGCGGGAGCTGACGTAAACGCGATCAGAAAAGAGGCTAGCGAAGAAGGTTTACTTTTACCAACACTATACGATGGGACAGTAGGAGGATTACTTGCTACGAATTTTCCTTCACCACTTTCTACAGCTTACGGTAAGCCTATAGATTTTACTAATTGGGTAAGAGTGCTTACTCCTTATGGAGGTATTAAGTGGAAGATGTTAATTGGTTCCAAAGGGATTGTGGGAGCAATTTCTAGAGCTGAACTTAAACTCTACCCAAAGCCCTCAAAGATCTTAACTTACGAGAGGGAGGAGGTAGTTGATAGAGACATATCAAAACTAATGAGCCTTTCACCCCTAGTATTACTGGTAGACTATCAGGGAGGGAAATTTAGAGTTCATGCCTCATACACTAAAGAGGTAATGCTAAAGGGTTATTCAGTTGACGAGGGAGTTCCTCTAGTTGAGGTAAATGACGAGAGGAAAGAAGTTATAGTCGAAGGGGACGACTTCGAGAGTTTCAAAAAGGTTGTAGAAGTATCACAGCCTTTATACGCCTACTGGATATGGAAGAGCGGAATTTTTGTTTTGGTAAATGCGGATACAGAAATGTTAAAAGAGGCTCATATAGAGTATTATACTAAGGATCAACCGAAAGAGGTTTACGTTAAACTTAAGAGGTTGTTAGACGCTAGGAGTATCTTTGTTTAGGGGTCTTAATGACTAGACATTTCATAATAGATTGTGATACTGCAGAAGACGACATAATGTCATTATTTGCTTTAATTAAGAACGGGATATCAGTAGAGGCTTTAACGATCGTAGAGGGTAACATATCTTACGAACAAGAAATAAATAACGCATTATGGGCGTTAGAGTTCATCGGAAAAGACGTTAAGGTCTACCCTGGAAGCGATAGACCGTTAGTTAAACCGTTTAGGAGTGTTGAGGAAGTCCACGGAAAGGGTGGTATAGGAGATGAAATAGTCAAGCCCAGTAAGCTTAAGCCGGAGAACAAGAGAGCCATGGACGCAATAGTGGAGCTAGCCGACAGATACGCTGGGGAATTAGAGTTCTTAGCTATTTCCCCTTTGACAAACTTAGCACTAGCCTATTTGAAAGACAAGAGCATAGTTGATAAGATCAAGAAAGTTTGGGTGATGGGAGGTACCGCGTGGGGAAGAGGTAACATAACTCCGGTCGCTGAGTACAACATATGGGTAGACCCGGATGCAGCTAAGATAATATTCAATGCGGGTTTCGACATCACTATGGTACCTTGGGATGTCATTGTAAACTACCCCATTAATGACGAGTTGTGGAACAAGATAAAGAGCATGAACACAAAGATGAGCCAGTTTTACATCAAAATCTACTCCCACTATAGAGATTACTCGATGAAGAACGAGAAGATAGGTGGCACTCCTCACCCGGACTTGATAACCACAAGTATTGCTATAGACAGAAGTATTATTAAGAAATCAGAGAGACATTATGTAGATATAGAGAACTGTGACTGTCTGACTAGGGGGATGACAGTTATCGACTACTTAGATCTGTGGAAGAAAAAGGCGAATACCGAGGTAGTTTATGAGATCCACTTCGACAAATTTCTCAACCTACTCTTCGACCTGCTAAAGTGGTTTTAACAAATTTAGTTAAGTTTAGATTTTTTAAACAAAAGTTTTAGACAGACGTGATGAGAGTAAATAGCCTCACTTGAAAGCTTAGTTTATAACAGTTTTTAAGGCTCGGCATGAAGATTAACACATGGACTTGGAAAACCTGAGGGACAAACTAAAATCTTTTTATTTATCTTCTGGAGGGTTTTTCTTAGACGGTTATGATCTCTCAGTGATATCCTACGCACTACTTTTCATTGTTAAGGAAATGTCCTTAACTCCTTTGCAAGAGGGTTTAGTCACCGCTTCTTCCTTGATGGGTATGGGAATCGGTGCTGTACTATTTGGATACTTGTCCGACAAATTAGGAAGGAAAAAGTTATTTGGACTCGACCTCTTCTTCTTCACCGTATTTGCGATCCTATCAGCTTTGTCCACCAATGTGTGGGAGCTTTTCGTCTTTAGGTTCCTTCTTGGCATCGGTATAGGTGGAGATTACCCTATAAGTAGTACTATTGTCTCTGAGTTCTCTCCCTCAAAGAGTAGAGGAAAGTACCTCGTGGGTTCAGTGGCTATGTATTGGTTAGGGACCCTGTTTTCGGCTATAGTGAACCTGGTCTTCCTAGGCACTGGAGACTATTTCTGGCGTTACTCCTTCGCTGTAGGTGGGATATTAGCTATCCCAATAATCCTAGGTAGGATATCCTTTTCTGAATCCCCAAGATGGCTTGTTTCCAAGGGGTTCATAAATGAGGAGGGTCTACCTACGCAAGAGGAAGAAAATAAAGGAGTTACAACCAAAGACTTACTAAGGGGAAAGGCAGGCTTAATGCTACTATCCCTTTCAGTTATTTGGTTCTTATTCGACGTGGCGTCTTACGGAATTGGACTATACTACCCTTCGTTACTACATCAGTTTGCATTCCCTTCTAAAGTAGAGACTCTTTACGGTACGATGCTAATTTCAGTAGGGGCTATAATAGGGTATGTAATAGCCGTGGCAATTATCGATGAAATAGGAAGGAGATTTACATTATTTTCAGGACTGGGCTCCATGAGCTTTTTGCTGGTCTTAGGCGGTCTGGCTAAGGTATCTGGAGTAATTCTCTTACCTTACTTCATGGTATTCGTTGCAATGGAGCAATGGGCGGGAGCAGTAACACTATTTTATCCAACTGAGATCTTCCCGACCTCTGTAAGGTCAACCGCACAAGGAATTACTACCGCCGCAAGTAGGATAGGGGCAGTACTGGGGGTCTTCGTGTTTCCCTCTATGGTCAAGTCTTTGGGGCTTGGGAATTCATTTTTACTTTTCGGCGCCATATCGCTTCTCGCCCTACTCATAAGCATTGCTAGTGTAAAAGAGACTAAGAAGAAGAAGTTAGAAGAGGCAAGTTTAGGAAAAGTAATGAGAGCTAACAATCGAACTTAGTGCACACAGAAATTTCCATCTCTCTCACGAGGTCTCTCAAGATGATGTAGTTCTTGTAGAGTTCTTCCAGCCCTTGTTCTGTTATACCGAATATAATGTCGCCATTCCCTATGTATGCTTTCTTTGCTATGAATCCTTTTTTCTCGAGCTCTTGTAGAGACTTGGCTATCCTCCTTCTTCTCACTCCCAGATACTGCTCAATCTCCCTGATACTCATCTCGTCCTCGGACAACACCGTAAGGATGGCTAGTTCAAGTATGTCCATATATGATAGACTTAGAGCTGAAGTATTTAAATCGCTTTTCAGAATTATCAAGTACGTAAAGTTACACAGCACGTGTACTGCTATTTACAGATCTCTTACGATTCAAACCGTTCAACTAGTTAACTAATTACAGTTTTAGTTCCCTACCCGTTAAGAAAAGGAATAATGCTAAAGTAAGGGACACTCCAGAAGAAATGAAGAGAGATAATGCTGGAGAAAAGGAAATAGCACTCGCTATGAATCCCATCAACCATCCTATCTGTTGCAGGGAATTGATCGAGGCATAAGTTTCGGGGCTTCTGCTATCAACTTCCTCTAACGCACTGGGGATAATAGCCTCCCATGAACCGAAAAGTATGGAAAAGAAGGGAGACACTAACATAAGTGGTAATAAAGAAAATATGACTAGATAGACCGGTAGAAAAGGTCTCCTAATGTAAGACGAGATAAAAGTGAGAGACATCCCAAAGATTTCCGCTAAGGTAGCTAAAACTCCTACGAAAAAGTCGTTAAGGTTGTATATGGTCTTAATCTCCAGATATACATAAGGAAAAACTAGGGAAATAGGAAAAATAACTAGGATTGGGATAAGTGATTTTCTATTAAACGTTATCTTACCTCTGGGTAAGACCTTCTCTTCTAGGAATAAGATCGGAACAGAAGAGACCCAGTTAAACACTCCTGCAATGAGGAATACAAGACTTATTCCAAAATAATCAGCTAAAAATCCACCTATTACGGGGGTAAACAATGAAGGTAAAATGGAAAACCCCCAGACTCTCGTTATTACACCCTTGCCGCAAGAGCTCATGTAGGAGTAGAAGTTAGGTAGCGAGAGGAATGTGGTATAAGTTATTATAAAGCCAATAGCTAACTCAGCGAAGTCCTTAGCAAAAGCTACTATCAGATAACCGAAACCGGATATGAACATACCTAACCACATGGTTTTTACTACTCCTATACTCCTAGAAATCTTAGCCCCGAGAACTGGCATTGGTATTGCAAAGAGGGTGAAAAGTACATATAGTAAACTAACGTATTGACTGGGTATGAACGACGTTGCGTATATTGAAATAAACGGGTAACTGAGATAATAGGAAATCCCCCAGAAGACCCAACTCAGCACTATTACCCCTACTTTCTTCATCCTCCTATTCTTCACATTAAAGGTAAAAGCTTTTTATGAGTGTTTAAACAATTTATACTGATCCATATGGGTGAAAAACTGTCGGAACAGTTACAACAATTAGGCGAGAAAAATCTAGAAGAGAAAGCAGATTATAATATGAGATATTATCTATATTTATACAAAAAGAGCGTTGAAGACCCTGCAGGATTCTGGGGAGAGTTAGCTAAAGAATTAATAGACTGGTTCGAACCTTGGCGAAAGACGTTCGTCCAAGAAGAAGGGTTACTCACCAAGTGGTTCGTAGGTGGGAAACTTAATGCTTCTTATAATGCAGTAGACAGACACTTAAACTCTCATAGAAAGTACAAGGCTGCTATAATATGGGAAAGCGGCAGAGGAGAGAAGAAAGTAGTAACTTATCAAGACCTTTATTACGAAGTTAACAAGTGGGCTAACGCGTTGAGGCAGCTGGGGGTACAGAAGGGTGACAGAGTAACAATATACATGCCCTTAACTCCAGAGGGTGTAATTGCGAAGTTAGCTGTAGCTAGGTTGGGGGCAATCCACAGCGTAGTATTTGCCGGCTTTGGAGCACAAGCATTAGCTGATAGAATTCAAGACGCTGGATCCAAAGTAGTTATTACAGCCGACGCTTATTATAGGAGGGGTAAAATTGTTGAGTTAAAGAAGACTGTAGATGAAGCTCTACAGATACTTGGGAATAACAGCCCCGTCCAAAAGGTTCTTGTGTACAAAAGAACGGGGACTGAGATCCCGTTTGACGAGAAGAGGGATGTCTACTTTGATGAAGTCGGTAAGTTTAAGCCTGTAGAGCCTGAACCGGTAGAAGCCACTCAACCCTTATTTATCTTGTACACCTCTGGGACTACGGGTAAGCCTAAAGGAATCGTTCACAGTACCGGAGGTTATCTGGTTGGTACTGCAGCAATGCTCCTTTGGAGCTACGGCCTAAGTCAGGATAACGATGTATTGTTCAACACCTCTGACATAGGTTGGATTGTAGGTCACTCTTACATAACTTACTCACCCCTAGTTATGGGTAGGACAATAGTAATTTATGAAGATGCCCCAGATTATCCGTACCCAGACAAGTGGGCTGAGTTAATAGAGAAGTATAAGGCCACGACATTCGGTACTTCAGCAACGGCTATAAGGTCGTTCATGAAGTACGGAGAAGACTACGTTAAGCAACATGACTTGTCTTCACTGAGGATTATCGTCACTAACGGAGAGCCCCTTAACTACGCCCCATGGAAGTGGGGACTAGAAGTCGTAGGAGGAGGAAAAGTATTCATGTCCCACCAGTGGTGGCAAACAGAGACCGGAGCTCCCAATATCGGTTACATACCTGGTGCAGTTTACTTGCCGATGAAATCAGGACCTGCCGTAGGCTTTGCTTTGCCTGGAAATAAGGTTCAAGTACTTAATGAAGAGGGCAAGCCAACTGCCCCGAGAGAGAGAGGATATCTCGTAATGTTACCACCGTTCCCGCCTATGATGATGATAGGAATGTGGAACGATCCGAATAACGAGAGGTTAAAGAAGACTTACTTCAACAAGTTCCCCGGAATTTATTATTCTGGAGACTATGCGATGATAGACGAGGACGGTTACATATGGGTAATGGGAAGAGCAGACGAGACAATAAAGGTAGCTGCTCACAGAATAGGTGCGGGAGAAGTTGAATCGATTGTGACAGCCCATCCGGCAGTGGCAGAAGCAGCAGCTGTAGGAATTCCAGATCCAGTAAAAGGTGAGGCTGTACACTTATTCGTAGTGTTAAAGTCCGGATATTCAGCGTCCCCCGAGCTAACAAAGGATATTCAGAATCACGTAAGGAAGTACATGGGAGCAATTGTTACGCCTGAGGTTCACTTCGTGGACAAGCTACCTAAGACAAGATCAGGGAAAGTAATGAGAAGAGTAATTAGGGCTGTAATGATGGGACAAAATGCAGGAGATATATCAACTCTTGAAGACGAGGCATCTATGGAAGATATAAAAAAGGCTGTAGAAGAGTTTAAGAAATCGCTAAAAAGCGAATAATAAGTTTTTATCTAAATTATCTATTTTATATATAAAAAGCAAACAACTTACGACTTTATTTTAAAACACACACAGTAAGTATAAACTCTCTATATGTATACTTTAGCTGCTTTATGCCCAGACCGGTATTTATAACTCCATTTTTACTAAATACTCTGCCTAACTAAATTTAATAAAAAGAGGGGAAGAGTGGACACTAGACACACAACTACCCATACATAAAATCCTGCAATAGATGGTATTATTAACTCATTCATTCCAATACCTATTTGTATTGCGTTTACCACAGCCAGTGAAAGAGAGGAATTATCACTCTTTACGATATCAACAACCAAGGAATAAATTACCGAAATACTCATCTCATTAAAAAATCCCATAATGAATAATCCCACCTCATAGTATTGTGTATACAAGGAGATTACCGGTATCACACCAAGTAACCCAGTTATTACGATCCACTTTATTTTGTCCCTTCTTTCTATTAACGCAGATAGAGCTCCTCCGAGTACTGAGGAGAGAAGTAGAATCGACGAGATTGATCCAGTTATTATTGCAGATCTACCTAGTACGTAAAATGAGAATGAAGGAAAATACTCGCTCACTACATAATAGGAGCCCCATATACCTGATGTAGCTAAAGCAATGATAGCTACCCTAACGTCTTTTATGACCTTAAAATTCGGCCTACTATTAGGATATGAAGCAAACCAGTTTACAATACCCATTAGAGCTGTTAATGAACCTAAGAACATAGAAGCAAGTTTGAAACCTAATATAGAGTCTACGAAACCCCAGTTTAACCCTAATATACCCCCAACTGCAAACATAGCGTTGTAAAGACCGAGGGCAGTTGTAACTCTTCCTTCATTTAAAACTGCTAATGTGCCTCCAGCTGATGAGAAAAAGAACGATGCTCCAAAACCAGTAAAAGCGTATAGAATTAGTACTGCATATGGTTCTTTAAATAAACTGATGAGGAAATCTGATACTCCCATAATTATAAGACCTATTGTATAAGTTCTTTTCATACCAAGCTTTGTAGAAATAATTGCGGCAGGGACTTGCATTATAGCAGCTGAAGCAAAGAAGGACAAGGGAATTAAGCTCACAAAATAATGAGGCGCATTTATACTTCTAATTAAATACGGTAAATAAGGAGAAAGGAAGAACCAACTTATCCCATAGACTGCCCTCGCGAGAAGTATTGGAATGCCTCTCAATTTCCATTAATGCCTGATTATGTGTTTAAAACATTATCTCTGTATTCGGAAAATTTTTAAAGGAAATGAACCGTAATCTACCTCGTGTTTATTAGAGGAAATAGAAAATTCCTCAAAACTCTAGCGTTGACAGTTATTTTCACTTCTTTATTTTTGCTCACATTAGCTTCTTCACACCTTACCGCAAAAATATGGGCTAGTGATTACGGTTACGGGTCCCCAACGACGCAAATAATTAACTCTACAGTCGTTAGTACTCAATCCACTACTACTCTAACCACTTCCTCGCAGGGAAAAATTACTCCTGACCAAACTATCACTTGCACTAAAACTATTACATCTACAGTGACCATAACTTCTACAATTATGAGTTATGTTACGGTCCATGTTGTAACTTCAGTCATAACTTATATAACCACAAGCGTTACAAACAGTGCTGAACTGTACAAAGGAGTTATAATAACTATAGCTATAGAACTTATAGGGTACCTTCTTTTAAGGAAAAATAAGAAAACAACTTATAGGAATTTGCGTGGATAGTTCCTTCTACTTTATTCTCCAGTTTTTCTCCCTTAACCAGTTTCTTACGTCATATATAAATATGTTGTCATGAGGACAAGCTTCAATGCACTCTCCTGCACCAATACACTTAAAAGACTTGAGTTCACCCTTCCTTAAAAAAGAGGCCCTCATGTCTGTTATTCCGACTGGGCAAGATAGGTTCGGAAACATTTCCGGTTTAGAATATATGTTATCAAGTTCAACAGATATATACCCAGACACTCCTACTTTTACATTGGCTAATTTAACGTATGAGAGCAAACACCTTTCACTACTAGCTTACGAATACCAGAACAGAAATCACCAACCATTGCAAGCTCTACCCCAGAACGTATACCAGTTATGGCAGGAATACGGACACGGTTCAATACCCTTCATATACGTAGCTGGTCTTTTTTATCAAGTAGGTTCCACGGCCAGTGCGTCCATCATTTCTGGTAAAAATTGGACATATGCATTCTCTCAGCTTAACAATTTATCGTCTCCTTTTGCTCAACAAGTTTATTCTACTGCAAATATCCTAACCGCCGAGTTCTGTATTGCTACCAATAACTAACCATATAATGTGTGCGGAATACATGAAATACAGATACTGGAGCACAAGTTAATTAGTAAAATTTCTGGAAACAGTAGTCTAGTTCCTCAAGTATACGCTATTCATGATACATTTAATCCTACAACCGATAGCGAAATGATAATAACTGCAATTAGTCCCAATCCAAGAAATTCATTTAGACACCCACCTGCTGAATCTTATTGAAAGATAGTAAAAAACCACTGTTTCTACGACTAAAACAGTAAAGCTTTGGATCATTAAGATTAAGCTAGTTTTTATAAGTCCCGTTAAGTTCTGTATTAAAATAGACGCTAAAGTAGTGGGTAAAGGGTATATCAGCTCGAAGATCACGTGAGGAAGTAAATAATATGGATAATATACTGGAGGTAAGATGGTCAATAAGGTTCCAGCTATCGCTCCAATCCCCCAAGAGTAACGAACGTGGGAAATCAAACTCCCTATGAAAAAGCCTATTGCTGAAGTATTTAGCAAAAGTATCAACAATGTTATAAACACAAGTAAGAAATTGAAGGGATTTAAAAGGTGATAGATAATAGCCAAAGTTACATATGTTAAAATACCTGGAGATGAGTAGATAAGGTTCGATAAAGTCAATGCCAAGATGTAATCACCTGCACTTATTTCAGTAGCTACAAGAAGGTCTTGTATTTTAAGCTCTAGTCTTAGAAAAGCGAAATCGGCAATGAACGAAAGACCATTAGATGCAATGACTGTTATTAGCCCTCCATCAACAGCGAACTTTACAAATTCTCCTTTCGTTATTACGTAAATTAAGAAGAGTTCTGCCAAAGGTACTGTTAAGTAAGAGAGTACGTAAACTATGCCCCTCACTAAGGGAGCCACACCATAAAACCTAGCAAAGGCTAAAATGAACTTAATCTTCAAGGGTCTCACCAGAGTATATTATAAAGAGATCTTCAAGTGTTATTGGTCTCACAATGTATTTACCTAGATACTTAACAGCTTCTTCTCTGTCCACATAAGATATTCTGAGCTTACCGACCAGTAGGTCTCCTATACCCTCGACTCTCACCTTATTTTCGAATTTCGACAAAAGCTCCTTAACACTACCCTTGGCGATCAGCTTACCTTTGTGAAGTAATACTACTTCGTCCGATAACTCTTCTGCCTCCTCCATATAATGAGTTGTTAGGACTAGTTTCACGTCACTCTCTTTCAGCACTGACCATACTTCTGTCCTTGAATAGGGATCTAGACCTACTGTGGGTTCATCAAGTAAGATAACTTCAGCACTTGAAGCCAAAGCCATAGCAACAAATATCTTCCTCTTCATCCCGCCAGAGAGCAAATCTGAAGGTTTATCTTTAACTTCCCAAAGACCAATTTCCTTTAAAGTCTTTCTAGCTATCTGGGAAGCTTCGGACAAGGAAAACCCCCTTGCCGTAAGATACATTAGTAAGTGTTCTAATGGGGTAGCGAATCCCACTGGGTGAGCCTCCTGAGGAATTGATGCGATTATTTTCCTTACTTTCTTAGCGTCCTTTACAACGTCATACCCCTCTATAAGGGCTGTACCTTCTGTGGGTAAGAGCTGAGTGGATAGAATTCTGGTAAGGGTGGTTTTACCTGCTCCGTTCCTACCCAATATGGAAATGCTCTTAGCATTCGTACTAAAGGACACATGGTCTAAAGCAGTTGTACCGTCATTATATCGCTTCGTCAGATTAACAGTTTTTAACACGGGGTTATCATAATTTTTAACCTAAAAACCTTAACTATTTCTCCCTATAGTAAAGATCAAATTTTTTATATTTGATTTTTTAATAACAGTATACAATCATGGAAGAAGAAAAAATAGTATTCCCTGATGGTAGGAGCGTTGAGATACATGAATTCTTAGCATTTATGTATGGCTTATCCTCAAGTGACGTAAGCGTCTTGCACTTATTGATGGTTAAAGGGAAAAAAATGACCTCTGATGAGATTTCCGAAGAATTAAACGTAACTAAGGCTTCTATCAATAAGTCGTTGAACAACCTCCTTGACAAGGGCTTGATCATGAGGGAAAAGGAGGAGAGTGAGGATAAAAAGAAAGGTAGACCGGGTTATCTTTACTGGGTTGATAAAAACAAATTATATGAAAAATTAGAAAAAGATCTTGAAAAACTTGCGACTGAAGTGAGGCAAGGATTAGAACAACACTTACAATAAAATGTCATCATAACAAAATCTCTTTTACTCTTGCTTTTTCTCTTCTGGTGATTTCTGTTCTTCCTTCTTTTGCTCCTTACCGGATTCCTTCTTCCCTTCTTCCTTCTTTATCTTCTTTATTCTTTCGGTCTTAATACTAATATTTATCTTAATCTTTTCACCACTACACTCCCTTACCAGTAACCCGTCTTTTTGGTTATAATCCCCGCATTTCACTTTCTCTTTAGAAATTAGTTCCTTCACGAACTCTTTAGCGTTCTTCAAGTGCCTGAATTTCCTCTCTATTTTCTCCTCTTTATCGCCTTTAGTAATTTGCACTGTGAGGTGATATTTTACCACTTTCATACCCTTACCTATTTACCTTAACTATAAAAATCTGATTCACGTAGATCAACTTAATGTTCATAATCCCAGTTACTAAAAGTGAAATAGTCTATGTAATCATAGCCTTTCTTTTAGGGCTTTTAATCGGTTTTTTAATAAAGAACGTCCTAAAAATAGGGATAGTCCTTTTAGCTATAATAATCTTACTTATAGTAATAGGCGTAGTCTCACCTAACACGGTCTTATCGTTTATAAAGACCTCAGTTACGACGATTACACCAGAAGCAGAGAGATATGCTAGTGAGGCGTTAACTTACCTTCCCTATAACTCCATCTTCTTCATAATAGGACTTGTTATAGGACTATTAAAAGGGTAGAAAAATATTTGCTGTAATTAGACAAATAAAAATGATAACTTTTTTTCTTCTAATTATGCCCTAATTACACTTTTGTAAATCATTTGAGCCCTTTTTGCGGGATCAGGGTGAGTAGCCAAAATATCTGAGAAAGGGGAAGGTTTCTCATTTAGCCACTCCTCTACCAGTATAGATGGATCTGTTTCCTTTACTTTTACGGGAGGTGCAGTAACAATGATCCCAGTGAAAGGGTCTAACCTAATGTTCTGCATATATATTTCTATTTTAGCTAAGGCATTTACTAGATTTATCGCATCCTTTCCGAACAATTGAACTGCATGAAAGTCCGCATAACTTTCTCTCAGCCTATTAAACCACAGTACGAAAAGTTGGAGTCCTAATGTTATAATAAACAAGGCTCCCCCAATGGCGAGCATAACAATTCCCAAAAATAAGTCTGTCTCATCTACAGCAAATATTAAGCTCACCCAGCCTAAATTGAGGAGTAGATTACTTACGAAACCCAAGACTGAAGGTATCAAGCCTATAGCCATACCTATTTCCACGTCATTATGCTTAATGTGTCCTACCTCGTGTCCGATCACAGCAGCAAGTTCCTCCTCGCTTAGTATGTTAAGCAGAGGTCTGGTTATTCCTATTCTCTTCCCTGTTACATAGTTCCCGTAGGCAAAGGCGTTAGGATAAGGTGCGTTTACGATAAATACCCGCGGGGGTTTGATCCCAGATGCTATCGCGATCCTCTTCACCATTTCGTAAACCCTCCCATAATAAGGATGATCTTCTGTTATCTCAAAAGAGTCTCTGGCGACCAAGTAAGGTGAAATAAGCCACTGAATTAACCAGAATAAGCCCAGAAACGGTATAATGGCAATTACGGGGAAATTAAGCAGTTGTAAGAGAATGTAAGTTACAATCGCTTCAGAGATTATCGTCAAGACAAGTGATAGGTATATTTTAAACCTCAGCTCGGGTAAAGTTTCCATTTAAAGATAGTGATCCTTCGGAAGGAAAAATAGTTTATTGATTAAAATACAGGTAGTGAGACGTTAAGGTTCTCTTTTACCCACGTAGTGTTTATGTAATGCGGAGCCTTCCCTATTAGTATATCGTGAAATAGTACAGCTCCATAAACTGACAATACACTAGGTTCATCTATAAGGTCTACCGCGAGTCCGGATATCACGTAAACTTTACCATCACGAACTGCTGATGTAGTACTATAATATTTTTCAATTAATTGTATAGTATAGGTGTAGTTGTAAACACTCTGTGCTATTATCACTTGCGGGTTTGCAATAAGTATATTCGAAACAGTTACAAGCGGGTAACCGGATTCGTTAGCAAACACGTTTTTACCTCCAGCCAAGACTAGAAGATTATTTATAAACACGTTACCCCCAGCTGTGTAAGCTTCACCGTTAGGCTCTATCCAGATTAAATACGTCACGTTTACTGAAGGGGTATAGTTAATCATATGTGAGTTCATCCAATTAACTATCTCTTTACCAACTTGCGTCTTGTTAAATTGTTGGGCAATATTAAGGATGTTTTCCTCGATTTGTGCAAGGGATAAAGCGTAATCGGTGTTTGTAACGAGTAAATTCAATCCTGCTTTTTCCATATCTGGTATGTATTGGTAGTCTAGCCCATACTCAAGAACTACTATGTCTGGATGAAGGAGTAAAATACCCGATATGTTAGGAGGGCTGATAGAAGAGAACATAGTCACGTTAGATGGTATCAGCGACGTTTCGTTCAAGTCTTGTAAGAGCTCGAAGGAATATTCGTCTAAGCCAACTATATTTTTGCCGAGCCCTAAGGAAATTAAGATCTGAGTATCTGATGGGGCTAAACTAACGATTCTCAAGGACTTTTCTGGAGTTGTCACTATGGGCTTGGAGTGAGTACCCATCTTGCTGTAGTATTGAGTATAAATTAGAATAGAAGATATCACTATCAGCACTAGAATTATTCCAATTAAGATTAAGCCTCTCATAAATATGGATAGGTTATCCAATACATATAAATTTTTTGTTGCCTTTAACTTGTATGGAAAAGTTTATTATATGGATAGGTTGACCATTTCTCGTGAATAAAAGTATTCTGAAGTATTTCTTATTTCTCTCTATTATACCGTCTTTTATCTTGGCTCTTATCGTAGGGGAAGTTGTAATTCCAATTAATGATTTGATTCACCCAAACGGTGTATATTCAATTATACTTTATAGAATAAGGCTGCCTACAATAGTAACCGCTATGTTAGTAGGCATAACACTATCAATAAGCGGGGCCATTATGCAACAACTATTGAGGAATCCTATTGTAGACCCTTATATATCAGGAACGGCGTCAGGAGGAGCATTAGGTGCAATAATTTCATATTTCTTGTTAAACTACTTTATAATGCCCTTCCTCCAGCCCCTATTCGCTTTTGTTTTTTCTCTTCTCTCCACCAGTTTGACAATAATAATAGGAAAAAGGGGAGGAGTATACGGCTTAGTGGTCGGGGGTGTTATAGTCTCTTACATCTTCACTTCAATTTATACAATATTACTTACTATCCTAGAGTACAAACATCCTAATATACCTCCCTTGTTGTTCTGGCTCCTAGGAGAGATTAGTATTGTTGGGTGGGATCAGGTCATCCCCCTGATACTAATTTCAGCCATGCTTGTAATACTATCACTAATTTACTCGAAATCTATCGACTTAGTTGCAATAAGTGACGAGTTGAGCTATGCCCACGGCATTAACCCCCAAAGGTTCAGAATCTTCTGGCTAGCCTTCATAAGTTTCGTGGTATCTTACGAGATATCCTTGGTAGGAGTGATCGGTTTCGTGGGCATTCTCATCCCTCATCTGGTGAGAAAGGTCGTTGGAGGAAATATGAGGGATCTTACTGTGTACTCTTCTGTCACCGGTGCATCCCTTATGTTAATAAGTAACGTAATATCTCATGGTGTCTTCGGGACTATTATTCCAGTAACTCCAATAATCGCCCTAATGTCCTCCCCGGTTCTTGTTTCGCTCATGGTGAGGATAAATGATGGTCAAAGGGTTGAGAGTTAAGTTCGGTAATAAGATCGTAATAGATAACATAACTTTCGAGCTTAAGGAAGGGGTGACGCTTCTTTTAGGGCCAAATGGATCAGGTAAGACCACCTTACTCAGGAGTATAATAGGTATGGTTAAATTGGACGAGGGGGAAGTTTCCGTAGACTTAGAAAAACTATCCTATTCACCTTCCGAGTTCTTTTCTCCTTCCATGAAAATCTGGGAAGTCTTAACAGCAGGGAGAAAGAGAGGAAATTACGATAGATATGTTAAACTATTAGGGTTGGATAAGCTCATGCAAAGGGATTTCTCCACGTTAAGCAGTGGAGAGAAGAGGTTAGTGTTAATAGCTAAAGCACTTGGTGAGGGAAACTTGGTCATAATGGACGAACCATTCTCTAACTTGGACTTTGCTAACAAATTCAAGATAATAGCTATAATGAGCCAGCTGAAGAACGAAAAGCTATTCCTTATTACAGCCCACGAGCTGGAAGTTATAAACTATGTCGATAGAGTGATCCTTCTGAAGAACGGAAGGATTATCTACGATGGAAAGCCTAAAGACCTCTCGGATGAGTTACTGTCCTTTGCGTATAATTATAAAATAAAGAGAGTTGACTTAAACGGAAAATTCTTTTTCACTCCAGAATTTTAATACCTCATCAATTTATCATTAATAAATTAATAAATTATTACACGATTCTAACATCGGTTTACTAAGTTATACACTTACGTTTAACACTGTTAATTGAAACTGACTTTCGATATTATACTCAAATTCTATTAAAAATAGATGCAGAATTTCAACTATGAGAAAGATTACCACACCATGCGAAGATGCATTTAAGATTGTAGTTCCAGTATTAAGGTTAGCAATTGCTAAAAGACTCATAGAGAAAGGAGTGCCGGTAGTTAAAGCATCAAAGGAGGTAGGTATTTCAGCAACTACTTATGAAAAGCAGATAAAGATGAAAGGAGAACAAGTCAAGAAGGTAAACAGTGATGAAGAGATAAGTGATATGCTGGACTCCTTAGTTGGAAGAATATTAAGTGGACAGACCATAGAGACCACTTCTTTCTGCATTTTATGTTCAAGGTCTAGGAGGATCTTCAATCTTCCTCCGTGTCCGAACCTTTAAATAAGAAAGAAAGGGAAGCTATTATTATCCCAGCTACTAAACTTATTATGAAAAAAACCAAAGATAGAGAATAGACAACGTAAATCGGCGAATCATTTATGAGTACAAATCCTACAAGCACTCCTTGTGTGTAATTGTTTTTCAATAGTAATTGCGAATTGTAAAAACCTTTTCCGAAAACATAATATATCCCGTTACTATACGTTGTGTTTATTATTTGACTATTTACTGGGATTACTTGTAACGGTTCGGACGTGTTGTCTTTGTATTCAAAGACAAAGCTGGAGTAACTAATACTAATAGTGTAATTTCCCTCTGCTTTAATAGGTATAACACCCTTTATGTACGAGCTCTTTGACAGGGTCAGATGTAGGTATAAGAAAATTAAACCTACTATGATAAAAACTAGACCGATTACTAGAAAGCTCTTTTTCACAGTGATATTTTATTATGGAGAAGAGACTATAATTTTAATCCTACTATCTTAGTGTTAAAACGTTCTGTAAAATGACATTAATCTGAGTGAATAATAAGAGGCGATAGGGAAAAATTACCTAGCTTTAATTTTTTGAATCTCCTTAACAGTCCTCATGACTACCTTTATTATCTCACTCCTAGGAGGCTCTTCGTATGTGCCTTTACAAAAAGCGTCAATTGCAATTATATACGTATTGAGAGTAGTGTCCAACACCTTTATTTCGGGTTCCTTAACTATGAAATCTAATTCTTTAATCCTCTTCTTTAGTTCTGGTATCAAGTCATCTGGATCTATGTCTTTCGTAATCTCATACTTAGTCCGCACTAGCCTATACTCCTCCTTATGAACAAATATTGCAGCCTGAATCATTATGTTATTAGGTATCTTCATAATAACATTCTCGTCTGTAACTATGGTAGTGTACATCAGACCGATGTCAGTTACAATACCAGTATAACCCGGGATCAAGAAATCGTTGCTCCAAAACTTTGGAGGATAAGTAGGTGCTAAAAGTCCATATTGCCATGTAGTTATAGTTACTCTGTCTCCTATCTCGAAGGGTCTGCTGAATATTAAAAACAGTCCCGAGAACACGTTAGCCAATGAAGTCTGTAAAGCAAGACCTGCAACCAGACCGAATACAGTACCTCCAAACAGTGCACTAGTAATGCCCACGTGCAATGCTGTTAACGCAATAACCCCGACTACTGAATACCCTAGTATTTCAACGAGGAGACTAAGAGTCTCGCCGGTCGTCTTTCCAATAACATTACCGACGTGTTGCTTAAGAATCCTAGCTATAATTGTGATCATCGATATCCCAACTACAGCAATTATCAAAGCAGTTACTACGTCTTGAACTTCCAGAGGAACATGAAGTACGTTTGCTACCACATACGACGCTGCAACCCCTAAGGCAATTACTATTATCGTAAAAATAATTATATTAACTAACTTGGTATTCATAACACGTTTTAAGACTAAATTAAAAAACTAATTATCAGGGAGATATCTTACTATCACTAGCTATAATCTTCTTTGCCACCCTATTAATTATCAGAAGGATAAAGGCAAAAAGTGAAGTTCAGATAGTTAGTGAGAAACTGGATAATAGAGATCTGCTTATTATGGAAGCGATAAAGAGAGGATATAAAACTTTGACCGAGATCTCTGATTTTACCGGCATCCCAAAGTCGACTACATATAGGAGACTCAAAAAGCTCACTTCCTTAGGCTACTTACAAGGAACCAGGGAGTATGGCAGAGTATACTATGATCTCAATTTAGGGACAAGAGGTATAAGTACTAAAATTAACAAAGGCATAGAAGAAAAGATTAGGAATAATGAAAAATAGGAGAAAAGAATTATAATTTCTTATATAATTCTTATAAAAACATAGAAACACTTTTGTTTTTCTACTTTGTTTCACAGATATAGTTCTAGCGGAAATTTCGGGAAAAAATTGTTTCAAGAGATCCTTATATATTCGACATCCTTATTTTCTTAATGTGAAAGCTTTAGGAACTGTAATAGGGATTATAATACTCCTGCTAATAGTTTTAGCTTCAATAGCCATAATTCTCGCGTATTATGGTGCATTCGAGGAAATGGGTGCACAACTTTCTCAAGCCCAAATAAACATCTACGATCACCAAAACGAGAACTTGGAAGTAACTGCTATAGCGTACTATAATAACGTCTCCCATAGTGATTGTGGAATAGGCAAAGGTGCATATCACGGTAAGGCACTCGGTATTTATAAATACAATTTAAGCAACATTACGGTAACAATAACAAACGTAGGTAATGTGCCTAGTACAATTACTTACATTGCAATATCGAATCAGTCCGGAGTTCAATTATTTATAATGTATGTGGGAAAAACTCTTCCTCCTTCGCAAAGTATAAACATTACGATATATCCTCAGCAATTATACTATCCTTACTGGCCTAATTGGATGTCAGCACCTATAGACCAGTACATTCCTTATCAGATAGTAATAGACCAGTGTCATAACCAGCAGACTCCGTATTATCAAGTTCCAGTAATAGTAGAGACTCAATACGGAAATATGTTCTATAATAATCTTAACTATAACCTAGTCTAAACTAAAAAAAGTAGAGTTTTTTATTAGAATAAGTGAGCCACTGCTATACCAAACAGTCCTAAGATAAACGCTATGATAACGTATATTATTACTGCTAACAAAGCTATTGCTATAGCTCCTAGCCATCCAGTCTCAAATATAGCCTTAAATACGGCTAGTATACCTATGATCCCCACTATTACGCCTATACGTGGAAGGCCTATGAACCCGAAAATGAATGTTATTATGGTAAAGACTATGAATGCAAAAAGAGTGGCAATTAGTGCATCTCCGAAAGAGTTTTCCTTCGATACTGCCTTAGATGCTAACCATACTGGGATGGACGTAAAAATCCATGCTATTAAAAACACTATTATAGCTCCTATTATACCGTGTAAATCTATATGCATAGTAGTATAGTTAAACTCCACATTTATAAAATTACTCTGACCTCAAATAAAATTTGTAAATTAACCCTATTTGTAACAGAACATTCAATTTTAAATGACATCAAAATAATACATTTTCTAACTTAATCTAAATTGAACTAGTAGAGAAAAAATCATCGAATGAGCTGAAGAATATAGTTCATTCCGGTGGTATCTCCTTATAGACTAAGTCAATATCTATTCCTTCCCTACTCCTCACTTTTTTAGCGCTGATATAAGTTATCAGTCCTAGACCCACTAAGGAGATAATGTAAGCTGTAGCTATCCAATTAACCCCACTAGTCCTCACTGCGCTGAAGCTGTAGTTGTTATAGGGGTCTAAGATCTCACCTTCCATTAATAACATTATCGCCGTAGATAAAGCGGAACCTATTATTAGTTGCCTATTTCTCTCCTCAATACCCACCTTAATACCGGTAAGTGAGACTAAAATAAGGTATGCCAGAGCTAAAGGAGTATACGAATATAGTGCAGTTGCACCGCTTACGGAAATTATTGGAAGAGCTAGGAATACTAACGTGGTAGCTAAGTCGAGGAGATGAGCGTAAACCGGAGATGCGAACTTGTTAAGCTTTGCGAATATCGCTGGGAATAGTCTGTCAAATGCAAATGCGAACACATATCTTGCAAATACTACTACACCGAAAGCCATAATAAAGAAGTTCCAAGCTATCAGACCAAGACCTAGAATCCATTCGAGTATCTCATTGTGTGAGAGAAAAATTGCTAAACTCCAGAAATTATAGGTATATGTAGGATAGTAAGCTGTGTTCGTGGGGCAACCGATTTCGGCATACATCTCGAAGAAAGGTATTGTGATCATGAGGAACGTCATTATACTACCTAGATACAGATTCCATTTTAACGATCCTTCTTTAGCCTCAGCAGCTACTGCTGGTCCCGCATAAAGCCAGATATATGCAAATGATAAGAAAAATGGGATCATGTAGAGTGTTGAAGCCCAGCTGAAAGACCAAGGAGAAGTGTTTTGTGGAGAAAGTTGGAACTCACTGATGAAATTAGGGATTTGAGACCTCACTGAACCAGCGTTTAAGGCTAAAACTAACATTGCGAGGATTAGAGTAATTGTGGAGAATATACCGAGAGCGGTAGTTAGGCTAAAGCCCCACTTAGGTCTTATTATATTTATGAGGATGATTATCACAAACGCTATAGCACCTAGAGCGTAAATTAGGAGGTCTTGAGTAAGCGTGAGAGTTCCGTAAGGGTTAACAAATACCGTATTTGAGAGGTTAATCAGTTCCTCTTGATGGTTAAGTATACCGATCTCGTACAGAACTAGGTTTATTGCTGAGACTGAAAAGAACGCTGATAGTGCGAAATAAGGTGGCATATTAAATGCAAATGCTACTCCCATTATAGCCCCTATCTTACTGTTTAATTTCCTTGAAATCCATACGTAATCTCCCCCAGTTCTCGGCATCCTCATTAAGAGGCTCGTATACGTGTAGACAAGAGGTAATGTGAGGATAAAGGTAAGCAAAGAGGTTAACCATAGTATTGAGCCCGGTTGAATATAGGGAGAAATTCCTTCGAAAACTGCTAGACCAGCTCCCATATTTGCAACGTTCAACATAACTAAGTCTTTTAGTGTGACATTCTTCACTAACCCGGACGACTCTCTCAAAAACAGTTTTGACATAAATCTGATTAAGTTAGTGAAATTAAAAAGCGAACTCAAGTTCGCCTTTAATTATCTATTATTTATTCGTTTATTCACAGAGATAGTAATTGTTTTTAATCTAAATCAAAAATGTGAAGCAAGATTAGAATAGAAGAAAAATAATAATTTATGTACTACTTAGAATCATCTTTAGGATAAAAGATTTAGCTCGATTAAAAACAACTAGACAAAATATATAAAAATCACTAATCGTGAGGAATTTTAACTTTACCCTCTGGAAATAAGTTTCACCTTTTATCTATAGGGACGTAATGTTTATACTCTGGACCCACATATAGCGCTCTGGGTCTAATGAGTCTATGTTGTTCTTCTACATACTCTATAAAGTGGGCTAACCAACCTAAGGTCCTCGAGAGAGCGAATAACGCCGTATACATATAAATCGGGAAGCCCAACCCATAGAAAACTATCCCGGAATAGAAGTCTGTGTTCGGGTAGATACCCTTTGAGCCGAAAGTTTCAATTCCTAGTTTTTCTAGCCTTTCCGCAATTTCTAAGTACTTCTTTATCTCAGGGTTTTGCTCGCCCAGCTGCTGTGCTAATTTCTTAAAGATCTTCGCCCTAGGGTCATACATCTTATATACTCTGTGACCGAAACCCATTAATCTCTTTCTTCCCTCGACGATGTTTGTCTTAAACCACTCATCTACTTTATCTGGTGAGCCTATCTCGACGAATTGCTTAAACGCTTCTTCGACAGCCCCTCCGTGCAGAGGCCCTTTAAGTGCGGCTAACGCAGCGACTATGCAAGAGTACATGTCCGAAAACGTAGAAGAAGCTACTAAACCGGCTGTAGTTGATGCAGGAACCTCATGATCAGTATAGAGTATTAACGCTGCGTCCATAGCTTTGATTTCTTTTTCGCTTACTTTTCTGTCAAAGGAAGCTTCAAGAAAACTCTCGGCATAACTTTGAGAAGGTGATGGTATCTTAGGCTTCAGTCCTTCTTTAGCCCTAAAGACGTTTGCTACGACTGTGGCTGTTTTAGCTATTATTTGGATAGCGTTATCTCTATCTTTCTCCTTATCCCACTTAGGGTTATAGACTGACGCCATTATGCCAAAGGCACTCTCCATAATCCCTATTGCGTCGCAATCTCTCGGTAGGGAGTAAATTACGTTAATTACTTGCTCCGGTACTTCGTAACTCTCGTTGAGCTTAGCCTTCACTTAGTTTAGTTGCTTCCTATTGAGAAGCTCTCCATATAACATTAGATAAATTAACTCCTCGTAGGAAGAGTACTCAACTAAATCGTTTATATCGTAGCCTCTATAACGCAATACCCCGTGATGACCGTCAATGAAGGTAAGTGAAGTAGTCTTTATGAGTACGTCCTCAAGACCCCTACTTATTTCAACCAACCTCAGTCACCCCCTACCCATTCCTCATCTGATTTAGTTGAAATTGCTGAAAGCAGGTGCTTTTCACTTATGATATCACGGATGGAGATTATACCCACTACATTATCCTTACCATCTACGACTACGAGGTGCCTTATGTTATATTGATGCATCAGTCTTGCCGCGTTAGAAAGAGGTTCGTCTTCCCTGATCGTAATTAGCTTACCGTAAGTACCTAATTTCTCTACAGGTTTATTTAAGTCCTCTCCTTTAGCTACTGATTTCAGGAGGTCTCTTTCGGTAAATATTCCTACCGGTTTGTCACCATCCACAATCAGAACTGAGCCTACGCTATTCTGAGCCATGAGCTTTACAGCATCTATGGTCTTAGTCCCTACGGGAACTTTAAGAGGGGATCTATTGATTAAAACCTTTACTTTAACTTGACTCATAAATACTTATATTGAATTCGTAAACTATAAATCTTTCCCAAGTTAATAATGAAAGAAAAATATTAAAATTTTAACAAAAAAAGCAACGTTAACTCAGAGAACGTTCAAGATTTTACTCCTTCCTTAGCTAACTCCCTATCTAAGTTCTCGTAAAAGTAGTAGTTTATAATCTCGTATTGCTCTTTTCTGGTCATCATTTTGTCCATTAAGTTCTTTTGCGTACCTTCCTTGAGCAAAACTTCTAATGCGTCTTTCATGGCCTTAGCTGCGACCCGAAATATCGTAACGGGAAAAATAACGTACTTATAACCCATAGCCTTGAATTCCTCAGCACTTATTAGGGGGGTCTTGCCGAACTCGGTCATGTTAGCTAAGAGGGGAGCTCTCACTTCCCTTGCAAACCTTTCGAACTCTTCCTTGCTCTCTAATGCCTCAGGGAAAATTACGTCAGCCCCAGCCTCCAAGTAAATCTGAGCTCTGGTAATGGCATCGTCTAAACCATAAATAGCCCTAGAGTCCGTCCTGGCTATAATCAGCATATCCTTCCTAGCTTTCAGTGCAGCTTTTATTTTAAGCACCATGTCCGTAGGTCTCACTACCTCCTTACCTTCTAAATGACCGCACTTCTTAGGTAAGACCTGATCCTCGATCTGAATAGCGTTAGCCCCCGCACTCTCCAGCACTTTTACAGTCCTATATACATTCACAGCTTCCCCGAAGCCTGTATCTGCATCGACAATTATAGGAATATCTGTAACTTCCCTAATCCTTCTCACCATCCACGCCAACTCGTCTAACGTAATTATGCCTAGGTCTGGCATACCGAGGGAAGAGGTTAAAGCTCCTCCTGAAAGATAGACTGCCTTAAACCCAACCTTTTGAGCTAAAAGGGCAGTAAAAGGGTTAAAGACCCCGGGTATAACTAAGAAGTCAGACTTCCTTAAGACCTCTGACAAACTCTCTCACCTTTATACTATCAAAATTTTTAATAAGTTCAATTTGTTTCTTGCTTAAACCCAGCCTACTCGCCTTTTCCTCTAACTCCTCATCACTCATCGGGTTAGCGTAATGCCCTCTGGGTATTTTGACCTCCTTACTGAACTCTCCCTTATCCGTGATAACTGTTATCCTAGTAGGAAATTCTTTAGGATAAACTGAAGTGTAATCGTCTCTCTCAACTACCTCTATTAAGTCCATAAGCTTTTCCAATGTGGGCTCTCCTATTAAAGAGTAAGAATCAAGCCAGAAGTCTTTCCTGATTAAGCTTACCGCAACTATAAAGGGTAGACTATGATCAGCTGTTTCCTTGTTTTGAGGTCTCCACTTTTCACGGCTGTCAGCAAGAATAGTTTTCCCAGCCTCATAAGTCTCTACTACCACTTTCCTTATCTCACCGTGGTATTCCAGTCCAATTGCAGCCTCCACTGCGGCTTGCGCATGGTATTCTACAGGGTACTTTTTGATCATGGTCCTCAGGATCCCTCTTCCGTCTGGTCTAAACTTACTCAAGTCCATATCCCTAGCCACTATGGAGGAGAAACCGAAGACTCCGGAAAACGGTAACTCGGGTGCTGTAAAACCGGATTTAGCTAAGAGAGTTACGAATACAGCGTTCCTGACAGCCTCAGCCGCTGCTCCAGCCTTCCACATGGAGAGCTTACCACTCCTCGTCTCCCTCAAAGCCACGTGTGGGATTATTGAAAGGGATATGGCATTCTTTGCCTTATTCCGGTCTAACCTAAGGAGGTTTGAGAGGGCTGAAGCTGCTGCTATCCCGAGGAAATTTACGTGGTCATAACCCTTCTTTCTTAGGGAAGTAGTGTCACATAAGTTAACACCCACATCGTAGCCCACGGCTATTGCCCTGATTACGTCCTCACCCTTTGCTTCAGGGGATACCGCTAACAATCCCCCTATCATGTCGCTGGGATGTAGGGGCTCTAAGCCTAGATAAGTGTCGTTGAAGTCTAAGTATCTTATTAATAAAGTGTTGTAAAAGGAGGCAAAGTCAGGAGTGGTGGAAAAGTTACCCAAGGTATGAATATTTCCGGGATAAAGGTCACTTATGCTCTCGACTATTTTTGCTGGAGGGGAATCTCTAGAGGCTAGTGCAATAGCCACTGAATCCAGCACTCTCCTCTTAGCCTCTGCATAAACTTTATCTTCGACTTCCTGAACCGAGACTACGTATTCAGCTATTATATCCGAGAGATCCATAACTAATTAGTTTAATTAATGATAATAAATTTAATGAGGTAAATTTAAATAAGATTGATGAGAAGTTTCTCATGTGATAAATCATGACAAAAGTAGCCTTTATTGGATCTGGTAAGATAGGGCAAACAATAGCATTTAACGTCATAATGGGGAGTTACATTGATGAGGCAATAATTTACGATATAATCCCAGAACTACCTGAAAAGTTTGAGCATGAACTCAGGCACGCATTGGCTTCGAGAAAACTCAAGGTAGAAGTGCTGGGGACAAACAACATAGAGGACGTAAACGGTGCAGACATAGTAGTGATCTCTGCAGGAAAGCCGAGGAAGCCTGGAATGAGCAGAAGGGACTTATTTGTTGACAACGCGAGGATAATGATAGATCTAGCTGATAAATTGGCTAAGAGAAATAGGGGAGCACTTTACATCATGGTGGCAAACCCAGTAGATATGATGGCTTCAGTCTTCATGAAATACTCTGGGGAATATACGATTAGTACAGGTGATCAAGTAGAGACGATGAGGATGAGGTCTTACATAGCTAAGAAGTTAAAGGTTCATGTGACCGACGTAAATGGGTATGTGGGTGGGGAACACGGAGAAGACGCAGTAGTACTGTGGAGCACGGTAACTGTGAAAGGGAAACCGTTTGATGAGAGTATGGGAGTGAGTAAGCACGAAGTAGAGGAATATGTAAAGAAAATACCGGGAGAGATAATAAGGGTAATGGGAGGTACTACTTGGGGGCCAGGTACGATCATTGAGGAAATTATAAGGGCTGTGGTTTTAAACGAGAACAAGGTAATGAGCATAGCGTTCCCGCACAAATACGAAGACGAGATCATTCACATAAGCGAGCCCGTTGTTGTAGGGAGGACTATAGGACCTTCATTGGAGCCCTTATTAGACGAAAAAGACAGATGGCACTTAATGGCTTCTATTAAGGACTTCTACAGCGTATATAAGGAGAACTTGAAACAGCTCGAGCAAAGTCTAACCGCAAAACAGTAAAAGATCTTTCACGTAAACTTTCTTTTTATCCTCTGAACTAGTTGTAATTTAACACGTTTTTGTAAGTGATTATATTCTGTTTCTTTTTCTTTTTTCTTTGGTTTATACTTATATATTTCGATATCATAAGTGATATCTATGAGAAGGAAGAGAAGGCTACAACACATTATTCTATCTATCCTCAGCAATAAAGGAGCTATGACTGGCGCTCAGATAATGAGGGAGATAGAAAAAATAACTCAAGGATTTTGGAAGCCTTCTCCGGGCGCTATATATCCCACTCTAGACAAGCTCCTTGAGGAAGGTTACGTCTCTATAGCAAAAGTAGAGGGTACTCAAAAGTTTTACCAGATTACTGAGGCAGGGAAAGCGCTGTTAAGTCCCAAGCATCATTTAGAGACAGTGATAGAGGAAGTCCTTTCAGACCTAAGGTTTATCCTTGAAAATAAGGGTGAACTTGACGTAGAGTTGAAAGAGAAGTTGAAAAAAGGGCTTAAGGAGGCGATAAGTAGTCTTGATTGAAATAGAACACATATCAAAAACATTTAAAGTCAAATCGAAAGAGATCCGAGCTTTAGACGACGTGAGCTTTACAATTCCTAAGTCTAGCGTAGGGGCGTTAGTGGGTCATAACGGTGCAGGAAAGACCACATTGATAAAGATCCTATCAACCCTGATTATCCCTGATCAAGGAGACGCAAGGATAAACGGAATCAGTATCAGAGAAGAAAAGAAAGTAAGAAAAAATATAGGTGTAATGATGGTAAGTGAGAGAGCTTTCTACTTCAGGCTTTCGGGCTTTGATAACCTAGTCTTCTTCGGGATCGTCCAAGGCTTGTCAATTTCCGAAGCGAAAAAGAGGGCAAAGGAGCTCCTAGATTTAGTTGGTCTATCTGAATTTTCCAATATTCAATATATGAAATATAGCACCGGAATGCAAAGGAAACTGGCTTTAGCGAGAGCACTCTTATTAGACCCACCGGTGATTCTTTTAGACGAACCTACGCTAGGTATGGATCCGGTTAGTTCAAGGGATTTTAGGAGTCTGGTTAAAGAGTTGTCTAAGGAGGGTAAAACGATCCTAATGACTTCACATAACATGAAAGAGGTTGAAGACCTAGCCGATAAAATAGTCTTATTAAAGAGAGGTAAGGTAGTTGCTCAAGGTACTAGAGAAGAAATTACTTCAAGCATAGGGAAGATCAAGGTAGTTATGACCGATAGTATACCAAAAGGTTACGAGAAATACGTAAGCGGTTTCGTTCAGGGAAAAGTTATACTGAGGGTCCCGGAGAAAGGAATAGAGGTAGAAGGTGAGGTATTAGGTGAAGAGGAACCTACACTTGAGGATGCGTTTGTCTACTTTACAGATGAGGAGATCGACAACCCTAAAAATAGGAGGAGAGGGGGAGGGTTCAGGAGATGGGAGTAATAGATAAACTTTACGCTTACATTTACTTGCGGGGTTTTAAGATATGGACTAGCTACAAAACACAGCTTATCCTGAACTTATTGTCTTGGGTCTTACCAGTCTTCACTTATTACTTTGTAGGTACTTCTTTAGGTAATATTGTAGTCAGTTCTATGCATTTTAAAGGTGCATCTTATGTTTCGTTCATGGTAGTCGGACTAGCATTCCAAGGTTATATTTCGTCTGTAATAACGACCTTAAGTGGTAGGTTACGCAACGAGCAACTTTACGGTACGATAGAGTACTATGTAATGTCATCTGGTGGAGTACTCTCTTTTTTGATTTATTCAGCTTTGTGGGGGTTTACAATAAATACTGTAAACGCAGTAGTAATCTTGCTCATAGGCTACGCTTTAGGTGTTAAGTATGACGTTAACATCATTTCAGCTATAATCCTTATCTTTCTATTACTTACCTCTTCCTTAGGTCTCGGAATGATTTCAGCCGGATTTACGATGATTGTTAAACAAGGAAACCCAATATCTTTCTTCTTTTCTACGTTCACTACACTGACGACCGGTGTTGTATTTCCCGTGTCAGTCTTACCAGGTTTTATTAAGTTAGTCAGTTACGCAATACCCCTCACGTGGGCTCTCGAAGGTCTCAGGTATGCCCTGCTTGAGGGTTATTCGTTATCGCAAGTCAGCGAATATGTAATAGCTTTGTCATTATTTACATCCGTTCTGATCCCATTAGGTATCGCATTCTACTCTTATGCCTTTAAGAGGGCTAGATATAGGGGGACGTTAAGTGAGTACTGAGACCACTAATTTTTAAAAGGGAGGAAATTTTATACCGATACTGAAAGTATTCGAAAACAATAATATAAATATTCAGATGTTCGCTCAGGATATTGAAAACTCATTGAAGGATTAAGGGTGGCAAACTAGCTTAATGCAAAATGGTCCTAACGATTATATCATAAGGGCTGAATCCTTTTTATAATGATAGAAATCTTTTATGTTCGTTTATCCTGAATTAATTTGAACGAGATGCCCAAACCCTGCAGGGTGATGGTGGCAATGCCACAAGCCCTGCAGGCTTACACGGAGATGTGAGCAAATGCCTTTTGGCTCGAAGGAGTCCCATGACCCACCTACTGTTAAGCTTGGTAGGTGGTTGAGAGCTAAGTCCCTACACTTGATACATAAAATGAATAAAATGAAAGTTTAGGGACTAACGGTACAAAAAGGCTGGTCATATACACCACAAGGTAGAGGAGATAATAGTAAGGATAATGGGAGACCTAACAATGTTATCGTAGTGGTTGAAGAAGACAACATAGGGGCTTTCGGTAGGATGTGGATAAACGCTAAACTAATGGGAGAAATGGAAAGGAAAGTGAAAAACGGTTTCTACTCTATGTAAGATTAGACGATAAGAACAGCGTCTTTTCCTTCTCCGTCGTTATTTACCCTTTATTTTCTTTCCTATGCCTATCCTTAAACCCTTCCATTCTGGACTTCGCAGACTTGGTTATGGACAGAAGGGCTAACTCCATTATAGCAGCTCTTATTCTTTCCTTTTCAGCCTTAGTCCACTTCTTTATTACTTTTACAGCTTCTAAGTCTACGTTCTGGATTATATCTTTAGCTATCTCCTTCGACTTCATGAAAACGTCGTCCGCTATGTAATCAACAATCCCTATTTGTTTAGCTTCCTCAGCAGTAATGGCTTCCCCGTGATCGCCAGCCTGTTTACAGCCTTCCCCCAGTACTTATGCCCTACACTTATAGCCATGGGCGGTATAAGACCCAGTTTTGCCTCAGGTATAGAAAATTTAGACTCTTTACTCCCTACCACCACATCACAGAACAGCAATATTTCACAACCTCCTCCGTAAGCTAGCCCATTAACCGCACATATGAGAGGCTTTTCGAGCTCGATCAGTGACTCCACGGCATAGTAAAGGGTGTTAAAGAACTTCTTAGCATCATCAGCGTCTTTAAGTTCAGCCATGGCAAATATATCGTCCCCAGCCGAAAACGCCCTCCCCTCCCCTGTTAAGACTACCACTTTCACTTTTCTATCGTTATTAGCAGTTCTCACCTTATCCCCTAATTCCTTCCAACTCTCCTCGTCAAAGGCGTTTAGTCTATCAACTCTGTCTAACGTAATCCACGCTATGCCGTCCTCATCCACTTTGTACTTCATTCCTACTCGCCTCTTTAATAGCTCTTATTATATTTACGTAACCAGTACACCTACAAATATTTCTTATAGAGTACTTTAACGACTCATCAGCCGCTTTCGGATCTACATTCTTTAAATAATCATAACTAGCCATTAGAAAACCATGCGTACAGTATCCACATTGAGAAGCATAGTTACGAACAAACGCATTCTGTAGCCACTCCACATTAAGACCTTTTACCGTCCTTACATCGAGGTTAACGGCTTGAACTGCTAGAAACAAGCAAGATTTCACAGAAACGCCGTTAATAATAACCGTACAAGCCCCCGCACTTACCTTCATCGCATCCTTTCTTTACCTCAGTAAACCCGTGTTTGCGTAAGAAGTCTACCAGTAAGGTTCTACCCTCTATTCTGTCCTCTATCAACACCCCGTTAACCCTGGCTTTAATTTTGGCTTCATCAATCACTCTCATTCTTTCTCCAGTCTTCCAGTTTATCTTCCTGTCTTCGACTAATCTCAACTCGTAGTAACCTTGGTCAAACGTGTTGATCATTTCTCTTGCTAGCTTTAGCCTACCTTCTCCACTCATATGATGATCTGACATCGGTTTTTCGCCAACACTTTCAAGCGCCTTTATCAACTCTTCTTTACTCTCTCCCTCTAGGGTTATTGGTTTCGGAAAAACTCCTCCTATAGAAGCCCTGAGTTTTCCGTCCTTCATCTTAACTACGGCGAGTATAGCAATAGGATACGCTGAACCTCCTTTCTTTATTGCCTTAAAGTAAAACTTAGAGTTATCGGGTTTACTGAGAGTGACCTCAGTTAGTAACTCTCCCTCCTTTAAAGTAGTATAAGGTTCTACGTACAGATCTTTAACTTTAATTTTTCTACTCCCCCTTTTACTTAAAACTTTAACCTCGCCGTCTAAGACGAGCAGTGCTGGGTAATAGTTGGCAGAGGGGTCTGCGTTAGCAAGAGAACCACCTATAGTTCCTCTATTCCTCACCTATAAGTCCGCTATACTGATGGCTACGTTCCTTAAAAGAGGGAGGTTCGAAGCTATCTCACTGTGTCTAGTTAAAGCCCCGATTCTGTAAACGTCGTCCTCTTCTTTTACATAATCTAAATCTAACTCGTTGATATCAACCAATGTGTCAAAGGGGATCCTTAATCTCATCATCGGGATAAGACTTTGCCCACCTGCTAACGGTCTCCCTCCTTCTTCTAAAGCCTCTAGAGCTTCCTCTAACGTCTTCACTCTAACGTATTTGAAAGGTCTAGGGACTCCAAGTACATACATTTAGGTCACCCTTATGGGAATTTCACTTACCCTTCTCTTTAACAATCTAGACACTGCGTTGGCAATAGCAGCTGGAACACCCATTATGGGGCCTTCTCCACCTCCATACGCACCGGAAGGGATATAAGGGGAAGGAGTTTCAAAATGGATATATTGGATCTCGATATCGACTAGATCCCCTAACGTGAGTGACTCATAGGAATCAAAAGTGGTAACTAATGGATTTCCCCTCTCGTCATACTTCATCTCTTCATACAGAGCCATGTTAATCCCGTGGACTATACTCCCAGTCATAATACCCTCCAGAATGTCCTTTTCCAGGATTTTACCTATATCGTGTGCAACAACATATTTGACCGCTTTAACTTGACCGTCAACAATCTTGACTACAGCAAGGTGTGCGTTAATCCCATAACCCAGAGCCGAATTAATCCTATCCCCCTCGACCGGTTTTAAAAGCGGTGAATAAAAATAACCAGTTGATACAAGAGGAAAGTCGACGTTAAACGCCGAAGGATTCCAGTGATAAGCTGAGACTAACCTCCTGATGTCTACGGACTTTTTCGGGTTTTTAACGTCTACAAATTGCCCGTTCTGAAATGCTACTTCTTCAGCCTCTAGGTACTTTTTAGCTAAGGTAGTTAGCTTTTTCTTCATATCCTCAATAGCGAGAATTAACGCACTTATGATTACTGGAGCAAACTTACTGGAATAACTACCGCTAGCCAAGTTCCACGGCTGATCTGTGTCGACTTGATTAGTAACTGACACTTCATTAGGCTTCAACCCTAACTCTTTACAAACGATGTCGACTATAGTCGTCTCGTGTCCGAGCCCTTCGTTCGTACCATTTACGAACACAGACAGAGTACCGTCGGGGTTGAAGCTTAAGGTGACGTAGTCTGCCGAAGCTGAGTGCGGATTCCTCCTATTATTTAATGCCAGATCCACGTAGGCTAAGTTAGTAACAGAGGGCTCAACAAAGACAGCTAAACCTACTCCTACATCCTTTTGCCCCTTCCACCTCTCGTATTCCTCCCTAATTGCATTAACAACCCTTAAGTAATCTTGTTTCGGGTAAAGACCTCCTCCGGGAGTCTCATAAAACTCTACACCATCTATTACTCTATCAAAACGAGTTATTAGGTTCTTAATCCTTAATTCTAACGGATCTAAACCCAATTCGTCGGCTAGGTGATCGATAGCAGTTTCTAGAGCGAAGAAGAATGGCGGTCCTCCATAGCCTCTATTAAGACCAGTAGGGCTCTTGTTAGTGACTACCACTCTATATCAACCTGAGATGTTCTTTACGTCATAAGCGCCATTTAGACACCCTTGAACCCTAAATAAAGCTCCGGGCTCAGGCGGTCTTACGTAAGCTCCGACATCTTCTATAAAGTTATATCTTATCCCTAGAATCTTTCCGCTTTTAGTAGCCGCTATTTCGACCTCTCCTTTTCTTTCAGCTCCAGCGGAACTCGCGATAAAGTGTTCTGTTCTGCTTTCCACCCATCTGACGGGTGCTTTCAGGAGCTTAGAGGCTGCAGCTGCCAAGGTTATGTAAGGGTAAATTTCATATTTGATACCAAAACTACCCCCTATGTCCTTAGGGGTCTTCATCTTCAGCTTAGTTATAGGTATGTTCAACGCCTTGGTAATAAAATAGGCCTGGAGCATTGGACCTTGAATGTTAGCCCATACGTTCAGTTCTTCCTCAAAGTGAACGAGAACACCATACGGTTCAAGAGGCAATGCCGAATGACGTGCAAATTTAAATGGATGTGTGATTATCACTTCAGCCTTAGAAAAGACGTCAGGATCACCAAAAGAGAAAACTTTGTCCATCACGACGTTAGTACCGATCTCCTCATGGACTAGAGAATTCCCTTTGAGCGCGTCGTCTATAGTTACTACCGGCGTTAACTCCTCAAAGTCTACTTGAACGTAATCCAGTAGGTCTACTGCTTTATAGTAATCCTTTGCGAGGACTAGGACTAAAGGCTCTCCTACGTACCTCACCTTCCTCCTCGCAAAGGGGAAATACTCGATCTTTTTGTCGACAGTAGTAGGAAAGGGATTTATAATCACTTTGGAAAGGTCTTCTGGGGTCAGGGCGATTCCTCCGTGGCAGAAGACGTCCTTGACATCTATTCTCTTAATTATACCATGAGCTATAGAACTCCTGAAAATGACCATTTGAAGAGTCCCCGGTAAGTCCGGAATGTCATTAATGTACACCCCTTCTCCTTTTACTGCTCTTTCTCCTTCGATGTACATATAATATCCACATTGTATTGAAACTTAATAAAATTATTAAAGCTAGTCAACTTTTGTTAAGGTATAAGTAGTAAACGGTACGGAAAAATAAGGATAAAACCTTAATATCAAAAGAGTGTACCTTGATATCATGAGCTCGGAAGGAGAAAAGGACTTTAAATCAAATGAAAAGGTCGATAAGTGGAGTATAGTATTATTTCTTGTAGAGGTGTTTCTACTAATAGGGATTGTAGCATCGCTAATTGGGATCTTGCCGGTACTAGCTCACACGTAGGAGACCTTCTCAAAGCCCTTAATGTTGAACTGGAGCAAAACCGTGATTACGAACAATCAATACTACATCTAAAAATTCATGGTTGGAATTTTTGAACTTACGATTATCTATTTAAGGTCAGGGATTAAATATCAGATATGCCATTAACTCCGGTTGTTGAATTACATAACGTTAAGAAAGTCTATTACGGAAAAGTGCCAGTCGTTGCATTAAAAGGCGTAACTTTGAACATCTATGAAAGGGAAATAGTTTCCATTCAAGGGCCCTCTGGTTCAGGTAAAACCACACTTCTCACAATTATCGGAACTTTGAGTAAACCCACTGAAGGGGAAATTTTAATTTACGGTAAGGACGTGACTAAACTTCCCGATAAGAAAATAGCTAAGTTGAGGAACAAGTACATAGGCTTTGTCTTTCAAAGCTACAACCTGGTAGACAGACTTTCTGCATTAGAGAACATAGAATTACCTCTTATTGCAAGAGGAGTGCCCAGATCTGAGAGGAGAAAGATCGCACTAGATATCCTTGATAGGCTAGGTCTGAAAGACCTTGCTAAGAAAAAGCCTAGCGAAATGTCTGGTGGCCAACAACAGAGAATCGCAATAGCCAGAGCATTAGCCCAAAATCCCAAAATACTTCTTGCAGACGAACCTACTGCAAATCTAGATACAGCCTCCAGTAAGGTTGTCATGGACACGTTCTTAAGGGCGAATAAAGAGTTCGGTACCACGGTTATTATCGTCACTCACGAACCTGACATAGCCGCTTACGGGCAGAGGAAAATTCACATGAGAGACGGTCAAATAGAGAAAATAGACTAGGTGAGAGCAGTGAATAGAAAAGCAATAATGTTATTCCTCTTAACTCTAATACTTTTCTCTACTTCATTTGATACCGTTTACCACAGAACAACATTTTCTGCCCCTTACGGTAATTTTCCACCTATTACTGCTATAGAATGGGGTTCTTTAGTACAGCCTCAGAACGTAACTCCAGGGGACTTTAATGTGCCATTATATGTCGTGATAAAGGCCGATGTTATAGGAGCATCTTTATTATCGACCACCTATCAGCCTTTCGGTCAGGCCCTAATTCCTATAAACGGTTACATACTTTCAGCTAATAAGACACAGTCTGTAATCGTATTCTTCGTAACCGTACCTCTCAACGTTTCCCCAGGCTTGTACAAAGTGTTTTTGTCCATAAACTACACATATGACAACAGTATATTTGAGGCCACTACTCAAATACCAATTTACATTTCCTCAGTAATTTATCCTAAGGTTATATTTCAATGGGGTAATGGTGAATTTGTATCGCCCGGACAAGGAATATCACCCCTTACAGTAACGGTAGAAAACCCTAGCAATAAAGTAGTAAGTAACGTTATCATTTCGGCTGAATTACCCAAAGGAATTTACAGTCTGACAGGATCGAGAATTATAAACTTTACAGTCTCGGCGGTTCAACCATATTCGGCTATAAGTGTATCACAGTATGTAAACGTAACCTCTGAAATATCTCCAGGTTCGTACCGTGTCAATTACACACTAACTTTTACAGATGAGTTAGGAGGAGTCCATATGGCAACATATAATAACGGAACCTTAGTCCTATTCCCCAAGGAGCCACTCATTGCTAAAAGCTACCCTATCTCCTTAAAACCTGGACAAATATCTACCTTCATTGTATACCTTAACTCAACAGGTGCGCTACTTACGTCTTTTAGTGTAAATTCCCAAAGTGTAATGATTGTGGGGTATAACGTAACGACTCCTATAACTTTTTCAGGGGTTTTGCCTATATCTATAAGCGTTTACGTACCTTACGGCACCACCCCTGGAATCTACCCACTCACTATAACTGGGACTTATATTTACGGAGGAACACAGTATTCCTTCACCATACCTGACTATGTGGAGGTGGGAATTAACACGACTGGGCCCGAAGTGGTGAGCCTAGAGTGGGTCTCATATCCTTATCTTGGGAGCAGTTCACAAGCAGAGTTGACGGTGTTTAACCCCTTACCTTACCCCATCTACTCCGTGAATGTCTCAACCCACTCTGTTGAGACCGGACAGCCCTATTATGTGATTCAAGAGATTCCTCCCTATGGAAATGTGCAAATTCCCATTTCGTTACTTGTACCAGATAACGCGTCTTCATTATTATGCCTTTATTTTAATATTAATTACTACTCCGAGTACGGTGAATTCACCTCTTCCAGCAAAATAATAGTCCCGGTTTACTCAAAGCCTTTAATTAGCTTGTCATTAGTCCCATCTACAGTAGTTCAGGGTCAGCAGTCAGAAGTGCTACTCGAAATAAGGAACTTAGTTAACCAGAGCTTATTTGACCTCCGCGTAAACGTATTATTTAGCGATATCCAAGTGGTGGGAGCTACGAATACTACGATATACCAACTTAGTCCTTCTTACACCGACTCAATACCTTATAGCATTTACGTCCCCCCTTACCTCTCTCCTGGAGTTTATCCCGTGCAGGTTACAATATCTTACTACTACTCGGGAATACAGAATACACAAGTGTTCACACTACCCTTAGTAGTTACTAGCGCACAGAACGGAATTAACGTCTACATCTCTCCTTCTACCTTATATTACCAAGTTAGCCAGAATCTGACTATAACGCTGTTTAACAACAATAACTACACTGTCACCAATGCCTTTTTAAAGATATTTACTAACTCACAACTACTATCGCTTTCCCAGACTCAGTTCGAGATCAACGCTATACCTCCATACCACAATTACACGATCACCGTCCACACGTTCTCACCAATATCGGCTACGGAAACCTTACCACTTTCACTGAGCTTACAATACCAGACACCCAATGGTTTTGTAACTTACAACGAAAACTTGTCATTATTAATTACCGGACTCATCTCAATCCAAATACTCCAACCATCAGTTACTGAGGTAAACGGTTCTTACATCTTCCAGGCTACTTTGCTGAACGATGGAAACACACAAGCTAATAACGTTATCATCTATTACCCCGGAGGGAGCACTTATATCGGTCAGCTACCAACAGCATCACCTCTCCCTATATCTCTGACCTTAACCTCCAACTCTTCTCATATTCCTATCGTCATTTTATACCAGACGCCGACCTACCAGACCGTTAACATTACATACACTTATAACGGTCCCATCACAGTGTTACAAACTACAAATACTACTACATCACATCAGAACTTGTTTGGTGTAGCATTGTTATTCGGGATTCCAGTAATAGTAGTAGTGATCATAATTTACTTATTACTCAAGAGGAGGAAGACAGATGAAAACATCTGATGTTATAAAGTTCTCATTTGACGCACTGTTAGAGAGGAAAACTAGAGCGGTCTTAGTGATTTTGGGCATAATGGTAGGCCCTTTTATAGTTGTTTCACTCGTGGCTACGATTCAAGGGTTCGACATAGGTCTGAACCAACAGTTAACTAACTTCTTCTCGCCCTTAAACATATACTTAGCACCGAAAAGCCAAGGAACCCTAAACCAATATGTCATTGATGGGATCTCCCACTTACCGGGAGTAAAAGCAGTTGTACCGTACTATCTTATACCTGCATACATAGACACTCCTAAGGGACTAGAGGCGACTGTAGTTTTCTCAATGGACGTCTCCGAAATTAATTTAGTAATGCCCGGTCTAAAGCTTCAAAGCGGTTCATTACCCTCGCCTAACTCTTTTGACGAATTAGACGTGGGCTATTATATTGCAAACCCCCAATATTCTGGTCAACCTACTTATCACACTGGGCAGATTATGGTTGTCTACCTGATTAACCTTGAAGGAGAGAGGGTAAGTAAGACATTTGTAGTCGTAGGTCAGTTGGCGCAAATAGCTTCTTTCGGAGGGGCTAACTTTAACCAAGCATTGTATGCTCCTTTCTCTCTCGGACAGTCTATCTGTGGGACAAATTACGCTGGGGCTATAGTAGTAGCATCGTCCCCGAGTGAGGTTGAAGGTTTGGTAAATATCATCAAAGAAAAGTACGGTAATTACGTTCAGGTCACTTCAAGTCAGCAAATACTAAACCTAGTAAACGAGGAAATCTCCTCTTTCGAGGCTCTACTAGTAGTTGCAGGTGTAGCGTCGTTTGTAGTGGCGTTTTTCACAGTCTTAGCTACTATGATTACTTCTGTTGTTGAGAGGACTAGGGAAATAGGACTGTTAATGTCATTGGGATTTGAAAGGAGGCAAGTAATGCTAATGTTCCTATCAGAGGCAACAATAATGGGAATAATAGGAGGAGGAATAGGAACAATAGGAGGATACTTCAGTTCCTTCCTACTGGCGTCAATTGCATCGAACTCGTTTGAAGGAAGAGGTGTAGCCTTTAACGTTGTTCCCTCGATTTCAGTAGAACAGTTAGTGTTTATTTTCTTGGCTATTATTGCTATTACCACTTTTGCTGGACTTATCCCTGCTTACAGAGCGTCAAAAATAGAACCAGTAAAAGCACTAAGATACGAAGTATAGGTGAGGTTATGAAAAGTTCAGATATAGTCAGGTTTGCTTATAGAGCTCTTTTCGAGAGAAAAACTAGAGCTATCCTGACTATTTTGGGAATAGTAGTTGGTCCTCTCATCATTACAACTATAACGGCGTCTGTTCAAGGGTTGAGCCAGTCAGCTATAAACCTTATCCTAAGAGATGTCTCTCCTGAGGTAATATTTGTCACCCCCCTCAACGGTTACCTATCATCTTATACGATCACACAAATCTCCCACTTAAATGGAGTCGCTTACGTAGTCCCATTTTACACGATACCCGTAACGATCTATACTTCCAAAGGAGAGATCAGTACTACAATTTTGTCGGTTAACATCTATGACTTGCAAAAAGTCTTGCCAGGAATTAGCATTAAAAGTGGGACGGCCCCTTCAGCTCAAAGTTATAATCAAGTCGCTATAGGTTACGATCTTCAGAATCCTCCTTCTCCTAACCAACCATCTCTACATGTAGGTCAGGAGATATCTGTGAGCATAGTATTACCTAACGGGGATCAGAAAACGGAGACTTTATTGGTGACGGGAGGGCTTAGCGATTTCGACGTTAATCTGGGGACTATTAGTATTAACAAAGCACTAATTATGTCTTATTCAATAGGTGAAGAGATATATGGGACAAAATATTCAGGAGCTATAGTTTTAGCTTCCTCATTACAAGATGTAAGTAAAGTTGTGTCTGAGATCCGTCAGTATTTGGGCTCTTACGTAAGTGTAAACTCCGCACAAGATGTAGTATCCTTTATAAATCAACAAGTAGCGTCCTTCAACCTACTACTACTTATAGTCAGTTCTGCGTCTTTTATAGTAGCTTTCATAAGCGTACTAACTACTATGATTACTTCTGTTGTTGAGAGGACTAGGGAAATAGGACTTTTAATGTCCTTGGGATTTGAAAGGAGGCAAGTAATGCTAATGTTCCTATCAGAGGCAACAATAATGGGAATAATAGGAGGTGGAATAGGAATAATAGGAGGATACTTCAGTTCTTACGGTTTTCTCGACTTCCTTCTCAGTTCACCTCTCTTCAAGAGCTTACACGCCCAACCAATATTTACCGTTACCCAAGCCTTGACCCTTTTCCTATTTATAGTCCTCATTTCCACTTTCGCTGGGCTCATCCCTGCTTACAGAGCGTCAAAAATAGAACCAGCAAAAGCACTAAGGTACGAAGTATAGTAATAAACGTTGCAAGACAAGGTATGATGAAAGAAACACCAGATACAATACGTGTAATAAAGGAACTAAAGAAACTAGGTTATTCTTCTTTCGCGTTAATAGGCCCTACAAATAACAGGTTCAACATAAAAGACTATCTTACCTACGGGCTGAATCCTTTTTCATAACAATAGAAGTCTTTTTATATTCATTTATTGACTAATTTCTTGAAGAGAATGATGAAAAACTAAGTAAGCTGCAAATCCGATGAGGTCAATCCCCCAAGGGTTAGAGAAGTGGTTAGGGATGTTGTTGCTGTGTTGAATCTACGCCTACGGGGTGATGGGAGCAATGTTCTAAGCCCCGTAAACGGAGATGTGAGCCACATGCCTTTTGGCTCGAAGGAGACCCATGACCCACCTGATAGGTGGTTGAGAGCTAAGTCCCTACACTTGATCATGAGTGAAATGATTGAAATGAAAGTGTAAGGACAAACGGATATCAAATACTTCGGAAAGATAGGGGACAAAATTTACCTTTATTCTCTGATGAAATCCTCAAAGATAATGATATATCCCTCTTACGTGGATTCCTTTGGAATAGTAGTTGCCGAAGTACTCGCAAACGGCTTACCGGTAGTTGTGTACGACATCCCAGCAATAAAACACTATTATGGAGATTGCAAAGCTGTTAAAGTAGTGAGGTCTGGAGATAAAGAAGCACTGTTTGAAGCCGCAGTTGAATTACTGGGTAATTATAAAGAATTCAAGCAGATCGCGATTGAATGTGCTAAGAAGTATAGTTGGAATACAGTTTACGCGTTCTCCAGTAAAGTCCTTCAAAGATAAATTAAAGATTAGATAATAATTAACGTGATAATTAAGGAAAAATTTACTGTTCAGCAAATAGTATCGTCACATAAACAAATTATATTATTAAACACACAGAGTTTTATCAGGTGATCAAATGAAACTAATTGAAATCACTAAAGATGAAATTAAGGGTAAGATTGGCCTAATGCCTTTAGGAAGCATAGAACAACATGGACCCCATTTACCAATAGGAACAGATGGAATTATAGTTGAATGGATAGCCCAAAAAGTTGAGGAGAGATTTAGAGATCAACTAATTCTCTATCCTACCATCTACTACGGTTGTTCTAAAGAACATTACGGGTTCCCCTTCATCTCAGTGGGTTATATAAACATGATAAACTTCTTACTAGATATCGTTAATAGTTCAAAAAACGCTGGAATTTCCTCTCTTATAATCATTAATGGTCACGGAGGAAATGAGTCCGCATTAGACATAATCAGAAGAGAAGTTAATATGAGTAATGATAAATGTTTTAAACTCCACATATTCTCTATAGTAGGAAGAGATAGAGACCTCTTTCCTAACATAATAGACATGCACGCTGGCTCCGTAGAGACTTCCAGAATATACGCAATTAATAGGCGACTGGTAAGAGAGGACAAGCTAAAGGAGGTAGACGATTTTACTATAAAAGATGGAGTATTTAAGACAATACCAACCAGCGAGGCAAACAAATACGGGATTATTAATGTTGGTGGCAGGGTGGAGGTTGATGAAGAAAAAGGAAAAATGTCGTTAGAGAGTGCTGTTAAAGATCTCTCAGACTTAGTACGAAAAGTCCTTGAGCAAGTAAAGAATTGTAATAACAATGCTTAAATTCAAAAGGAGAGAAAGTCAATCTTAAAATGACAGAGTTTGAACGATATTAATAAGATAGCTCTTATAGGAGCGTTCAGAGCCTTAGGCGGTTCGTTAGTCTGGCCTTTTATAGGGTATGCGCTCTATTCAGTTTACAAATTACCACTCGCATTTGTCTCGATTTTCTATCTCTTACAAGGTATCATAAATTTAATAGCTTACTATATCGGCGGGATTCTTACAGACAGTTTGGGAAGAAGGAAAAGTATGACAATAGCGATAGTGCTCTCCTCAATTTCGCTTCTTCTAGCATCTCAAATATCTCTCCCAATTTTAGTCTCATCGCTAATTCTAGTACAAACTTTTTTCAACGATATATACTTCGTCTCTTCTACGTCAATCGTCGGTGATATTTTTGAAAATAAACTCGACAGTTTGATCAGAGCTTTCAGCAGGCAGAGGGTTGGGATCAACGCCGGTTGGGCTGTCGGACCCCTCATCGGTGGTTATATTTTTCAAGTCCTTGGCTTTAATAAACTCCTTTTCATTGCTTCAATTATAGCTTTAGTCCCCTTATATTTCGTGAGGATGCTACCAGATTTTAAAGGTGGTGTTGAAGTGTCATTTAAAGTCTCAAGAACACTATTAACGTTTCTTATCCCTACTGCATTAATATTCATGCTAATGAGCCAACTTGGCTTTGGTTTAATTACCTATTATACAACAATTCCTCATTTCTCAGTAATTCAGGTGAGTTTGCTCTTCATGGTAAACGGCTTAATGATAGTAATGCTTCAGGACTATGTAGGGAAATTGATAACAGACGTCAAAAAATACTTGCCTTTAGGATGTGTTATTTACGGGGTTTCGTACTTCTTGGTAGCTTTTATAACAGACTACGTAGAGGCTGTGGTAGACATAATATTCATAACATTAGCTGAAATCATAGTCTCCCCTCTGGTTCAAGCTGTAGCAACATCATTAACTGAGAGGAGACAGAGGGGAAAACAAATAGGGGTTTTCGGTATATTTACTTCCTTAGGCAGAGTTCTGGGCTCTTCTCTCACCAGTTACTTAATGACGTTCTTTCTTTACTCTCCCGTCATTTTGTGGGGGTTGATTAGCTCACTAGGATTTATTTCAGCCCTACTCTTCTTTCTCTCATTAAGATCATTCAAACCAGCTCAGAGTCAAATACGCTGAATTTTTTACCAACTCAACTACATTTAACATTTCGTTCTTAGTTAGCCCCTCCATGAACACTATTTTGGCTATTTGAACCGACTTTGGTATTTCAGCACAGGTGGGATTAAAGAAAAACTCTATACTTTATTAAAGAGATGATAAATAATAGGCAGAGTTTATTAAATATCCACATGAGATTAGAAGACTTGGAGAGAATGAGAGAACTTGCTTTGGAATACGATAAACTACTGAACGAGGTGCTAAACGAGATACAACCTCTAGCAAGAGAATGCCTAGCACTTGAGTTAGATGATACATTATCACCGGTCTTCGCAGTAGAGAATGTTAGGACACAGAATGCTATTTTAGCTTTCCCGTACAAGTGCGGGGAAAAGGTAGGTTATTTAGTCATAACAAAGGAGGGGAAAGTATATTTTGAAGATTTTCAAGGTAATGTAGAAGAAAGAGGTGAATTATTTGTTAAAGAAAATAGTTAACAAAAAAGGAATGCTATACGAGGGACCAGTATGGTTCAAAAACACTCTGTATTTCGTAGACATACTCAAAGGAGAAGTCCATACATTAAGGGGAGATAAGCACACGTGGATTAAAGTAGGAACTTACGTCAGCTCCCTTCAGCCTTACAAGAAGGGAGGACTGGTTGTCACAGCGGATAAGAGTTTTTACCACGTGAGTGAAGAGGGCGTAAGAACAATTTATGAAGTAAAGGAGTGGGATAACAGAAACAGGTTTAACGATGGTAAGTGTGATGCCATGGGAAGATATTGGGTAGGTACTATGAACCTCGAGGAAAAATATCCTACCGGTGCACTGTTCGTGTTGGACAAGGGATTGAGATTTAGAAAGGTTCTTGAAGGGATTACTGTCTCTAACGGATTAGCGTGGAATTTAGACAACACTAAGATGTATTATATAGACTCGCCTACTAAGAAAGTGTTTGAGTTTGCCTTTAACCTTTCTACTGGAGAAATAAGGGATAGAAAGATTCTAGTCGATCTAACGAGGTTTCAAGGAGTCCCAGACGGGATGACGATCGATTCAGAAGGATATCTATGGGTAGCAATATACGGAGGAGGAAAAGTAATTAGAGTGAGTCCTAAAGGTGAAATAGTAGGTGAGATCAAAGTCCCTGCATCTCACACTACCTCTGTTACGTTCGGGGGGAACAATATGAGAACTCTATTCATAACTACAGCAAATGACGACCCTGAAGGCGGTTATGTATATGCTGTGGAAACTGATATAAAAGGAGTTGAAAGTTTTGAGTGCGAATTTTGAGCTAACCTTCCTCAAGATACCTAAATAGAAAGGAGTTTAAGACTAATAGTATTCCAGCTATAACGAAGTCTATACCGTAGCTTAGATAATGAGTAAGGTATCCTGAGAGTATTGAACCGACGAAAAGAGATACCCCTACTATGGTACTATATACTCCTAACCCACTGCCTTGGCTCCTTTCTCCTACGATTTTAAACACGAGAGTGCTGGATGACGAATAAAATAATGAGTATGCAATCCCAGCTGCTAAAGGATAAAATATCAACCCTGAAACGAAAACTGGAAGGCCGAAAAACAGTTCTGTTACTATTCCCATTACTACGTAAGATACTCCTCTAAGAAGTAGCGAGAGATGAGCTATTTTCTTCTCTTCAGCTCTTACTAACAATCTTTCTGAAATTTTAAATCCTAAAATCTGGAAGATCATTCCAATTGTGATCACAGTTAATACACTAGATTTATCTAAGCCTTTTACATAAAGGCCTGCTGGATACACAGTATTAAAAATTCCACTACTAATGTAGAAGATTACAATACCAAGATAAAGGAGTGGAATATAATTTGTAGGTTTTATCCTCAATCTCTTTAAAGAGAACATCTTAAAGGAATGAGGGTTGGGTAAATGAAGGAACATCATAGGCAAATGTCTCATTCTTATCATGAAGGATTCCTTATGATGTAAAATTGCTACCCTCTCAAACGTTATAACTGGTTTTGGAATTAGCTTTAATCCCGTAACAAGAGTGATTAAAGCGATTAACCCCAAAATTTCCTCTATTTGATAGATCTTGAGAAAAAGTACAAGGACAGTTGAGATTAACAAGCCTATTAGCATACCTAGAGAGGACAAGAAAGAGAACTTTGAAAACAGTTGACCCCACTGCTTTTTCTCAGCTGATTCCATCACAAGTAAGTTAAAGGGAGTAGTAGAGGCTGTACTCATGAACGTAACTAGAGAGTAATCAGCTGCTAACAGAGGTATTGAATTAACAAGTGGCATAAGAAGTAAAGATACTGAAGTTCCGCCCATGCTTATAAGGATCTGTTTCTTTCTATCCATTCTATCAGCCATAAATCCCCAGAAAAGCGAAGATGGTATTAAGACTGCATTACTCAAGGATATAGCAAAAGATACGTCAAGTGCATTACCACCTAAAGTTAGAATTTGAAGAGTAATGAGTGTAGACAAGGGTCCGGTAGATGCGTTAAACGGCAGTACTAGCCACATCCATCTTGTGTCCTTGTACTTTATCATTCTGCTTAAATGACCTTACTAATATTTAAAAAATTTGTTGAAATGTTAAATGTAGTTAAACCGTTAATACCTTAGAGAATTGAAGGTTAAACTTCTGCCTGAAAATTAAGCAAACTTAGAAAATGTAGAGTAAACTTCATTAGCCTTTGGTCTGGTATTGGGTTCACAGGAAAGCATACTGGCTATCTCGTGGAAGATCTCTTTTTCGATCAAAGGTATTGAGATAACCCACTTACACAATGCATTTTTTGCTTCCTTTACTTTTTCCAACGCTTTTCCAACATCGCCCTTAAGGTAATAGTCTACTCCCTCGTTTAGAGATAAAATATCAGGCCTATCATTTCTACCAGTGAGTAAAACGTACGAAACAATCCCGAGAGCGAAAATATCCATAGAAGTCTCAGCACCTTTACCGAGGATTGCATTTTGCAATTGATCTGGCGGAGCATATTCTGCTGTAAGCTGTTTTATGTTACCTCCTGTTCTCGTTGAGCTACCTAAGTCCCCTATCTTAATCATTCCCTTGATCCTAGAGTACACTTCTTCTCCGGTCTTACCTACCGGTTTTGCTAAAAATATGTTCTGAGGTTTGAAATCTAAATGAACATAACCTTGTCTGTGAATATGGTCAAGTGCTAAAGCGCTTTCAGCTATAATCGAATACACGATTTTCCTCCATTTACTTGAGTATCTTACATTAGGATTGTTAAAGAGATCCATTACCGTCCCTCCTTCCATAAACTCCATTATTAGCCTAGGGGGATCCCTGAGATATAATTCAGTATTACCCTTCAGAATTTCTTTAATTGAGTTTTGATCTACGTTAATGGCATAGATCTTTACCGTATATTGGCTGTTGGAAAGGGCAATTAAGTTCGAAGCTTCTACTTGTAAATCGTAATAATAACCTTTTACTATAGTGGTACCCCTAGTATTGGAATTCAATTTAAGGACTTTGATAGCGTAAGGAACGTTATCGTAGATACCTTTTAGTATATAACTCGTTCCACCCTCACCTATTATCGAAAGGACATTATAAACGCCTAACGATTTACCGACCCAAAGTTTTGGATCCCATTTCTCTAAAGGAGGAAGCTTGATATATGGTTGTACTTTCGGTGGTGCTGAGCTTTGCGAAGAAGCAGGTGAACTAGTTACAACTCCAATCTGTAAGTCAGCATACTCCCCGGTGGAGAAATATAATCTTAAAGGTAAGACATTCGTTTTAGGTAGTGGGAATCTAAAACTAATTGATACTTTATTTATGCCTATGTTAAGCATATTTGGACTAAAATCAGTAGTAACGATATTATTAACAAGGGATTGTACTCCAGTTATTGTTAATGGTCGATTGACATATAACGTGAGGTATATTGTAAATCCCCAAGTATAATCGTCTATTATCCCATCTAACAACTTTATCCTAAGGGGTATCTTGTAAAGGTTTATAAAGGGGGCTAAGAAGTCCGGTATCGGAACAAGAGGACTATTACAATGGGGACAAGTGTTATAGTTATCCGGAAGGGTTACTCTACACCTTTTGCAATATTTGGCCATACTTATTGATGTAAATACTCAAAGAGTAAAATAAGTTATCAAAAGAGGTTTAGATTAATTTAACATTTCCGTTCTTAACATATATACGTAGATCGTCATTTTCCTTCTCATTAGCGGAGTTTATAATCGTAGGAATAACGCTATTTAAGGTATCAAACTTATCGACGTAGATATATAGTTTTGATGCCGATATCCTATCTAAGAGTTCTTCTATTCTTTCTTTTATTTTGTCTAAGTGCTTAATACCGTCGAGAGACAATATAATTATTGTTTTATCTTTGCGATGTATAATTATCTTACTCTTAGAATAGAAGAACGCAGTATTAGATAAATAATACTCCTTATTCTTCCTTAACAGCCTACTTAACAAACTCGAGTTATCCTCTTCTACATAAACAGAATTCAGGTCTTCCTTGTATCTAATTGCTAATTTTGAACTTCTAACTTTATTTTCGAAGACGAATAACTTATAAAGATCTTTCAGAGTCATAGGGATTCTCAATTCCTCACCTATTACGACCTCTGCAAGAATTCTTTCAAAGTCTGTAAGCTTAATTTTCGGAGCATAAATTATAATATCAACTGGTAAAGAAGCGAACCTATCCTTATATGACGATATATACTCATTACCGTCACCGTTTAAAAATATTATCACAAATAATACCTCTTTACCATTAATTATTAATCTTTCTATTTAAAACTTAATGCTTTCCCTAAATCTAATATAAATTAATAATACTTCTTTCAGTCGTGTACAGATAAACAAAATTCATTTTCCTCCATTATGCCAAGAAGGAACCCTTGGATTTTCTATCCTATCCCAAGTATCATAAGGTTTAATATCTAATACTGGAGTTCCGTCATACGCGTTTACACCTTTGACCGTTAACACGTTCTCTTCTATCCTTATGAGTTCAGCAACTGAGATACCAATAGGGTTTGGCCTAAATTGAGACCTAGTAGCGAAAACTCCTACCTCTCTTGAACCCCTAACTCTTTTTAGTCTGCCGTCGAAAGAGGCTAAGTGTAGGTGGTAAATTAAAATTATATGGGAAAATTCCTCGATACCTTTTAAACCTTCTTGATATTTCTTATCAATAATAACTCTTACTTGAGCGTCACGAGAGGCTGAATTGTCATCCCTTTTTATATACCCTATATAATCAAAACAGCATTTCACATGATAGTTTTTCCGTCTATAGTTTATAAAGTATTAAACTGAATGGGTCAAGTTGTCTATTCTTCCGCCATCAACTACTATTACCTGCCCAGTAATATACCTAGCTTTTTCCGACACTAAAAATGAAACCACGTGTGCAACGTCCTCAGGTTTTCCTGTAGTATGTAAAACCGTTTTATTTCTGAAGAATTCCCTTAATTTTTCAACTTCTTCCTCACTTTTTCCTCCTATTGTCATGTCAGTCTCGATCCACCCAGGTGCTACTGCATTTACTCTGATTCCGTATTTGCCTAATTCGAAAGCCAACCTTCTGGTCAGTATTATTACCCCCGCTTTAGTAATTGCATAGAATGTAGTGCCTTCTGCCGCAGTCCCTATTCCTGCGTTAGATGCAATGTTTACTATAGAGGCATTACCTGCGTTTTTAAGTAAAGGTAGGAACTCGTAAGTCGTGTATATTACTCCGTTGAGGTTAACTCTCAACATTTTGTCGTATTTTTCTTCGTCAAAATTTTCAAAGGGCATTAAATACCATAGACCGGCGTTATTCACTAATACATGCAATTTATCTGTTATCTCCTCAACTTGCTGCTTAGCTCTTCTTACTTCTTCTCTTTTTCCTACGTCACATTTTAGAGTTATAATCCCTTCTTTTTCTAGTTCCTTAGCTTTCTCCACAGAAGAGTTATAAAATATGATAGTCTTATATCCTTCTCTATTCAAAGTTTCTGCTATAGCTCTACCTATACCTCTTGATCCTCCAGTTACAAGTGCATATTTCATAACTTATCGCAAATAGAATAAAGTAAGGATATAAAAAAGAGTGATCAATTACAATATAAAAAATAGGAGAATATTTTTCACTTTTTTTCTTTATATATTTCTTAATTTTTTCAGCTAAGTCTTGATTGATCTGTTTTAGGCCATGAGCTTTTTGGGCGTGTATTTTCAAGATCTCTATAATCTCCTCCTCGCTTGAGGCTCCTCTTATTTCATACCCACAATTCATTCCTATATCGGCACAGCTAAAGTTGTACTTCTTTTTTCCGAATAGCATAAAAATACGTCAATAAAGAAGTATATCTTAGTTTATTAGAAAATTTTTAACATTTAATCCGTTATAAAAGTAAAAAATTCTAACATCAGTTTAATACTACTAAGCACGTTCTGACAATTATGAAATACAATTTCAGATGTGAAGACATAGGGATGAGTTGCGGATACGAAATAAGAGGAGCCTCTACAGAGGAAGAGTTACTAGAAGAACTGAAAATCCACGCAAAAATGTCACATAATCTGAACTCTATACCTCCGGATGTATTAGAAAAGATAAAGAGAAATATAAAGAAGGGTGGAAAGTATAGTTTTAGTTGTGCCGATGTAGGAATGAAATGCGGTTTTGAGATAATTAACGCGGATAGTGAAGAAGAACTACTGAACGAACTAGCAATTCACGCCAAACTCAGCCATAACATGACAACTATTCCACAAGATACTCTAAATGCGATAAAGTCCAAAATAAAAGTCATGTAATTTTTTTACCTCCTTCACTAATTTTGCCTTTTTATCACAGAAACTATAAAAGGTTTGATTATTGTGTAGAATTAAATCAATCATAAATGATACGAATTATCTTGCTACACATTATGACGGTTCAGCTCTCTATTACACACAGTCTATTTCACGATTAACATTGGTTATCCTTCCTACAAGGTTATATCTTTGATATTATTACATTGTTATTGGTCAGAAGATACTTCTCCAAATATAGAAAAAGAGTAAGAGAACAAAAATGATAATGACGGGTTAAGCACTCCTATGTGAATTATCTGAGAAGATAATATAGAAAGAATTATTAGTTTAGAATTAGAGCACGAAAAGAAATTATGATACTCCTTCTCTAACCTTTTTACCTTAATTCTGGAGGAAAGAACAGTTTAGCTCTGTTTAAGAGAACAGTTTTTAGATTAGCTAAGAGTGTTCTTATTTGGGATATTTGGTCTGGAAAATTTGATAGGCTTAAAATCTGATCGGCTATACTTACCATTTGCAGATCGTTTTTGTATATTTCATCTAATTGTTCCGTATAGATTTTATATCTAGCGTAAATATCAGCTCCTCCTCCTTGAGTTGAGTTTAATATTCCTATTAAAGTTCTAATTTCGGATATTGTATCCTCAATATTTTTGAGTAAAGGTGAAAAAGGTTGACTTCTTACTATTTGAGACTCAGTATTGGCCAGATTATTTATCGCAGTTTCCAACTTCATTATCGTAGCTTGTCTAACTAAGAAATCGTCTTGTCTTATTAGATCCTTAGCTTTGTAACCCCTATACCCCGGTACTAGTAATTGTAATTTTTCAAGCGGAGTTAACTCCTTAGGCATAGACTAATTATAAATTTTCAAGAAATAAATTTTACGTTTTATTAATTTGGGCTCTGCTGTTGTGAATTGGAAGTCTGATTGGTTGTTTGCTTACACCTCGTAAAATATCCTGCTGAAACGACTACGACCAATAACCCAATTACACCAAGGACTACGGACTCAACACCAGTGGTCTTAAAGCCTAGATAAATTAATATAAAACCTATACCTTCAATAGCTGGAAAAAGTACCTTGTTCCTTAATTCGCTAATCATAAGGTATTTTGACTTAATCATTCTATATAAAATTCTTCCTAATGTTCCTTTTTCTTAGGTCTGAAAGAGTGAGCGTGAGAAGGGTCATATACGCTCGACCTGATTTGATCTTTATAACGAGAGGGGTCTGCTATCTTTCCTACTAATATCATACTATCTTTTGTTATCTTCTCGGCCTTAACCTTCTGAGCTATGTCCCCTACAGTTCCGCGTATAATTTTCTGGTCTGGCCATGTAGCCTTATAAACTACAACAACGGGCATATCGTCTGGTACTCCTCCCTCTTTCAGTTCTCTAACAACTTTGTCTATAAGTTGGACTCCAGTATATATAGCCATAGAAGCCCCTTTCATCAAGTGAGGGGCATAGTCCTTTATAGAACCTTCCATGGGAACTGCTCCAGAAGCTCTAGTTATAATAACAGTCTGAGATATTTTTGGTAAGGTCAGTTCAATTCCCAAAACACTTGCTGCCCCAATTGCTGCAGTTATCCCAGGTACTAGTTCATAAGGGACTCCAGCATCTTCTAACGCCCATATCTCTTCGATCAAAGCCCCATATATGGAGAAGTCACCTGACTTCAGCCTTGCTACGAGCTTACCTTCCTTAGCCCTCTTTATCATTATATCAGTTATTTCCTCTAGTGTTAGTGAAGCAGTGTTAACTATTTCCGCATCTTTCCTTGCCCACTTTAACACTTCTGGATTGACTAGGGAACCGGCGTATAAAACTACGTCTGCTTCTTCCAACCTGTTCTTAGCTTTTACAGTTAGTAACTCCGGGTCTCCAGGTCCCGCTCCTATAAACACTACTTTACCCATTTTCACGTTTTTTCACCCCTATTATCATAGAAAAATAATCCTTATCTGAAATCGAGGGATCCCAAGGAATTATTTTCTCTCCTTCTAAATAACACCTACGAGCATAAATAAGCTTATATTGGGACTCTAGTAATGCCGTTATGTCCCGAAGATTAACATTAGCCTTTAATACTATTATAGTATCGAACTTGCCGTTAGCTTGTGATATAAGGTCTAGCCTATCCGCTGGAATAATTGCAATACCTTCGTTCCCTAATGCTATAGGTAACTTACCCTTATTTGCACAAGCTGCTATCGACGAGACCCCGGGAATTAGGTCGATTCTATCTATACAGTTAATAAATTTGGAAACTCTGTAGTAAGTACTGTAGAGAGATGGATCACCTAAAGTTACAAACGAGTTAACCCCGTCCTCAACGTTATTACAGATATCCTCCCCTATCTTTCGTAAAGAGCCCTCATCTACTTCTTTACCCATAGGGAAACCAAGAGGAACCACTTTCGCCGTTTGGGAGATATAAGGAGAAATGACGCTTAATGCCAGACTTCTGTTAGTGGTAGTTGAGTAAGGGACAAAAACTACTTTAGATAAGGAGAGAATCTTACTTGCCTTTATCGTTACTAACTCGGGGTCCCCTGGACCCAGACCTATAACAAATAACTCTTTAGTCAAGCCTTCTCACCATAAATAATGAAAACGGGATTCCTAGATATCATTGCATACCCTTTACTTGTCTTCATACCTTTCGCCACAATGATCTCTATAATCTCGGTTTTGTACCCTAGCTCTAATAACGCATTAGTCGCATTAACCGCAGTCTCTAATAGTATAGCGTCGGCAACTATTCTACCTCCTTTCTTCAGTTTTGGGTCTATAGCGTTTATTATTTCCCTTATCCTCTCCGAACCCCCACCGATAAACACGGAGTCCAGTTGCTCGTTAATTTCACTTATAGCGTCCGGAGCTTCTCCTTTTATAACTACCACGTTCTTTACGTTAAACTTTTGGAGGTTTTTCAGAGTAAGGTTATAAGCTAAATCGTCCTTTTCTATGGCGTAAACTCTACCTTCATCCCCTACTATCAACCCAGCCTCAACTGTCACACTACCAGTACCGCTTCCTACGTCTAAGAATCTAGCTCCGGTAAAGAGCCTCGCCTTTGATAGGGCTAAAACTCTGATCTCTTCTTTCGTCATTGGTATCTTCTCTTCCCTTATGAACTCCTCGTCCGGAATACCGGGTACTCTCACGGTTCATTCACCCTAGCAAGAACTTCTCCTTCCTCTGATAAGGCTATTACTTCAACACTCATTTTAGTAATGGATTTAAGCCTCTTTAACGCCCGCTCCGCGACTACTTTCATAACTTTCACTCTCTCTTCCTTATCTAGGTAAGTAAGGGCTTCTGACACTGTCAACGAGTTCGCTACTTTACGTATTTTCTCCACTTCTATACCCGCGAGGACTGAAGCGTAAGTTATGGTTTCAACCCTTGCATCACCATATTTATTATGGGTGTTCATAATTCCAGCGGCGACCTTCACTAGCTTTCCGGGTAAACTGATCAACGTCACCTTCTCGAATCCCATTTCTTCGGCGAGCTTAATAGTATCGCCCACTCTATCACCTATTTTTACCACTATATCTCCGAACATTCTTTTACCTATTTCAAAACTAACGTTTCCGGGAGCCACAACGAGACTTTTACTCCCCGAATGCTTTATGACGCAAATTTCCGTCCTAAGGTGATCCATATAGTCCTCGTCACTTACAGGGTATTCTATACCGGTAGTCCCAAGTATTGATATACCGTCTACTATACCGATTGACGGATTCATAGTATTTCTAGCGATCGTCCTTCCATTGGGAACTGATATCTCTACTTCAACGTTTTCATCCGTAACCTCTTTGACTGAAGCCTTGATCATCTCCATCGCAGTGGGACTTATAGACTTACTCCCTACCTCACCCCTCAAGCCAGGTCTAGTTATTACGCCTATTCCTTCTCCTCCCTTGATCGTAAATGATGAACTCCTTTTAGAGCAAGATACAATCTCCAACCCGTCTAAAACATCAGGATTATCTCCTGCAAACTTCCTAACAGTTGCACAATACTTGTCGTCCCTCCTTTCGTATTTATCAACGGGCACCTCTATTCTAAGTCCGATAGGAGTTGGGATCGTTACACTCTTTGGATTCTCTCCCCTAATCAAATAGATGACTGAAGCTTTAGAGGCAGCCGCAGCCGCCCCTCCGGTCGTTATTCCGAATCTTTTAAGAGTCGTTATTAAGCTCAAAGTTATACCTCCTATCATACCCTCTGGGCGTGATCATTTTACCGTTACACGTATAAGTCCTTGAATTCCCGACTATCATCGTAGTTATCATGTTTATTATTCCCTCATGCCTCTTCCAATCGGAAAGGTTTGTAATTATCACCTGCTCGTCTTCTCTATAAGCACTCTTAACAATCCCTACCGGTGTCTCGGGCTTTCTATATTCAGATATGATAGCCATAGCCCTTTCCAGTAAGGGCTTGTTTATAGGGTTATAGAGAACTATAACGAAATCTCCCTCAGCCGCTTTCTTCACTCTGTGAAGTATCTCTTCCGCTGGTACGAGTAAGTCGCTCAAGCTTATGGAAGCAAAGTCCATGGCTAATGGTGAACCCAACTTGGCTGCCGCAGCTAGAGCCGCGGTAACGCCTGGTACTATTTCGAAGTCCAAATCTAAATTGTTCTTACACATCATCTCCAATGCTGGACTCGCCATACCGTATACTTGGGGGTCTCCGCTGGAGATCAGAGAAACGACCTTGCCTTCTTGAACCTTCTGAATCGCGACCTTAGCTCTATATAATTCCTCTTTCATTCTAGCCGTTATTACTTCTTTCCCGTCTACGAGGTCTCCTATTAATTTAGCATAAGTAGTATAGGCTACTATCACGTCACTCTGCTTAATTGCTTCTACCATCCTGAACGTCCTTATAGGAGGTGCACCGGGACCCGTACCTACTATGAACAGTTTCCCTTTCATTTCATAGCCACCCTTATTAACTCGTTTACTATTGCCACGGCTATACTACTACCACCGTAAGTGCCTTTAATAACTATGGCTGGTATACCGCTTTTTATCAGCTCCTCCTTAGATTCAACTGCGTTAGTGAAACCAGGGGGAGAGGCTACTATCAGAGGTATTTCTAACGACTTCTCCTTCTGTACTCTAAGTGTCTCCACTAATGCGGTAGGTGCGTTCCCTATAACTACTATTTTTGGTGAAGTCAATCCCATCCTAATACTCGCAGCTGTCCTAGTTATACCTAATTTCTTTGCTAGCTCACCGGAAGAATCTAAGTAGTTCTCAACCTTTTTCCATCTTATCCCAGCCATTACCATTTTAACATCTGTTAGTATGGGAAGTTGAGCCTTCAAAGCTTCTATACCGCTGTTTATAGCTTCAGGAGATATGTATACTTGTTTTGATATCTCTAAGTTTCCACTAGCATATACAGCCCTACTTATAATTTCCAGCTCTTCCCCGTCTACCCCGAGATCCTCCTTAACCTTTTCCCTAATTATACTCATAGTCCTCTCCTCTATTTCCTCTGGATCCTCAATATACTCTTGCCTTTCGTCAGTATCAAACGCGTTCTTAACCCGGTAAAATAGGGCGAGCTTTACAAGTTCGGAATCAGCTAGAGGGCGTGTAAAATATACGTTTATCTCTTTGTCCTTGTATTTGGTCATTGTCCACTGATAAAACTCAGAAGCCCCTATCTCTCCCATTATGTCTTTTGCTACGTGGTTACCCCTCCCTAAAAAGGCTAAAGCAAATACAAAGTGGTCGAATCCCTTCTCAGTAAGGTCTAGGAGAAGGTTTCTCCAATTGGGCTCCGTATATTCATTATGTGATAAAAAAACTGGGACTTCAAGTTTTTCTTCGAGGTATGTAGCTAGTTTCTGCATATCTTCTACGAAAGCGTGTCTCCTTGAACCGTGAGTTATCATAATGATTGCAGATTTTTTCACAATACATGGATAGTCTATCCATATATTTAACCTTTGTTAACAGTTTTTCATGAGTTTCTTAAACAGTTGGGTACGTGTACTATTATTAGGTCACTAAACTTTAAATCGCCCTTAATTACGTCCTCGGCTTTAATTCTGTATACTTTTTCGTCAGGAAAACTCAACCTCTCCATCACGGTAAGAACTGGGTTACAGCCTATCTGTAATAGCTTTTCTGCTACTTTCCTCACTCCGTCAGGATAGGGTTCTGGAATAATCAACAAATCACGCCCGATCTCTAACGCTTTCTTTATTTCGTCATAATCTAATTCACCTCTAACGTGAAAAGTAATAAATACAATCTGAGCTAGATCTTTTCCGATTATAGCGAGAGCCCTTAGTACTGAAGGTATACCGGAAATTATAATGTATTGTACACCTTGCCTATCGCATTCCCTTTTTATCCTATTAAGGAATTGGTAATCTGAGACCATGGGATCGCCGTGGAATAACACTGCTACATCTCGTTCTCTAGCAATTCTAACTATTTCCGGAATCTGTACTTCCTGCTCTTTATAGTTAAGATAAATTAACTGTTTACCGTCCATTTTGAGAAAATCAAACCTGTCCACAACATTTCTCCAGCCTGCGATAACGTCCACTCTTTTCAAAACATTAAGTGCTTTAATTGTTATTAATTCAGGATCCCCACTACCCACACCCACAATATAAATCAAGTTACTCACCAGCTGTGGCTACTGCAACAGTGACTTCTCCTTTGTATGATATCTTCCTTAAAATCAATTTCGAATCCTTTCCCCCAGCTATGAGGGCGGAAACTTCAGCAACTCCTTTCAGCCCTAGCTCAGTGAGTTTCTCTGAAGGTGGTGTTAGACACTCGTCATTAAATGAGTTGATCTCTTCAAGGGTTACCTTCCTGAAAGGAATTCCAAGCTCTTTACTCGCAATTTCAGCCTGCTCCCTAATAGACGCTATGACCTTTACTCTTCTCTTATCAAGGGAAAGGAGATCTAAAACGTAAAATATTGCCTCCTTGATGGTTTCAGGTGAAGTCTCCTTCTTACTCCCTACTCCTATTGCGACACTCAATGGCTTCAAACACACAATGTTCTCATCATCACACCTATTGTTGTTTGTAATAATCACTGAGTACTTGCAACCATCGCCTATGACGTAATTACCTTTTACTTGCGGAGGCAGAGATGAAATTCCTTTCACGCATACTCTCTCCCCTCTTAACAGAGCTGAAGTAACTTTAACTATCGCATTGACGTTAACGACCTTAGCTATGAGTAAATTTGCAAGCTCTTCTATACTAGTTACACCCATTTGTTCACTTGCCGTAGTGATAACTAGAGTGGAGTTCAGGGCTTGGGATATCTCCCTAGCAAGATCGTTTGCGCCCCAGTGAGAACCGATAACGGGGATTACAAATTTTAACTCGTCGTCTATAGCTATCACTGCTGGATCCTTGTCCTTTCCTTGAGCGAACTTACAAATACTCCTTACCACTCCCCCCAGAGCCATTACAAAAACTAGTGCGTCATAACATTTCCATAACTTCTCCACGTTTTCTAAACTATAGCGAAATAGGGAAACGGGATAGCCCTTATTTTTTATTACGTCGGCAACCTTCTTTCCACTCTGCTCATTAGAAGCGTAAATTACTGCAATACCCCTACGCCACCACATCCACTTAAATCTAATATTAAGGAATAAATACGTTACTTTTTAAAATGTAATTAACGGAGATTCTATCTTAAAAAGAAGAAAGGGAGTTCAAAGCTAAGATAATAATTAATCAGCAAAGTAATAATTACTTCTATTTTGTCCTTTCGTCCTCTTGTTCTTGTCTCGCCATGTCTATTATTTCGGCTACCATAAATCCTGCCAATAACCAAAGCACGAAAGCTCCTAATGTCACTTCCGTACCGGAGGGAATTGAGGTTATCATAACATACATTGTGAATAACGCAGCTCCTAAAGATAGAGATATCTCTACCTTTCTCTTCTTTAGTCTCTTCAAGGATATCCTAGTTAGAGAGAAATCAGTTGCTAGGTGAACGTATAAGTTACCAAGCAAGGATACGAAACTTACAGTTAGAAAAGCATTGTACGCGTTGCCACCAAACACGATTAAGGACAGCATTACTATTAACCAATAAGCTCCCACTGTAACTAACACCGCATTGAACGGCTCTCTACCGTTCTTGAGTTCTGCGAGTTTTTCGTGGAAGAATCCGTTTACTGTCATAGCATAAATTGTTCTAGACGTAGCAAACATAAAAGTTAATGTAGCTAGTACCCCGTCGTTAATTGCAGCTAGTGTTGCAAACGCTAGTGTAGCTAAACCGAATCTATCCTGAATTAGTGTAAGGAGGGATATCGGAGAGCTTAATTGTAAGTGGTAATATATTATATGGTCTACAATAGCATAGACATCAAATGATGCTAATAGACCTCCTAATAATATTACTGTAACTATGGCCCTTGGGACTGTCTTCTTGGGGTCTTTTACCTCACCGGATAAAGGAGTTATTGAACCATATCCAGTTGGAATGCTAGAGCCGAATATAACCGCGGCAGCTAATGCGGAAAGTGGTGGGATTTTAGATACTGGATTGTAAAAGGTAAAATGAGTAGAATATAAAAACGTTATTGCTAAGAACCCCATTATTACTATTTCTAAAGTACTGGCAAACATTGCATATTTAAATGAAGGTTTCTTTCCCAATAGGGCAAATGCTGAAGACAAAACAAGGAATACAAGCGCTATTTGATAAGTGTTGAAAAATGGTAATATAGTAGAGAGTACGGCAACTGCACCTAACACATACGCGCTACCGTATAAGGCTGAATACAACAAGTAAGTCCAGCCTGTCTCAAAACCGAGACGTTTAGTTAGGGAGTAATACGAGTACGTGTAGTAGCCTCCACTCTGAGTAAACTTAGTTGAAAGTTTATATGCTACTAGACCGTTGAGTAGAACTAACAAAGTACCCAAAATAATAGCTACTGGTGCAAATGATCCACCATACGAATAAGAAGCCACGCCGTAAACTAATATGCTCAGGAAAGGTGCTTGTCCTCCAAGACTCATGAAGACTAGGTCTCTTAGCCCTATCTCTCTAGTCGGCTTTTGAACTCCTCTCTGTGACGACTTTGACATACGCTAAACTTCTTCATCACCCTTTTCACTAAAAAAACTTACTACTAAAATTTAATTAATACAAGTTATTAAGAAAAATCACTAATTATTTATCTGATATAGCAAAGAACAATAGGAGCTTATAAAAATCTAGATAATAAACACGTTTAATGGAAACAATTTTAACTACGCAAGGAGTACTATTGCCTACAGATGAAAACACTACTTATATCTACATGGACTAACATATCAACTAATGAGCAAGAGTATAATGTTGTTGACTCTAGGGGAAACGAAAATGAACACATGATAAAAGACTATAAACCTTCACTAGCAGAATATAGTTTTTTAAAGGAGGATGTAAAAGACGTTAAAATGATAATCCTATTGCCTTCTTTTCTTACGGTGCACCTAAACGACTTGCCAGACTCTTATTCCCTTCTTGAAAACTCCCTTAAGGATCTCGTAGTCCAGAAATTCCCAGCAGCAAGGGAAGCTGACGTTTATGTTTTACCATCGTCAGGAACATTCAAATCCAGTAAAAATATTATTCACATACATGACGGCGGTATCGGAAACCTTAATTTCTTTATTTACATGGATATCTATGAGGAGTTAAGGAAAGAGGATCCCGAAGTCGTAATGGTAGACCTTAGTGAAACCTCCTCCTACTTATCTTACATCACGTCAAACGCAGTTAGGCTAGCAATTGAAGATTACGCATTTAATAATAAGAAACAACTAATGCTTATTGAGTTAGCGTCAGACTTCTCAAATAGGATTGTTACTATGAGAAAGACGTTAATAAAGGACGTAAATATACACCAATATCTAACGTCTGATATTAAACTCGCTAAGGGAATGAGCACCCAAGGGAAAAGCGAGCTTTACGGTATAGGAAAGGCATTAGAATTAGGATTTCCATTAGCCCTAATATACTTACTTAGGGAAGCTGTTGATCTAGTTTCACCAGAAGAGTTCAGGAAAAAAGTCCTTGAAAGCGTACAAGTTCTAAAAAATAACGGAACTTACTCCGTAATCGCTTCCCTTAGGGCGAGTATGACCTCACCATATTACTTTATGGGTTATCATTTTGTAGAAGCCAACAGAAAACTCAGTGAAGGTGAAATAACTCTGAATAAATTAAACGAGTTAATGGATAACTATACTGGAGCAACTAGAGCGTTAATTAGGAGGGAGATCGAGATTATTAGAAAATTGAGCCAACTTGTCAAAGACGGAGAATATTTACTTGACTCTTTGATAAGGATGGGAAACACCAGAGTTCTAGACTGGCTAGATGGTAGGGTATATGAGGGGAGTAAGGTTAGATGCGAAATAACAGAGGAAGAGATGGTATCCCATGCCGGTATGGGAAGAAAGTTCACTAAGGTAAGTAAGGACGGAAACAACATAATGGCTAAATATGCAGAAGAATGTCTTGATAATATATTGTCATGGATAAAGAGTTTAGGAAGAGAAGAATAACTATCTTTACCAACCGATTTAACATTAAATAATCTTCACTACTTCGGAAATTGTAGTTAAGACGAAAGTACTTCCAAGAAATAAATATATCATAGAAGGCTTCATTTTATTAGCCAATCTAGCGAAAAAGTATCCAACAATAAGGGCGGTAAAACCGATTATGATTGAGTCAACTAAGTTTAACAACCCAACGGTAAAATAATCTATTGCTCCGCTAGTTGCCGAGAATAACATGGCTAGTGTAGCAGTTCCTATCATTTTCTTTATACACATTGTGGAAAACAGAATTATCATTACAGCTATGAACATGATACCTCCGCTGGCCCCCAAAGTTCCGGTAACTATACCTATTAACACAGCCATGAGAAAGCCTACGGGGTAGGAAAACTTACCCAAATTCACGTGCCTTAACTTTAAGCTAGGATTTTTAGACCTCCTGAAGGAAATGTAAGCCATTACACTAGTGAATATTGCAAATGTAGTTTCTAGTAATTTTTCCGGAGTTACTATAGCTATTCTTACCCCTATCTGAGCACCAGTTACAGCACCTAGAGCTAATACTGCGCTTATCCTGAAATCTACGTTTTTGTTCTGGATATAAGCTATAACTACTGATACTGTAGTTATCACGTCCACCAGCAGGCTCGAGCCTACAGCGCTCTTAAAAGACAGACCTAGATAGGATAAAGCTGGAACCACTATCAAAACACCACTAGACCCAGTTATTCCCGTTAAAGCCCCTACTCCTATCCCTATTAATATTAAGACTAAAACAAATATTATACTCAACGTGCTTCGTCCAAGATGTAATGTATTAACCTAAAAATTCTTAGTCTATTTATTTTTATAAGACTAGCTTATAGTGTTTTAAGACTAGATAGATATATGGCACTTGCACCGGAACCGTTAGAGGGCAATATAAAGTTCTACAACCTGAAAAAGCTCGAAGATTTAGGTTATGATATTTTTTCCTTACCTTACTCCTTAAGAATTCTTGTAGAAAATGTAATTAGAAACTTGGATAACAAGAAAATCACAGAGGAAGACCTTGAAAAAATTGCTAGATGGAAAGTTGGTGAAGAGTTCTCATTTATGCCTACAAGAGTAATAATGCAGGACTACACTGGCGTACCACTCCTTGTTGATCTTGCAGCCATGAGAACCGAGTTGGCTAAGAGAGGGAAAGATCCCTTGAGAGTTAATCCCATAATACAGTCTGATTTGGTCATAGACCACTCTGTTCAAGTGGACTATTACGGAACGTCTTATGCCCTAGTACTTAACATGCAGAAGGAGTTCGAAAGGAATGTGGAGAGATATACATTTCTTAAATGGGCACAAAGCAGTTTCAGAAACCTCAGAATAGTACCACCCGGTAACGGTATAATTCACCAAGTTAACCTAGAATTTCTGAGTAAAGTAGTTGACGTGAGAGAGGTTAAAGGAGAACAAGTAGCCTTCCCAGAAATAGTAATAGGAACTGATTCCCATACGACTATGGCTAACGGTGTAAGCGTCTTATCTTGGGGTGTAGGAGGGCTTGAAGCCGAGGCAGTAATGATGGGAGAGCCTTACACAATGGTAGTCCCAGAAGTAGTAGGAGTTAAACTAGAGGGAGAAGTCAGGGAAGGAGTTACCCCCACGGACGTAGTGTTATATATAACTGAAGTATTAAGAAAGAAGGGAGTAGTAGGAAAATTCGTTGAGTTCTTCGGACAGTCTCTATCAAATTTGTCCGTACCAGATAGAGCTACAATAGCTAATATGGCTCCAGAGTACGGGGCTACTGTAGGTTACTTTCCAATTGATGAAAGAACAATCAATTACTTATACGTTACCGGCAGAAACTACAAACTTGTTGAGAAATATGCAAAAATACAAGGACTATTTTACGATGGAGAGCCAAAGTATACAGAGGTTGTTACGATAAACTTGTCGGATATTGAACCCTCTGCAGCCGGGCCTAAAAACCCTGATGAAAGGGTTACGCTAAAGGAGTTGAAAAAGAAAGTCCAAAAGAATAACAAGAAATCGGGAACATACGTAAAGGACAATGACGTAGTTTTAACTGCAGTAACCAGTTGTACCAACACTTCCAACCCCACATTAATGATAGGAGCTGGGATCTTGGCTAAAAAAGCCGTTCAGCTCGGGTTGAGGACTAAGCCCTATATAAAAACTAGTATGGCACCAGGTTCACCTATCGTAGTTGAGTATTTAAAGGAGGCCGATTTATTACCTTATCTTGAAGCCTTAGGATTCCACGTTGTGGGCTTTGGTTGTACTACATGTATAGGAAACGCCGGTCCCCTACCTCCTAAAATTGAGAACGACATAAAAAATAACGGTCTGGAGGTCTACGGAGTTATAAGCGGAAACAGAAACTTTGAAGGAAGGGTTAATCCTTACTTGAAGGGAGTGTTCTTAGCCTCACCAATCCTTGTGATTGCTTTTGCACTTGCTGGAAGAATTGATATTGACTTCTTTGAAGAACCGATTGATTATGATCCTAATGGAAAACCTGTCTACTTAAAGGACATTTGGCCGTCGATGAAGGAGATAGCAGATTATATGAACCTAGCGATGAACCCTGAACTCTACAAGTCGAGGTTCGATAAGATCTTCGAAGGAGACGAGAATTGGAAGAACCTCAAAGTTCCAGAGTCAGAACTGTACAACTGGGATAATAATTCAACTTACATAAGGATGCCTCCTTGGTTTTCCATCGAAACTAAATTTGGAGATATAAGGGGAGCGAGAATACTCTTGCTCTTGGGAGATAAGATCACCACAGACCACATCTCTCCAGCTGGACCAATAGACCCCAAGTCTGTAGCTGGTCAGTATCTTAAACAGCTAGGTGTTACGGAACTCAACACTTACGGTGCCAGAAGAGGAAACCACGAAGTTATGTTGAGGGGAGGTTTCGCAAATCCAAAACTTAAAAATATGTTAGTCGATCAGCCGGGAGGTTATACGAAACACTTCCCTGACGGCAAAGTTATGAGTGTATATGAAGCTTCCGAACTGTATAAGAAAGAGGGCGTTCCGCTCGTGATCGTTGCCGGTAAGCAATACGGCTCCGGAAGTTCTAGGGATTGGGCTGCTAAGGTTACCGCACTTCTAGGTGTTAAGGCCGTTCTAGCTGAATCATTTGAGAGGATACATAGGAGTAATCTGGTTGCTATGGGAGTAGTCCCAATAGAGATCCCTGACTGGAGAAGTTTAGGCATCAAGGGAGATGAAATAGTAAACATAGAGCTCAACAACCTTACTGCTAAGGGGAAAGTAAAGGTGGAATTCTTGAAGGGTGATGAAAAGATAGAGATAGAAGGCAGAGCTAGAGTTGATACAAACGTAGAACTAGAGTACATTAAAGAAGGTGGAATTTTAAAGTATGTCTTCAATAAGTTATTACATGAGGGTTAGGATTAGGGGAATTTATAGTACAGCCTTAACTTATTTATTCCTTAAATCCGGGTACACCATCGTTCAACAGACTCCTCAGATCGTTGAAAGATTCGGCATTGACGTAATTAATGAACCTGCAGATGTAACGGTAAAGGATGGAGTGGACAAAGGGGAGATAGTATCAATCGGAGAGGATATTTATGATTTTTTACGGTCTACTTTGAAGTACTCCTCCATTTGGAAGTCTCCCGTGAAACTTTATTCTGTCATCGAACCTAAAAACTGTGAATACATGGGTTATCAAGTGGAGCCGTGTATGGAGAAGGGAACTGTTATAAAGCCACCAGTTGAGGGAAAAATAGTGCTCTCACCGGTAAGGGCTGTTGGTAAAACAGCTATGGTATGGCGAGGCGAGGGAAAAACCTTCTTTTCAGAACACATTAAGGGGGAAGTCAGAGAGAAATTGCAGAGTATAAGTTCGCCCTTGAATAGAAAAGGATATAACGTTAAATGGAGAAGTAATGCAGCTTTTATGCAATATTCAGAACTAAAAAAGGAACTTGAAGAGCTCGTAATGAAGTATGAGTCTGAAGATTTTAGAAACCAAGGAGAGGAGTTCATAAGAATAATCTTGTCTCTAGAAGACAAATTATTTCTTGATGGAATAAGGAGTTTAGTAGTAAAAACAATGAAGTTTCATCATATGCTCAAATATAGTTACCACCATAATGAAGTTGACGAGGAAGAACAGAAGGAAAATCCAGATCCCTCGATATTATTACAGAAGTTAGTAAGAGATACTATGTACATAGAACACCTAAAAGCTGACGGTAAAAAATATGTACTCAAGGAAGGTAAAGTAATTTACAGCGAGATAAACAAGGACTACTATATAATTAGACTCAAAAGAGAGCTTAACGCAGGAGGACAGTATGACGGATTAGGAGTTCCGATAGAGCAAGGAGATTATGATATTGTGGAGTTCGACTCAAGACAGTGGTATCAAATACATAAATATTACAACGCTGATGGAAACCTTAAAGGAATATACGTTAACATATCAACTCCTCCTGAACTTTTGCGAGGAAAAATCAGGTATCTTGACTTAGAAGTGGACGTAGTAAAAAAGGAAAATGAAGTAAATGTAATAGACCTTGAGGAGCTGGAAAAGAAAAGAGAATTATTGGGGGAAGAATTATATAAAAAAACTATACTAACTTTGGAAAGTGTTAAAAACTTATTAGTGTCCTTCTAGTTCCTCCCTGCTAATCGGTATAATTTTCACTGTATCTTCCTTTTCGTCATATATGATTCTTACCAAATCTCCTTCTCTAATGTTGATCTTTTGCCTTATCCTTGAAGGGATCGTTACCTGGAAATTCCTAGATACTTTTACTACATCTTCAACAGGCATTCTAATCCCTTTAATATGCTTAGAACTCATGCTATAAAAATTTTATATAAAAAAACTTTGTCTCTATGACCTTAACTTCTTTGTAACCTCGCTAGACACTTCTTTCGATAATTTTTTGGTTTGTTCAGTATTACCTAGTCTTCTTGTAGTCTCTAGACTCTGTTGCAATCTCCTAGTAGTTTCCATTAACTCTATCTTTCTCGTCTGTTGGGCTAATTGCTGCATTTGCTGCAGAGTCCTAGTAGCCTCGGTTAAGTTGTTAGTACTTAAGTCTGAGGACAGCTTATTCATCAGTGCATAGTACTGGTATTCACTAAGTAGATCATTATTTATGCCACTAAGGAAAGACTGGGTATCTCTTGCTGGGGTTATTTGAATTATACTCACTTGAGAGTCAGGCCTACCACTCGCTGGATCTTCATAATTTACTTTTACCGTCATCAAATTACCAGTATAGTTTGGAGGTACTGTTACTTCTCCCAATATTCTCACAACACCTTCAATAGCCCCTAGTTTGACTGGCGGACCAGGGTAATTAAGAAGTTTTACCGGAGACTCCGATATTATGTCAACCGTTACATTTTTAGCACCTATTTCGGTTACTGCAGCTTGCGGAAGAGCATTTGCTACTTCCATAGGGTCATTAATATGGTTCAATATACCTCCACTTTTATCAGCCAAAGTCTTAAGTAATTGTTCATTATAATCGTCACCAATTCCAAATGCTATGACTTTGAATCCAGGAGGCAATGCCACCTTTTCATAAGGTGTAATATCGGTTACGTCGGTGGGTTGCCCGTCTGTTAACAATATAATGTATCCGGGCGTCTCATATTTCTTAGCGATTTCTATAGCTTTACCGAGGGCTGTGTATAGTACTGTTTGTCCTCCAGCATTAATTTGCTGGATTTGAGAGACTAAAGAGGGGGCATCAGCATACTCGCTTAGGACATTAACAGAGCTCGAGAACGTTATAAACGTTATCTTATTGCCTCTTGGAATTCTCTGAAGAAGTTCTATTGCTCCGTTTTTTGCCGTGTCTAATTTTACACCATACATCGAACCTGACGTATCTAACAGTATTATATAATGAAAACCAGTTGCAGTAGTTACCCTTTCTGGCACAATTATTATTCTGAACACTGCTCTAACTTGTGAATTGAAAGAATACTTATGGCTGACTTCCACCCTACTAGAAATAGTCATAAAAAACACCTTGTTAATTCCTTCATTCTTTAATTATCTTAATCATGGTCTGGTTTCCTAATTTTATTATAGAATTAGGTTCTATCTTTTGTTTACCTTTTACAGGTTGGAATATCTTGCCGTCATAAACATAAGTACCGTTTGTACTATTCAGATCTTCAATGTACAATTGACCATTCTCTAGAGATATTATTGCATGCCTCCTTGAAATCTCTGGATCTGGGACAATTATTACGTTTTCCGGACTTCTTCCTACCGATATCGTAGGGAATATATCAAATGATAGGGGTACTCTCTGATTTATCAGACTGGCATAAGGCGTATTAATGAATAGTATATAATACTTACCACTTGTAGGTGTCGGAGGAGCTGGAGGTATTGTTGGTGCTGGAGGTTGGGGAACTGGAGGCTGTGTTACAACTTGCTGGGTAGGCACTGGTGCTGGAGGGTTTGAAGGAGAAGCTGTCTGAGCAACAGTTGGTGAAGGTGGAGCTTGAGTTGGTTGAGGTGGTGCAACTGGAGTTGGTGGAGCTTGTGGTACTGTAGTTTGTTGAACATCAGTGGGGGCAGATTGAGAAGGTTGTTGAGTTGTTACAGATGGTTTCTGTGTACCACACTTTATACAATACAAAGCGTCATCGTCGTTTTCATAACCACATACGGGACATTTCCACGGCATGTATAATGTTTTTGTATAAAAGAGTATTTATAGTTTTACTTACATAATATCTTATTCGGATATGACAATAAGTGTAAAGATCAAGAGCTCGACAAATTACGTCGCTTTCGATAAGCCTACAGAGGTAGATTTAATAATAAGAATAGTCCCCGAGACCTTCGTTAGATTTGCTGGAATTAACTACGTTATTCTAATAGACAATAGTCCTTCTATGAGGAAAGAAAACAAAATGCAAACAGCAATAGTTGCAGCGAATAAGCTTGCCAACGAGATTCCGTCAGGGAATTATCTTTCTATTTATTTATTCTCAAATGATCTAGAAAAACTTTATGAAGGACAAACCGGAACACCAATAAACATACCTATGGAGGTGAAAAAAGGATACACAACAAACTTCCATAAAGCAGTGACTAAGATACTAGATATAATTAAGGGATATTCTACTCCAGTAAAGCTCATTATTTTGTCTGACGGGAAGCCAACTGATAAGAGAAATGTTAAAGACTACGAGAATATACAAGTGCCCTCTCACGTTCAAATTATATCCATAGGTATCGGAAACGATTACAATGAGGCTATAATGAAGAGACTAGCAGACAAGGGTGCAGGTGTATACTATCATATTTTAGACCCCTCTCAATTACCAACATTGTTTGCTCAACAAAAAGTATCAGATGTAGCTGGGTACAATTTAGTAATAAATGTACCACCAAGTTTCGAAGTACTAAACTACGAAATGCCAGTCAATATACCGATTATAGATAAAGCAATTACTATTTATGCCGTAGGTAACGTTCCACCTGGAAATCAGCCAGTAGTTCTTACTGTGACCGGGAGCTACTACGACCCCGCCAGAGGAAGTATGATTCAGATAAATGAACCAATATATCTACAGAGAGCGAGTCATGAAATGGTACAACAGAATATAAACCAGAGCGTTGTAGCAGAAGTCAGGTATTTCAACCTCCTTAGACAATACGGAAACGCCCTTATGGTAGGAAATAATAAGGAGGCCACACAAATAGCTCAAGAACTCTTGAGTGCAGCTGAACAGACCAGGAGGGAAGACTTAATAGAAGAAACGAGAAAGTTAACCGGTGATAAAAAAACTGACTTATCTGAAATTACGAAGACGATGAGAAAACAGTAAATAGATGCTTTTTAAATCTTCACTGGTTTCTTAAACATATGATTAAGTTAACATTTTTCCATGATGTAATTTGTCCCTTCTGTTATATGACTTCTAAAAGGTTGAGAAAAGTTGTAAAGGAGTTTAAAGGAGAAGTAATAGTAAAGCACAAGGCTTTTGCAATAATTTCGTCATTAGAGGACTTAAAGGCTATAGCTCCTACTGAGGAAGATGCCAGACAAGTATTTCTTAATGAGTTCTCTATTTTGAAAAGATACATACCAGATTATGATCCTGAAAAGGTAATAGGTAAAGGAAAAATAAAGTACGTATGGTCTATTCCTCCTTTGATGGCGTGTAAGGCAGCGGAATTCCAAAAGGGTGATGAAGGACACTGGGAGTTTTTTGATAGAGCTCAAGATAAGTTCTTTCTTGAAGGCGAGGACATAACAGACGAAAAGGTACTAATATCTATAGCTGAGGAAATTGGATTGGACGTTAACAAGTTTAAAGAGGATCTGAATGCTAAGAGGACAAAACTAGCTGTGATAGAAGACGAAGAAGAGGCAAAAGCTATGGGAATTAGAGGAGTCCCTGCAATATTAGTTAATGACACTTGGTTAATAAGGGGAGTACAAGAGGAAAATTACTATCGAGCTGTTATAAAGGACATATTAGAACACGGAGAACCTAAGGAAATAAAGTTGAAAGCTTATTGGGAAAAAGACTAATATTTTTCTAGTCTGTTACAACACCTCTAGTCATTTTAAAAGTGAATTTTAGAATATGAAATAAACTACCAGTACTTTTTACATAGATAACATTATATCATGCTATTTTTGCTAAGGATCAAAAGGAAAGCTTATTTGGATAGAGAATAGATAATGACTTATGAAAACTGTTAAGAACTATATGTCGTCACCAGTATTTCAGGTTGAGGCAAATACCTCAATTCAAGAAGTATGTAAGTTAATGATGGAAAGAGAAGTAGGGTCTGTAATAATAACAGAGAATGGTGTACCAAAAGGTATCTTCACTGACAGAGATGCTGTAAAAGCGTTTTCGCTTGGTTTAAGCCCCAATGATGAAGTAAGACTCGCTTCAACGCTCGGTCACCTGATCACTGTAGATGAAGACACGGACCCCTTCACCGCAATTGATATTATGACAAAGAACAAGATCAGGCACTTACCAGTAAGGGATAAAAAAGGAAATATAATAGGAATGTTTGCTGTAACTGATATCTCAAAAGTAATGCACGATATGACCCCTTAACTTAAAAAATTCCAGTCGAAAATATTTTCAAATGAAAATAGTAACTTTGTTACCGTTATCAGCTAAGAATTTGAAAGAGGTAAATGAAGCAATAGTATCATCTTTAGATAACAAACATAAGTACGAACTTTTCTCCCTTTCTTACCAAAAGATATCCGTGGTGGGGCAAAGTAGCTATGATATGATCTTTTCTCCAGAACTTCTTGAGGGCGAAATGTCCCTATTACACATTCTTTCTCCTTTAGTTATCACTACAAACTCATCCTTATCTTTTCATACTCCCCGACTTAGGCCTTCATTAGAACTCGAATTAAAGGGAAAGAGTCTGTTGATTGGCTCACCTCTAATTGAAGGGTTAATAAGTGTTATTAGTGATGATTGCTTGTTGAGTGCAGACGAGGAGATAAGGGCTGTTTATCCTTTACCGTTTAGAGATGAAGCATTCGACAACGTAATTCTTTCCGAGATAATGGATTATGACTTAGCGAAAGAAGCTTATAGAGTTACTAAGAGAGGAGGGAAAGGGTTTATCATCGTTCCCTTTCATGTAGATCCTGTTAACGCCCTTAAGGTATTGTCAGTAAAGTTTAGAATAATCAACGCTATGGCAAAGAACCGCTTCTGGATTATTGAAGGAATTAAGAGTGACTCGAAGCGAGTGTAACTACCTACTGAAAATCCCGTCTTTTAGGGCTAGGACGTCAAGGTTTAACCACCTCATTTCTTCGACATTATTTTGAGAAAAGAAAACATTTTTAATTCTCGTACAGTTAGCAATACTAAATGGTCAAAGTATACAAGTACGGAGATTATTATTTTGCAGGAGTAAGTCACGTTATTCCAGGTTATTTGCAAGACGTAGTTTTCGTTTATAAACAAGGTAATAACTGGACTTCAATAAGTGCTGAGAAATTCAGAACTAATAATGGGTCTTTAATACAAATAGCCGAAAGAATAAAGTACGCTACTCACGAAGACGATATAGAAAAAGCTGTAGCAGAGTTAAAAAGGATGGGGATAAAAATCGAGCAAGTAGATAAACCGCCTTTTCCGCTAAAGATCTTAGAAGGGAAGAAGAAAATACAAGCGGAGTTCGACTAATCAGGCCCAGATTCAGTCATCATTTTTCAGTTCCGCAGAGACTCTTCATCTAGATATAGAGGTTATTCAGGGTTAATTAACAGACCTTTAAGCCCTGCTTGTTTTAATTCATCTTCGTTTAAATATAATGAATACGAGATTTAAAACCATGTCAGTATTGTTTAAGGAAGGAACTCAAAGAGAGAGTGGTATAGAAACAATAAAGTCAAACATTTTAGCAGTTAGGACATTAGCAGAGATGCTAAAGACTAGCTTGGGACCCAGAGGTATGGACAAGATGCTGATAAGTGGGACTTCTGACGTCACCGTAACTAACGACGGAGTTACGATAGTAAAGGAAATGGATGTTCAACACCCGGCAGCTAAGATAATAGTAGAGGCTGCTAAAGCACAAGATACACAAGTTGGTGACGGTACCACATCAGCCGTAGTACTAAGCGGTTTCTTAGCTGAACAAGCTGAAAAATTACTAGATCAGAAGATCCACCCGGTCACAATTATTGACGGGTATAAAAAAGCTCTTGAATTCTCACTTGAACTTGGAAAGAAGTTCGCCCTCAAAGTCAATCCAAATGACAGAAAGGTCTTATCTCAAATAGCATATACTGCACTTAGTAGTAAGTTCTTCTCCTCCTCTACTACTTTAAACAAGATCATAAACATCTCAATCGATGCTGTACTGAGCGTGGCCGAGAAAGTAGGAGACCAATACGTAATTGATATGTCAAACATTAAATTCGTGAAAAAGAGAGGAGAAAGTGCCGATGAAACAGAACTCGTAAAAGGATTCGTCTTAGATAAAGAGGTAGCTCATGAAGGGATGCCGAGAAGAGTTGAAAAGGCTAAAATTGCCGTAATAGATTTCGGCTTAGAAGTAGAAAAGCCAGAGATTTCAGCTAAAATGAGCTTTACCGATCCTGAACAGATAAGAGAGGCATTAGAAGAGCAGACAAAGTATGTCAAATCGCTTGTGGATACATTAGAAAAGCTCGGAGCCAAAGTAATCATAGGACAAAAAGGGATGGACGATATAGCATTATACTTCTTAGCAAAGAAGGGAATAATCGCAGTAAAGAACGTAAGTAGAAGTGATTTAGAGAAAGTAGCTAAGGCAGTTGGGGCTAAAATAATATCGTCAATTAAAGACGCTTCGCCTGACGACTTAGGCTATGCTGAAATTATAGAAGAAAGAAAAATTGGCAACTCGAAGGCAATATTTATTGAAGGGGCTAAAGACGCTAAAGCTGTTACAGTTTTAGTGAGAGGCTCCAGCGAGATAGTGATGGACGAAATCGAGAGAAGCTTCCAAGACTCAATAAATGCAGTTAAGAACGTTCTAAACTACCCGTACATAGTAGGCGGTGGAGGAGCTTACGAAGTTGAGCTTGCTATGAGATTAAGGGAGGAAGCTAAGAAAGTAGGAGGAAAAGAACAGCTAGCAATCGAGGCCTTTGCAGATGCATTAGAAGAAATAGCTACAACTTTAGCTGGAACCGCAGGGATTGACGAAATTGAAACTATAGTTCAGCTCAGGAACTTACATGCAAAGGGTTATAAATTCGCGGGAGTAAATGTAGAGAGTGGAAAGATAGAAGAAGACATGATGAAAATAAACGTCATTGACCCGTTAGTAGTAAAAGAAAGTATTCTAAAAAGCTCGGTAGAAGCTGTAACAGCATTATTAAAAATTGATGACTTCATAGCAGCAGCCCCCATGAAACAAAATCCACAACAGCAACAACCTTACGGTTAAATAATTAAGTCGTGAAAGAGTTTTTTATCTATAATATTGTATTATGCAGTTGATGAATAAGCTGGCTCTCATAGGAGTTATTCTAATTATCATCGGTTTAGTACTATTTGTACTAGATTCGACCGTAGCACCAACCTTAATAAAACCCTCAGTTAGTGGGAGCACAGTTATCCCTTCTAAAGGAGAATTCAGACTCCCATTAGCTGGAAATTCTATTACCGCTGTCCAATACAATTCTTCCGGAACGTTACAGCTAGAGAATCTACCCAGTACTTCCGTTAAAGAGAATTTGTCTCAGGGACATCTAGTAACAGTTGAAAACTTGAACTCAACTCCTAGCTACATCGTATTTTACAATCCGAATTCCTATAACGTTACCCTAACTTACAAGGAGTCAATTGTAAATATAGGACAAGCAGCGACTATAGGTATTCTGTTTATAGGGTCAATTGCCATGTTTATAGTAGGAGTAGTAATAGTAATATTTGGGTTTATAAGAGGTAGAAGGAGAGCATCATAATAAATAATAATATTTTGTTTACTTAATACTGTTCTCTCATGAGGTATAACAAACCCGTTTTAGCAGTACATGGTGGTGCTGGAGATTGGAGAAAAAGAGATAGTGAGAGAGCATTAAGCGAGATTAAGAAAGCATTAGAGATAGGGTTCGAACAGTTTAAGACGGGGACTTCAATTGAGGCTGTGGTCGAGGCTATAGCCTACATGGAAGATAGCGGAGTTTTTGATGCCGGAGTAGGAAGTGTGAAGAACCTAAAAGGGGAAGTAGAAATGGACGCAGGAATAATGCATGGTAACACTATGTCTGTAGGTGCAGTAGCCTCTACGAGGGCCAAAAACCCCATTAAGGAAGCGTTAAAAGTAATGAAACTTACTAAACACGTACTACTGGTAGGTGAAAGAGGAGACTTAACACTAAAAGAACTAATAGGTTCCAGCACAATATCTGGAGATACAGTAGGGGCAGTGGCTTTGGACAAAGACGGGAATTTGGTAGCAGGAACTAGTACTGGAGGAATTTCCGGTAAACTACCTGGGAGGGTAGGGGATTCTCCAATACCTGGTGCAGGTTATTATGCTACTGAAAGAGTTGCAGTTTCCTCTACGGGTATAGGGGAGATAATTCTGAAAATTTTACCCGCAAAAGAAGTAGATATCCTTGTTTCAATGGGGGTTAGGCTTGAAGATGCGATAAGGAGTGTCGTTAATAAAATAACTGACAGATTTGGAACGGATAACGTAGGGCTCATAGGTGTTGACTACAGAGGTTTCGTATCGGCTCATTATAATACAAAAGGTATGGCTAGGGGTGTAAAAGATCAACAAACCCTCCGTGCTTTCATATTCGAAGGAGAACTCTAATGAATTTCTATAATTTTACTTAGGAAGTGATCTCTTTACTTTTAAAATAAATTAACACTCGAGAATTATTATTTTAAAAATTAAATACTATATCGCCATGAAATGGTATGAGGTACTTGAATCTCATTGATAGCAATAATTTGAAAGAATTTACTGCTTTAACGTAATCCCAACAAAAGAACCTAAACGGAGGAGAAATCACTCCTCTTACGTTTTTTACCGCATCTCCAACAATCAGAATCTCTCCATTATATAATGCTATATGCCCTTGAGTGTGTCCAGGGACATGGAGAACTTTGAAGTCACCTAATTCTTCTCCTCCCTTTAGTTTAACATCAACATTTACTGGTGTAAACTCCATGGAATTTATCCTCTTAAGAGTGCTTTCGAATTCCTCTTTACTTACTTTTAATTCGTTCTTTACATCTTCATAAAATAAGTTAAAAGACTGCTCGTTTTTGGAAAGATATGGGACCTCGAGTTCGTGAGCGTAAACTTTAGCCTTTGAAAGTTTCCTTATCTCTTCAGCATTTCCAGAGTGATCTATGTGATAGTGAGTAATCACTATATCTGAAATATCTTCGATCGAATACCCGAACGATTTTAGACCATTTTCTATCATATTGAGGTATCCGGGTAGACCTGTATCTATAATCATTAACCCTCCTGATGGCCCATTCTCTATTACTGTTATATTATGATTAAGTACAGTTCCGAAAAAATTAGGTTCGAACAGTTCAATGATCCTTACTCCCTTCGTTAAGAGCATCTCTACCAAACCTCGGGATCAGATGTACTGGTGGTTTAATTTTAGGTAAGTTAATTTCGGAAAGTGGTTTTTCATTAACAGTAATCACTTTTTCCGCAATTATATCACAATATCTACAATCCTCACAACTTCTTGTTTCGCAAGAATTATATTTAAAATAAGATAACCAATTAGAGGGAAACTTGGTATTATCCACATAGACTTGTGTCAGAATGTCATAATCATTAGGTCCATTAATTTTCTTCATAACTGAAGGAACTGCCCTACCTTGAGGGTAACTAACTATATCTAATAAATTTCCGTCGTACTCACCTTCAGAATACGCTTTGACAGCCCTTATTATCCACTCAGTTTTCTTATTCCTACTCGCTATTTTAAATCTATCAATACCTATCTCTTCGTAATACTTTAAGTCCTCTGGTCTTATCCACCTCATTCTGATTATATTTGCTAAATCATTCCTCACGTCTGTTGCACAAAATAGGATTGGGTATTCGAACCAAATGCTATCATTAAACTCTGAGTTAGAGGTAATTGATGATATAATATCATGAGCTCTTCTATAAGGACAACCCCATAAACAAGAATTATTTACAATAAGCTCAATATCCACCTTATTTATAAATTTTGAAAGGGCGTTTAATAGTTCGAAGTTTCTATTATCATCCTCATGAAGAATTATGGTATCGGCTCCCATATTTACATACTCCTCAAATTCTCTGATGTTATAAACCCTAGAAAATGAGGATACAGAAACCTCGATATTGGGATACTCATCCTTTATGAGGTGAATAAGGAGGGGTAATGCGACTATAAAGCCGTCAACGCCTAGATTAACTAATTTCTCAATTTCCTTTTTTACTTCATCCATAAATTTTTGCGAATACTCTTTACCATTAAGTGTTGCTGAGTTCATCGTATAGAGAAATTTAATTCCAGCCCCGTGAGCAACACTTATGTGCTCTTTAAGTCTTTCATCATCTACTTTTGGTAAGACAAAAGAAGCCCTCCCATGACCCGTAATAGTTTTTGTCTTACTCCCGAAGATGTATTTAACGGGATATTTCCTTAATTCATCTATAAGTTTGTCATCAAAATTTGTCCCTACTACAAGTCTCATAAATAAGCTTAGAATTACCTTATTTTTAAAATTTTTTATTATTAACAGAGTTTATTAATAATTACATAGTAACTTTTTAAAGCTAGTTTATAAAGAGGAAGGTAAATACAACATAACGTTTTAATATTCGTTATTTTACAAAACTCGCAGAAAATGCTTTGTTGTGAGTGGTTTAGACAAAATTAGGTCTCACACTCTTTTCCTTCGTTAAACTATATATAGTCATATTGTAACAATTATTCGTGACTCTAAAGAATAAGGGAGAAGTACTGAAGATCTCTTTCTCAGCATTCTTTGCGGATTTAGGATATCAAGCAGCAGTCGGAGCCTTACCTATATTACTTGTAGTATACTTCAAAGCGCCAGTCGTTATCTATGGAATTGTAGAGGCTTTAAACTACGGTGGGGGGAGTTTAATCTCTCTATTGGGAGGATACATGGCAGATAAAATAGGAAGTAAAGTCATTGCAGTTATTGGCAACGCATTGATCATAATAGTATCCTTTACCGGATTATCTCAGAATTACGTAGAAGCTGCCATATTATTTGTAGCCGGATGGTGGTCACGGAACTTCAGGACTCCCGCAAGGAGGGCAATGTTGGCTGAAGTTACTTACGAAGAGGAGAGGAAGGAGGCCTACGGCATTTTACATTCTTTAGATATAGCAGGAGCAATGTTAGCTGTAACTTATTTGACGCTATCACTCTATTTCAACATATGGATAGGTTATGTGTTATTATTTACTGCAGTTCCTCTCACAATTTCTACGTTACTATTATTGATAGCGAAAGCAGGAAGAAAAAGTACAGCAAGGAAACCCAAAAAAACAGCCCTATTTCTAGTTATTTCTACCATGTTCTTTGGCTTCAGCCAGTATAGTTTCGGATTCCCAATACTTACAGCATACGATTTCTCACATAAAACCTACTTAGCTACTGTAACGTACGGAGTTTTCTTAGGTTTCTCTTCCCTTTTCGGATATATCTTCGGCAAGATAAGACTGGAGAGTTATAAAGGACTTGCTTTCTTAGGTTATTTATTGGCAAGTATAGCTACTCTGGGTTTTGCCCTTCTATCGTCAGGAGGTCTAATCTTCATATACTTGTTATCGGCAATAATGGGGATCGCTGTAGCGTCAACCGAGACTTTCGAACCCACGATTATGTCGAAACTAAGCCCAGAAGGTTTAGGCTCAGGCATGGGTGCTCTATCCTTCGGGAGGAGTATAGGACTCCTTATTGGAAATTCGTTAATGGGCTTTTTATACCAAATTAGTTATGTATACGCCTACTTATTTGCGTCAATAATGTCGTTCATTGCGTTCTTAATAGTCATTTATAAAGTTAGAGAGGGTTAAACAAATAGAGATTTTTCGTTTTAATTCTAACAATTAAAGGATTTTAGTTCTTTTTCCATAAAGATAGAATTCCACAATGTTTTAATTTTCCATAAAATATAATTATAAATATGGCAGAGGAATATTCAAGAGATCTTGAAAGAGCAGAAGAGTACGAGCAAACTACAGCTAGAGCAACAGCTCTAGGAAAAAACAAGATGGAATTAAGTACTGGGCTTATTATAGCTGCCAGATATGCAGACAAACTCAGGAGAGTCGCTCTAGTAGCTTTCAGTAAAATGGTTCCAAAGGAAGTAATTATTAGAGACATCGCAGAGTTAAATAAACAACTCTACGACAAAATCGTTAATGAAATGAAGCTTGACAAGCTTAGCGTGATTAAGATTATAGTAGATGCGGAATATGACGAACAGAATAATAAGTTAGTATTCTCTAATTTGAGGATTTTAAGGTATTATAATGAAGATGAAATTAAAACATTGTGTAAGAGTTATGAAGATAAGATAAAAGCATTAGAGGACGATATTCAGAACTTCAAGACAAAAGTAGCTCAAATAGAACAACTCCTGAAGTCAATGGAGTAAGATAGTTTACTGTTTCTTTCCTCCACTATTGCTCTTCTCCTCTTGTTTTTTGTTAATACTTTCAACATATTTTACTAATGCATCTACGTTCTCTTTGTGAACACTTTTCCTCCTCTTATCAATTCTTATATTTAATTTCTTAGCTTGTGGTAAAGTGAGCTTTGCTTCCTTTATTTCGCCTAGGCTAAACCCCCTTCCTTCTTTAGTTTCCTTTCTCTCATACTTATACTCGAAATGGTAGTTAGGCCTCTTGACGATAGGCCTAAGCTCCATATCAAGATAAATTATATACGTCTCACTTTAAAATTAACGTCGAAGTGAGTTTTAACTAAAGAACCTAACTTAAAAATATACATCATACTTTTCTACAGTGTCTAACTAAGCGAAGGAAGAAAAACAATCTGTAAATAAAATGAGTGCGTCCAACAATTTTGTTTTTCTATAAAATTTTAGTAGGGCGATAAGGTGGTAGTATTGGGAAATTAGTATGAGCAGTAAGTTGGAACCCCTAACCGCCCTAATGCTAAGTTATGTTTTTCATTAAACATTTCTCCTCGTTTTTACACTAAGGATGAGATTACCAGAGTATTATCGGCTTATTACTTCGGTCTTTCGTTGAAAAGACCTAACTTCACGTTAGCGAAGAGTGTCGTTCACTATCACTGGAAGAGGTTAGCTGACTACTCTTCATCCCTCATTCTCAGCGGTTATTACGCTGTGGACGAGACTGGGATTAAGGTGGTTAATAACTTGGTTTATTGGCTGTGGGAAGAGGTCTTGACACAAGGAGAGTAGTTGCAGTAGGGCTTTCCGAAACTAGAAGCGGATCAGACGTCATACTGCTTTTCGAGAGATTAAGCTTGAGAAGAATGGTAAAATACTTCATGGCGGTGGAACCGTAGCATAACATACTCTCTACTTTTGGTGTAAATCACGAGCATGAGACTTTCGGTTAGAGGAACTTGGTACAACAAGTGTTTAGGAGTTTCAAGTTAAGGCTCTCAAGTATGGATAAACACAAAACGTTAGTAAGGCTTCAATTCTGAGGTAGGTTAACACGTTGCCAACCTTATACAACAAGGTGAATGAAATTGTTGAACACACTGAATAAAATAAAATCATAAGTTATATAAATTAAATCATTACATGATAGACAATATATAAACGATAATTAAGCTATCTGAGACTAAATTGTTGAACATTTATAAATAACTACGAGTATAAATAACTACGAGACGTTCCTCTTAGGACAGCCATAGTATAAACCGTTTACACTTTACTTCAATAATGTTTTTAAACTCATAAGAGAATTTTAAAATCTGAAGAAGTGATATGTCAATTTCAATAAGAGGTCAGGTAATTTCTACTGAATTAGATAACGGATCTTCAGCAATGGCTCAGGATGTAATAATTTTCAGATATCCTAAAGAAAATATTACCTCAAAATCTATAATAATAGTACAACCAACTGAGAAATGTGTAGTGGTGATCCAAGGTCAAATAGCTGCTGAACTACCACCTGGAACTCATAACATACAATCACCAGCAAATCCGGTCTCAGCGTTTCTTTCTAAGTTCAGATATAACCAACTACCTTATGACACCATAGTATATTTCGTTTCTACTACACGACATGAAGTTAGGTTAACAGGTGTTAGTCAAACAGACGACCTTGTACCACTAGAATACGAAGTAGCTGTATATTTCAGAGTCCAGAACCCCTCATTGCTAATAACTAACGTTCAGTTCGGTGCTCAGTTTTTCAGAGACGCTGATCTAGCAGCCTATATATCACCCATAGTAGACCAAGAGGTAAGTCAAGTGTTAAATCATGTGAAGCTAATCGAAGTATTCAAGAAGTTTGGCGATATAACTACTGCCGTAACAGCCGGTCTCAAAACGTTCTTATCTGAGATAGGAATCGAGTTAATATCAGTAAGAATGATAAAGCTAATCCCTCAAGATCCCGAGCTCAGAAGGATCTTACAATTGAGAGATCTAGGTATTGAAATATACGATGCAGTAAGGTTAGGATTAGCGAGGCTTCTTGCTGAGAAAAGCGACCCTGCAAGCGTAAACATGGCTTTAGGCATACCTTATTTCCCAGAATTATCAACAATAGTAGTTAGCGGTGCACCGTACACTACAACCGGAGTAATGCTAGGGAATCAAGGAGGAAATACGCCAGGTGGACAATCCTCTGGAGGAACGAACCCCTCACTGTTCCAGGCGGCGATAAAACAAGTCTTCGGCGACGTAAAGACCAGTGGGACTAAAAATGATGAACAGTAGGGATCTAGGCTGGAACATAGCTTCAGGTATAGGTTTTTCTTTCGTATTAACCGTAATCATGGCGATCGTTGCTTTAGCCGTTAAACTTTTCTATCCACCGTCGATAATCTCAATCTCACCTATAATATCTCTTGTTATCACACCGGCTCTTGGAATAGTACAGTTAATAGTATTGGCTCTTAGCATAGCCTTTGTAACACCTATCAGGTCGAACTTAATTGCAAGAGAGCTTGGAGGAACTAGAAAATTAGGGTTCTACATAGGTGTGGGTTATTTAATATTTTCCATTCTACCCTATGCTTTTCACGTACCCTATATTCAGACGTATGTGGGATTAATAATTGCATACAACATAATTAACGGGACTGTCGGAGGCTTTGCCTCGTCAGTAAGTTAAAAAACTTTTTTACAATATATCTTCTCATGGAGATAAGGAAAGGCGACTCTAAGGCAGTCATTCTAGAGAAAGGTGCTTATTTGTTCAGCTTGACTTTGAAAGGTAAGGAAGTTTTACTTCAAGGAAAGGAGAGACAAACAAGAGGGGGAACGGCATTGCTGATACCGTTCGCTAATAGGATAAAGGGCGGAAAGTACACATGGAATGGAAAAGAATATTCATTACCAGTAAACTCTGAAGGAAATGCAATACATGGGCTAGTTATGGACAAAATATGGAAAATAACAAAATCAAGCGACACCAATGTATCGCTGTCATTACGCCTCGACTCTGAATATTATCCAACCACGTTAAAGGTTAATACTATCTACGAAATCGACTTTGACAGTATCCTTATCAGACTTCAAATAAACAACGTTGGTAACTCTAACGCACCGCTTACAGTAGGTTTTCACCCTTACTTTATTGTTAAGGGATTATGGGATCTAACCCCCAATAAGGGAAAGAAATGCGTAAGTATAAACAAAATACCTACTGGGGAGATGATTGAGGAAGATATAGACGGAACTAAGCAATATGATGATTGCTTTTATATGCCTGTTGAGGAGTTAGTGCTTTCCTCTGAGTACTCGGAGGTTAAAATAAATAAGAGAAATTTGGACTATGTGCAAATATACACTACCCAGAACGCAGTAGCAGTTGAGCCTATGAGCGGAGCTCCAGATGCTTACCATAACGGTATAGGTCTTAAGGTCATACAGCCTGGAGAAAAAGTTAACTACGAAGTAAAATTTGAATTGTTAAGATAAGGGGTTATTACCCTATTTTTGACAAGAAAGAGCTTTGCTGGGAGCTTGGACTCATAGAAAAACCTTAGGTTTTCTTCCTTATCGTCATAAACTTCGATGTCCCCCTTAAAAATAGAGATTATCTGGGCTTTCCATTCTTCATCCTTCATCTTCATTTCGTCATCTGTCCTACAAATGACTCCATTTACTATAAGGCCGTGCGATAGTAGGGAGAAATCAACATAACTCCTCACGGAACAATGCCTAGCCGTTAAAACAAAAACTTTATCCCCTTGTTTAATCCTTAGTTTCAGATACTCAATTAAATCGCCATTAGGCTCTGCTAAATAGTGGTATTTAGTATAGGCTAGAGAGTATATTGCACTCTTATCAGGCCTTTTCTCCTTTTTCACTTGTTCCCCCGTTAGTTTCTGGCCCCATAATTCAAGAGCTGCTTGTTCCACACAAGGGTCTGTATTGAAGAGAGTGTTATCGAAATCAACTAAAAGAATTTTGAATGACACTAGCCATCTTGTTCTCAATATTATTTAACTTTTTATTCAAAACTCGTGTTCGTGGAGAATATCACTCTCAAACTGTATAGTTACATGCGTAATATCGAATTTCTTTTTCAATATATCCTCTGCCATCTCTCTTTTCTTATCCAACTCGCTCAATGTAATATCAGGACTTTCCCTTACGTGTAGCGTAGCGATCCTAATGTGATTACATAAGTTCCAGACGTGTATATCGTCTATTTCCTTAAAAATTTGATTCAGATCTCTTTTCACTTCATTAACATTAACCGGAGAGCGTTCCATAAAGACATAATAAGAATTCTTTAAAACGTTAACAGAGAAAAATAGGATTACAGGAATCGTTAAAATTGCGGCAATTGGGTCTAGGAAGTAATATTTTGTAAATACTATTGCTAGTCCCGTTACAGCACCTATCAAGTATACTAAACTATCTTCAAAAGCATGAAATAAAATTCCGGTATTTTTGTCCTCATCTTCTCCGCTTTTTACTATTAGTAATGAAATAAAAAGGGACACTAATGAGGAGAGTAAAAGAATGTAAGGGTTATCAGTGACTCGATTAAGAAGGAATATAACAGCAAAAACGGCTCCTAGAGTTGCACCAATTATTACGGTAAAAATATTAAGTAAAGCACTCAGTACTTCTAATCTGTGAAGACCGTAAGTATACATTCCATCCCTCTTATTGACTACTTTAATGATATATGCAGAAATCGAGACTACTAGGGCATCAAGTAGTGCATGTATTGCTTCTGTTCCTAAAGTAACGCTCCTACCTACAAAAGCTGTAATAAGGGTTAGTATAAATATTGACCAAAACCCTAGTTCTGTTTTTCTCACAATCTTTTATCTCATTACAATTTTAAATACTTACTTTAGGGAAGTCCAAATGAACACAATTTTTAATTGTATACCGATAATGAGCTTGTATAATTTTTAATTTCTAATCGCACAATTAATCTCATTTTTTAATGAATGGTTACATAGGCTTATATCTTTATACACAATTATCTTGTCTTTGCTAATAAATGATTATATAGGCTTATATACTTTATATATAATGATGCCATTACGTAAAGAATTAGGCTTAATTGAACTTGTAGTTATAGGTATCGCTGGAGCAGTAGGGACTGGAGTCCTCTTTAGTTCAGCAGGTATGGCTGCAGCAGCAGGACCGGGTGTAGTGTTGGGATGGATATTGGGATCGATCTTCTACTTCTTTGTAAGCTTCACTTACGTTGAGTTATCCTTAACTTATCCTGAAGCTGGAGGCCCTTCAAGATATGCTTTGTATAGCCACGGAAGAGTAACAAATTTCATAAACGCCATGGCTGACTTGATCTGGTACCTTTTCATACCACCCATCGAGGCCTTAGCCGTAGTAGAAGGTTTAGATTTCTTTTACCCTAGTTTGATCAACCAACAAACTGGTGTACCTACATTACAAGGAGTTATGTTAGGAGTTATCCTACTCTTATTATTCGTTCCATTTAATTATTTCGGTGTAAAATTTTTTGGAAGGTCAACTTTAGCTTTCGGTATTATTAAACTTATCATGTACGTTGCTGTAGCTATAGGAGTTGTATTCGTATCGTTTAACGTTAGCAACTTCACTTCTTACGGTTTCTTACCTTTCGGAATAGCAGGAGTTTTTTCAGCAGTCCCCCTTGCAATGTTCGCGTTCGGAGGGATAAGAGTTTTACCGGATTATGCTGAAGAGACTAAAAACCCAGATAAGCTTAAAGAGGGGATAATCTTGACGGTATTAGGACAATCCCTAATTTATGTACTGTTCGCAGTTGCATTTGTAGGAGCGATTAACTGGAGCGGACTGGGAATTAAAGAGGGAGATTGGTCCGCTTTGTCGTCTCTTCCCGGAAATCCCTTTATAGATATTGCTTCATCATATCACGCCAATACGTTATTACTGCTTACGGTTATAATAGGGATTATAGGACCTTTTGTTACAGGCTATATATACTTGGGAGCGGGTACCAGAGTGTTATTTGCTATGGGGAGGTCAGGATACGTCCCGAAAGTGATGGAAGATTTGCATCAAAAGTACGCAATACCCTCTTGGGCCTTATTAGTCTTTGCGATAGTAGGAGCAATAGTAACGTACATTTCTTCACCCTTACCAACCATTTACGGCTTAATTACTGATTCAGTAATAGCCGGTTACCTCGGTTTTTCAGTTAATCCAGTAGCCATGATGGTATTGAGGAAGCAAGGCATATCTAGGAAAATCATTCCGGGAGGTAGCATTATTGCTGCAATAGCTTTTGCTTCAGCTTCACTAATTGTCTTCTGGTCGGGTTGGCCTCAAGTCCCTTATGCAGTCTTACTACTTACTATAGGCTCAGTAATATTTGGAGTTATTTACAAGATAAAGGAGAACTTCACTAACTCTTTATGGTATATATTTTATATAGCGTTCCTTACAGTAATGTCTTATATAGGATCTGATGGTGCATTAAACCTTATCAATTTCTATTTAGCGTCAGCTATAGTAGCAATAGTTTCAGTAGCACTATTCTTCCCCTTGGGAATTATTTCCAGTATGAAAGAGGTGAGGACTAAACAGAATTAATCAAGTTAAACATCTATATCCCTTTCTCATTTATGTCAAACTAATACGGCTAAATCTTTTATTAAATAGATTTTTCTTAATATTAGAGTAGACTATTTAAGAAATACCTATTGAAATTTTTGACCACTTTGCCAAAAAATTATAATATAGTACAATCTAATCTTTTCACATATATGAAAGGAGAACGAATGATAATATTGCGAGGACTGCTGCCAGTTTTTGTCTCATTTATAATCTACAAAAGGGGAAAAAGAGCAAGAGCAGCAGATATAGTAAAAGATTTACAGTGCTTATACGGAAAACCTATACCAAAGAGCCTGGTCTTCACGACCCTGAAACGATTGATAAGATATGGGGTAGTTGAAAAAGAGACTGACGGAAATAGAACCTTTTATATCTTAAATGAGGACGGTGAAGTATTTTTAATTAGACATATTGAGATTTTAAAGAATTTAAATGTGGTCATACAAAAAGTAATAAAAGAAATGGAAAATAACGGATAATTTTGTTAATTACGCTAAAACAACCGCTGGAATGCCTACAGTATCATTATCGGCTGTTATTAGCATAACTATAACTCTCTCTCCTACCCTTAATGAGTTGAGCATACTAGAAAAATATATCGTTACCTCATTATATCCCTTCATCAAATACCGTGGATTAATAACTTGAGAGGTATAGGAGGTACCGTCTATTTGTGCTGACAGTAAATAGACTTGCCCTAAAGAATACAAATGTAACCTTACCATTCCGTTTAGGTAAACTTCACCCACTTTCACGTATTTCACTAAATTTGCTTGAGAAGATGGTTGAGTAGAAGTTGGATTATTATTATAGGGAGTGTAATTATACTGGGTATTAGAGTTACTCATAATTAATTATTTAGTTTTGAAGCACATTATTAAATTTTATCTGAGTATTCTAAAAGACTTATCTCATCTCATTCACCAATTTATACTTACCGTCTTGTATAACTAAGTTAGCATTAGTATACTTTTCCTCTGCCGTCAAGATCGCGTCAATATTTCTCTTAGTATCACCGCCTAGCACTTTGTAACAATTTCTTAGGTCTTTAATCATCATAAATTTTAACAAGGCCAAATCTGGCGGAGAGACCTCATTGCATTCAAACTTAGCGAAATCCCTTTCGAATATTCCTCCCTTTTGGATAATTAATGAGAGGATTGGATAGTAATAGTTACAATCAACAATTTTTATTGGTTTTAATACCTCCCCTACATACATAATAACGTTTGTCAAGCACTTTTCGTCCCACACATCTACTTCAATCAGATCGTTAATAATCAACTTTCCGTCCCTCTCAAAGTACTCAACCTTTCTTACACCAAAATTCAAAACTTTTTGAAGTTTATCTAAGTTCTCACCATGATATATCACTATACTAGGGGTTTGACTTTCCACAATTTTAAACAGTCTTTTTATACATTTTAATACAGCCTTAGGATCTGCATAGACATAGAACTCCTTTCCAAGTTCCTCTTCGATTATCATAACTCCGTTTTTGTTGATTTTTATCGTAGCCCTTTTGTGACTTAAATCCACTAAGCTCTTTACGTCCTCCACGTCCAACATTTCAGCGGTAATAATTCTCAGACTCCCAACATCTAGTTCCAATTCACCTAATAGTTTCAATGGAATTTTAAGAGCCTCAGCTACTTCAATTAGCCTGATTATCCTTTCGTCAATCACAATAGGAAATGTGAAAACATGGTAAAAACGTTATGTCACAACTTCAGAGTTGGTTACATTTTGTGATAGTAAAATATTTTTTAATAATCCCCTTACTTTCTCCTCTAAGATAACAGTATCCCCACGGATCATTCTCACAACTTCTAACGTTGATAATTCTACGCTGTCTATACCTTCTAACGATATTTTTCCATTGGTTATAACGAATCTCTTAGCGACTTTATAATCCTTTTTATCATGCTCTATAACGTTGATGAAAGGTAACAATTGGATCTCCGAGTCAACTTCTTGATTATTCATTAACTTCACTAATCCTATATAAGCGTATTCACCATAAATGAAGAATAGACCTACCGTGATATTTTTCCCTTTCACTTCCACTCTCTTACCTCTAGGGTGAACATATGTTATATCGTATTCCTTAGCTAAGTTTGCTAATTCCTCTCTTATCATTTTCTCTAAAGTTTTTGAATCTGTTTCTATATCTTTAAGAGTATAGGAGTTCCTAACTTTCTCCTTTACACAACTTAACTCCTCATTCCCACAATCATTTACTGCTTTGTCAACTTCATTTTTGACATATTGTAGGATCGAACTGACGGTATTGAGTTCTTTACCGTTCCACATGGATAGGACTATTGGATATAATTCTTCACTTAGTGGTTTGCAGTAAACCTCGATGATTTCCTTTATATCATCCGCAGTTAATGCACTATCAAGGCTTATCCTACTCTCGTCAAGTCTTCTCCTTATAGCTAGGTCTGTGACCTTGTTATAAGCATCTGTAGGTATAGCCATTAAGACCGGTACAGCTAGACCTGAGTTTATAAGCCTATGAATTTTAGGTAAGTGTGAGTCTCTAACTTCATCTATAAATAATACCACGTCAGTTACTGACTTTAGATCCCCTATAAGTTTAAGCATACCGTCGAAATCTCTCGTGTAATTTATGCAATATAACCTGATCAAGGGGTCATTCAGTTTGTCGCAAAGATCTTCTAAATGCTTCTCAAACTTTATGCCTCTAATCCTCTTAAAGAATGTGTAACCGTACTTCTTCTTATCCATTTTAGGGAGTACTATCTCTCTAAGCTTAAACTTGTCTACTTTACTCCAGAACTCGTCTTCTATCTCGTTTTTGCTGGCTAGATCAAGGAAGAATGTGAACATCTTGTCTTTACACGACTCTTCAGCCTTCCTAAGTATCGTAGTTTTTCCCATCCCAGGTTGTCCAATGATCGACGCAACGTCCTTAGAGCTTATTATCTCCAACGATTTATTTAAGTACTGCCTATAAGTAGGGCCTGCTAATACTATCTTATCGGAAGACCAAGTAGTTACAGTTACTTTAGGTATATTACATATCATTTCCCATTACCCCTCTTTCTTATAATCCCGTAAACTACACCTTTCTTTACTAAACCCTCCTCACCTCCTGCTATGAGGTCGTATAAAGACTCTATGTGGTTCTTAAACTTAGAGTAAAATTCTTCCTTAGGTAATCCCAACTCAACCCTTATTGATTGAAGGGAAGCATACCCTAAATTGTCCTTTATTTCATCGTAAATTTTGTCAAAATGGGAATAGTCTATCTTAGACTTTTCGTTTACTAGATCTTCTAACCTCTTTAACTCTTCCTTTATTTCCTTAAGCATATTAAGAATTTGAGTTATCGGATCGGTTTTAACTGGCACGTAAGCCTTACCACCTCCAACTTCGTATCTCCTTATCAAGCCCTCCCCTTCCATTTGCTTAAGAAGCTCCTCAAGCACCTCCGGTCTCTCCTTTATCTTCTTTTTTATTTTAGAAAAGGCGATGGGTTTGCCGTCATATAATTCCTGAAGAACAGTTAATAGTTGTTCCTTAGTAATCATAATTCTTAGCTTAACTTAGTCTTTATAAAAACGTAAAGGTATATAATACTCTCTCTCCGTGTTAAACCAGATTATAGTACAATCCCATTTTCCCTTTCATCTCTCCTGCCTAAAGTCAGAAGTCCTAGCTTTATTGAGCCTGGCTTAAACTTATTACTAGTGATTACTGACGGATTTACCATAGGCTGTATATTTACACATATAAACGCCAAACCTTGACTCTTAGCATTGTCTATGATGTCTATAATGATATTGAGGGCTGAGGTATAGTGGGTGTTAAAGATTTTGTTAAAGTTTTCTACAAACTTCTTCTCATCATCTATAAGCTTTACAACTTCCTCAGCTTGGGGAAACTTTAACGTTACTATAATTTCAGGATGTTCGTTCCCCTCATGCTCAAGATAGACTTGTTCTCTCTTTACCGTAATTTTGTGACCGTGATGGCTTAAGCTGAAACAATCTTCTAAAGTTATGATAGGTGTGGTAAATGAGAACAATTCAAAATTTTTTCTAGTTACTATTATAGTCCTATTATTAACTGTTATTGTATTTCTATCTGGCACGTAGATTATTATAGGTAGAGCCACATTCCTAAAAGTCTCATAATCCGTAGATTTCAAACCTAGAGAACCTTGAGAAGAAACCGGAAAAGGTAAGCCACAATCGATCTCATTTATCATCGATACAAATTCCTCAGCGTTAAATTTGGATGGTATCTCGTTTTCAGGCGGGAGCCTCAGACCTCTTATCAACGTGTTTAGCATATACTGCCTAAATAAAGGCAATATTACATCTTTACCTCTCTTTCCGTGTCTTGTTAAGTGTTTATAGTAGAAATCGATCAATCCCTCCATACTAGTTGTAGCACTCCTTATCTCAGACTTTGTGACGTTAGCCTTATTTACACCGAGAAGATAAAAACGACTTTTACTGACTTTAATCCCGTTTACCTCCAATAATTTTATGAAATAAGCATCCCTTAAAGTTAGAATAAGATCATAAATAAACTTCTCTCTATTGTCGTCGTATAAAAGCCTGAGAATATTTCTTGTAAACGAGGATCTAGGGTTATAACATATTCTTTCTAATAATGCATAAACTCTGTGCATATCGTACTTTAACTTAGCACTAGTAATTGCGAACGCTTTTATGGAGAGTTCTGCTATTTTTCTTACGTCGGGCTTTTGCTGAGTTTTATTGTTAAAGAAAATGGTTACTATTAAGTCATTAAGAAGCCTCATCAGAAACTCGTGTCTAACATCTAGTTGTTTAACAACATTTATGTCTAACTCGTTCACTCGTTCAATTATGTTCCTAACAGTGTTTATGGCTTTCTCAATCCCGCCTAAGAGGATCAAACTGCCGTCTAAAAGAATATTTACAAATAAATCCCCTAATCCGTAGTAAACTTTACACCCCAACTGTTCCTCCACGAAAGGTATTGAAAACAAGTAACTACCTTCACGTTGAAGTAAAAGACTGCTAAATGGAAAATAATAGTGAGAATTCTGACAATCCGAACTCGTAAGTTCGTATATTGTCTTTGAGAAATAAAACGAAGGGGTATCGTAATTGAATTTCTCTCCTAATAATTTTTCTAGTATTTTTGACTGATATTTTCTAATCTTCTCTACTTGATATTCCTTAAAATTCTTTAATAATATCAATGATGACTCTTTTTCATTTCTATTTACTGTTTCTATTAATTCTTTTAGAAAGTCTGACGTAATTATAGGAGTTATTAACAGGTAAAAATCTCCTTGTTTTACAAGAGTCAAATCTTCTACCCTTATATAGCCAACATCATTCACAAATTCTTTTCTAGATATAATATCCAAATAGTCTTTAACATATTCCTTTATCCTTTCTGGTGGAGCTACAAACATATTTATGAATAATTTCTCTGTTCCGCCTACGTACTCAGCTTGTTTACCTACAATATAAACTGGGATAAACTCTGTGAAGAAGTCTAAAAGCTCTTCGAAGAATATAGCTGAAAAGGACTTATCCAACGTCTCTGTAATTGATTTGGTTCCTACTAAAATGAGGTATTCGTCCGGTCTATTTGGTTTTAACTCACTTATCAACTGATCTAACTCATCTCTCAAAGCGTTGAGACAGGTTAATTCCTCACGCTTTCCCGTATTAGGAACTCTACAAGGCCTATATAATGTCTTACCCATATCTTTAAGTTCGCCTTTTTCGAATTTGTAAACATTTAGCGGATATCCTGATGCATAGTTCAATATACTCCCTACTATCGATTGATAGAACTGATTATCAAAGACTTTCGACGTAATATATTGCACTCTTATGTCTTGGATTAAATAAAATCTTTCTATAAATTCTATCCTACTCTCCTTGGGATTTTCCATCCTCAGCTCAAAAAGAAACTTATGCGTACCGCTCTCCCTTATGACAATCGGGACGTAGAAGGCTACAACTACCAAATATCTCTTCCCTTGTATATTAACGTGGTACCTCGCCTCATTAGTAGGTCTAGTAAGTTTTATTTTCCTAATAGACCTTGATTGTGCTACGCCTTCAATTTCACCCTCCAGTTTAAAGTACAATCTCATTTGATCCGAGTTAGAGTCAACATCTCTTAAGACAAGATAGAATTCATTTGGGAGGTTTACGATTTCAGGAATATTGATCTCTATTTCGGATTCTCTGGGCTCATCCATACTTGTGGGATAATTAACGAGAAATGTAGACGATGTATATACGTTTACTCCCTCGATAGGGATCCTCAATTTTTTAGTAGATGAACGAGTATGATCAAAGATCTTGATAATATCCATAACATATACTCTCTCAAAAAATAATACTATAAACTTTGTTCACATAGAGCATTCATAAGGCATCTATAGTTCCCCTAATGAACCGAACACCACTTCGTCTCCACTTTCGCAGAAATAAGATAAGGAAGAAGAAAACACTACGTTCTCTCTTCGGTAGAGTTTATAATACTCATTATGTATACCTTTCTTTTTCACGTAATCTTCGTTGTAAAAATTGACGTAGAGGAGTTGTGGTGTTCCTTTCTCCCTAGGAATCCTCAGGATGAATAAGTTTAGTGCACTCTTAGTAAACTCCTTTAATTTATCTATAGACTCTTTACTTAATCCTTCCCTGACGAGAAATTTTCCTATGAGTTCAGAGTCCACCATAAACTGGGTGTCTATTCCCAAATATTTCCCTAAAGAAAACTTATCAACACTACCATTGTGAGCAAAATAGAGTAGCTCATGTGGGGTAGACTCTATGTAAGGGTGAGAGAACTTCGAGTCGACTAATTCTTTCTGAGAAGCTAACCTAGCGTGTATGATCGCCCAAACCTGACCTTCTAAAATATCTAATATTTTCCACAATTTATTATCAGAAAAGATCGGCAAACTACTTCTGTAGTGAATTAAGGTTCCGCTGTCACTATACACGACTATACCCCACCCATCGCCATGAACATCGCCAGTAATAGGATCCTTTTCTGCTGCCTTTACAAGACAAGAGACATAATTTTTCAACTCCTCCTTGCTTTTTCCTTTGTATGCAAGCATCCTACACAAAGCTAATCGTTCATATTACTACTTAGCCGGATTTTAATTTACCTTTAATTCTTCAACAAGTGTAAGACCTTCTTGTTTGTTTAATTTAAACAAGATCTAAAACTTTCGGTTTCAGCTAAAATGAGTAGACAGTTAAAACATAAAAAGAGGTTAAACTAATCCGCTCGTAAGTACAATAAATCCAACAGAATATAGTATTGTAACTGCTAATCCTTTTAGTACTTTTTTCGATACCCTTTTAGACAATTCCCTGAACGCAAATAAACTCCATAAGAAACCCAGAAACCCTCCTATCAATCCTAACGCACTACCAGATATTATCCATGCACTCACAGAAAATATATCAACTTCCAGCCCCTCAGCCACAATACCGATAAAGGCTAGTAGGAAAGCACTATTCGGCGTAGAATAGTCGTCCTTATAAAGGAAGTAAGTGGCTAAAGACACTAGTAGAAGTCCTAAAAAGAGTTTTATATAATATTCTGCTATATCGGACACTAGAATAGGTAATATGATATAAGTTAAATACAGCATTAGTGTAACGATTAAAATACCAATGATTACACCCATATTAGCTTTAGTTTTATCTTTCAAACTCGCTAGACTCCAAAACATACTCATTTCAAATCCTTCGAAAGAGGAGGGAATAAAAGAAGCTAAAAGACCGACCTCATTTATATACACTTTTCCTCACCTTATTACTAGACCTCAACCTTAGTGCTCCCGCCACCAAGAATCCTATTAGACCCGAGTATGTATAGTAATTAACTACGAAAGAATATATTACAAACGACGAGTTATAGTATAGGGCTATGCCGGTAACTAATACCATTAAAACTAGTGATAAGTCTAACAGAAACTTTCTCTTAGACCTTATTAAGAATGACGCTACTATCAACACAAACCCCGTAAATGTCATGGGAAATAAGAATGAGATTGCAGGGGCTGGATACACTTGAGCGTAAGACTGTCCTTGAGATACCTTAGCTATATAACCGTAATGGACTGGGTACTGTAGAGGTATTGGATAAGTCCAGTTATTAGGCGTCAAAATTATTGGAGGTCTTGGCTTCGAAGAGAAGTTGAAAGCTTGTAAAATACCTTCTACATCGCTATTCTCTACCCACTTCGTAAGCCACGGTAAATGCCAATTATAGTCTATAAAACCCAAAAGAGTATAACCGGAAAGCGTGTAGTTGTCTATCCATGCCTCTTTAGCATAAGGGGATATTATAAGCAAAGGAATCCTTTGTCCTAAGCCCATTGTGTTAATCGCAGGCGGGGTGATTTGGTCGTAATAACCTCCTCCTTCGTCAAACGTTATGAATATTACTGTTGAGTTCCAACAAGGGCTCTCCATTACGTGGTTTATAATGTTACTAAGCTCGACGGCACCCTCAGTGACGTTGTAAGGTGGGTGCATGTCATACTTATCATCGCCACATCCTATTAACATAACCCAACTTACTGATGGTAACTCACCGTCCTTAAGGTCGTTAAAGAACGCGGTTAGGCCGTGAATATGGGATTTGTATTGTTGAATTCCTATGAACGCATTTAACGGCCAAGGAATACCTCCCTGATAGTCATAAACGAAATAGCCCCACGAGATTCCGTAAGAACTTAGTTGATAGAATATTGTCTGATTAATTGGAATTACGTTAGAAGCACTATCGGTAAAGAAGTTAGGAGGAGCACCGGTTAGGTAAGCTACTCTGTTAGGCTCTGTAAGTCCTAGTACCGGGGCGTAGTAATTATCTGCTAAAACATATTCCTCAGCATAATCCCATAATATCCCTACTTGCTGATAGGAAAAGTAAGCCATAGACTGAGGGTCAGAGTAATAGACAAAGCCTATCGGTTTTCCGAACCAGTAGTCCCCGTGATATGAAGACCAACCTTCGTAAGGGTCTACCGTATCCCATGAATTAGCATAGTAGGGATGAGATATACCAGCCAACGGAAACCAAGGGACGTTAGGTACCGTGATATAACTCAGGACTCCGTCTTTAGACTGTTGTAATTGAGTATAACTGGTGTAAAGTCCTTCAGGCCACATGACAGATAGAGTAATATTATTCACTATAGGAGGCCATCCAAAGGGATATGTCCCGAACAAGTTGTCAAAAGAGTGGTTTTCTTCGATTATGATAATGACGTGCTTTATAGGAGTAGCAGTAAGGGTCTCTGAAGAAGCTATTGGAGAGAGTAAAATTAATAGTACGAAAGATAGCATGATTGAATTCTTAATTATAGATTTCATACGAAACACCTAATAGATATTTTGAAGGTAATTTAAAAAATTGTCTAATAAAAATACTTACAGTCCTTCGTAAGGGATCGTCCTACCGAAACCGGTTAAATTTGCAACAATATCAACGATGATTAATAACACTATCACCGCAAACATAATATAATCCAGATTAGTGAAAGATAGATTAACTAATGACGTCCTGCCTGGATAAGCCCTAAAACCTCTAGTATCTGCTGAAATAGCTAATGTTTTTGCTCCCCTAAATAAGTACACTATTGCCGGGACTATAGCCATAATTCCAGCATAAAGGTAATAAAAGACCCTCAAAACCTTAGGCTTATTATAACTTAACCCTCTAAGTAATTGCATTTTTACGGAAGTATCTAAAACTTCAAAGATCTTAGGCACGGTTCTAACACCTACCATAATGGAGAATGTAATGGGAAGAGGAATCTTCATCTTAGTGAACATCCTAAAGATGTCAGAAGTTGTAGTTGTGAGAATTAGAAGAAGTGCTGAGACTAATGTTGCCGTAACCCTAAAGGATGTCTGAAGACCGTAAATCACCGCTTGCAAGGTGAGTACGGGCTCGTAACCCATGTAAGTGAAATAACTAGGCCAAACCCATAAGGTCTCGTAAGATGAAGGATTAGGAAATACCAACTCGAGAACGCTAGTGGGAGTGTAAGGAGCTATCGCCCATGTAGAGCCTATAATTGTAGAGAACACTAAGAGTACTACATAAAGGAACTTCTTAAGACCGTTGTTAAGAGTTAGATAAAGGGGAAGTATAGCTAGAGTTAACAGCGCACCTATCCACCATATTGTAGTTGAAGCAACGGCCATAACCACAACTCCGAAAACCAACTTTGTAACCGGATTCAACTTATAAAGGAACGTGCTTCCTTTCTCAAACCTGGTTAGCTCTATAAAACCCTTAAGACCTATAGCACCAATTATTATTACTACAGGTAGCGCTACACCATAAAAGAACAAAAACCAACTTATCACGTTTTGAGTTAGCGGATTTTCATAAAGAAAATTCCATGGAACCATATTTCATCACCAAATACTCCGTTGGAGGATAGATCCCAAGCCCTTCTTTGGAAAATATTTCCTCCGGTTTATCGTCAGCAACTATCCTTCCCTTTTCCATAACCAACACTCTATCGCAGAACTTGTCTACAAACCTTGAGTCGTGCGTAACTATTAGGAAGGAAAATCCCTTATCTCTGAGGTAATGAATTTCTTTTCCCAACATCTCTCTGTGATACCAATCCTGTCCGCTCGTGGGCTCATCCATTAAAAGTACTTTAGAACCAGAGGCAATGACTGAAGCCATAGCCACCCTCCTCCTCTGTCCCATTGACAGCATTAAAGGGTCTTCACGCCTTATTTCGTATAAAGAAAACAGCTTCAGTATTTCGTCCAGCCTCCCCCTACTATAAATACCTCTATTTTTCATAGCAAAAGCTACCTCATCTTCAACTGTTCTTTTTATAAACATCACGTCAAAGTTTTGAGGTAAGTATCCAATGTACGCACCCCTTTCCATGATACTCGACTTACTTAAGTCCTTCCTCTCAACAATTAACTTTACCTCTGACTTCAACGTACGGTCTAAAATACCCATGATCGCCTTTAACAGAGTAGACTTTCCGGCACCGTTCTTTCCCATCAGTGCAGTTATTTCACCCCTACGTAAGGATAAAGATGTGTCTACTATAATCTTACCTGACTTCTTGTCCCAAACTTTCACCTTGGTGTCTAAAATTATACTGTCCCCTTTCATCCTAGGGGGAGGTATATACACGTAATCTTTTAGGGATTTACGAGCTCCAAAGTGCAAATAGTAATCAGGGACTTCCACCCCAGCCTCCCTTAAGAGTTGAGCCTTATCGAAAAGCTCCTCTTTTTTAACGTCAAAAACTAACCTACCTTTGTCTACTAAAACTACTCTATCAACATAAGGTAAAACCCTCTCCAACTTATGTTCAACGATTATCAACGTCTTTTTCTCCTGCCTGAACTTCTTCACAAGCGAGAAAATTTGAGCCGTTCCCTCAGGATCTATGTTAGAGGTAGGTTCATCTAGGACTAAAGCCTTAGGGTTCATAGCCAAGACTGAAGCAATTACTGTCCTTTGTAACTCACCTCCAGAAAGCTTGATAGTCTCCATATCTAAGAGTTCTTGAACTCCAGTAATCTTCGATGCCTCGATAACTCTGTTCATTATCTCCTCGGGGGGTAACATCAGATTCTCTGGACCGAAAGCTATTTCATCTATGACCTTGTGATTAAAAACCTGCATCTCAGGATCTTGTAAAACTGTCCCTACTTCTTTTGTAATATCGAAAATAGGAGTCTTCCTTGGATCCTTACCGAATACATTTATTTCCCCTTTTACATTAGCATTAATCATATTAGGGATTACGCCATTAATTACGTTTACAAGTGTTGACTTACCGGATCCAGACTTACCTACTATTAAAATAGATTCTCCTTCTTCTACGTGGAAATCATGAACTACCAGAGACGGTTTGGCTCTTCCTTGATATACCACCTCTACGTTTCTTAGCTCTATTACGTTCACTGTCCCACCGCCCTGGCTATGTAATATGCTAGAATTCCGCCTATAATACCCATTATGATATCTCCGGGTAGGAATGCGTAAATATGAAATATTATTTTCCCCCAGTTGGGAGCATATGCATATATGAATGGCCCGAAGAAACCTTCATAAAACAATGGGTCTGGCAGTGCCCATAGAGCACCGAGTATACCGCCCTCTAAGGCAGCTAATACATTTGTTCTACTCACAGATATAGCAGATGGTTGGTCTACTTCTTTTGGAGTATAACCAATACCGAATATCTTTCCCTTAGTGAACACTATCATTAAATCAACGAAAAGACCGTACGTTAACGTCTCGTATATAAAAAACATAGGTTCTCCTCCAAAACCATAGTGAAATAAGTCCGATAGAAAATCAAATATGAATAAGGTTAACATACCCGCACCGGCTTTTCTAACCAACCCCGCTACTATGAAAACTATTATTAGTCTTCCCCAGAAACCCACACTAACAAAAGGCGTACTGGGAAGGAACCTCCCTATGAAGCTTCCTATGTAAAACTCCCATACCATTGCAAAGGCTCCACCAATACCTATATAAACGAGATCTAATGTAGTAAAAGCCTTTAAGCCTCCATATTTCTTACCTATGATAAATACTATTGCTAGAGCTATGGCGAAGTATCCTACTACAACTTCCCACGGTAATTCTCCAGGTTCATTTACTGCACCACTTATACCATTAAAACCCATACTAACTCGATATAAAGTCACTATCACAATTTATAAGGATATCCTATTTAGACTATATACATTTTATAATTCTCTTTACGACTATATATTGCTATGACTAATAGATTTTAAATAATGATAATATCAGTTATACCTAATATCGATACAAAATTTAACGTGGAAACTGTTTTAACTGGAATAAATCCTTATATTATTCACCGTCTTATTATGTGTAAATAATGTGGACGTGTCGCGGCACTGATTGGTGAGGACGCTTGACCGCCTGAACCCTATATTATTGTTTTTAAACCACGTAAGTAAAATATACACTATGAGCAAAGGCACCTACCTGATTAAAAACGGCAATAGGATAACCGTTATAACGGGGAATTATACTGCTGAGTTCGAAGAAAATTCTGTAAAAGGCTTCATGGACTTTCAGGGATTAAAAGTTGAGTTTGAGGGAAAAGTAAACTCTCTGCCTAAAACAGTAGAAGAGGCAAACGAGATCATAAAATCCCTATTCTTAAGCCCGCCTACAAAGGTCAAAATTGGATCCGTTGTAGAGGCTGAAAATGACAAAGTAAAGATAAAGGCTTGGGGGATAATCATAAACGACATTAATTCTCTATTTAATAAACTCTCTGAAATAAAAATTTTCCCTGTGGATATTAATAAAATTTCTCATTACTATGACCTACCTCCTAAGGTAGTGAAGAATATTCTTAAGGAAAGCCCTTTAGAGGTGGATGAGAGAGCACAAAGGGATTTTATGCACAAATATGGAACCCAGTTACCCCGAGTAGAAGAATTAGGCGAGTTTAAGGTCATACTCGATGTAGACAAAAACTTTGGTATTGCCAGACTATTTTATAATAATAACTTCATTTACTCAGTTAAGGTTAGCCTCTCTACACTCGCACATTACCTAAAACTTGATACCAAGGATTTAATTGAGGAACTTTTATACTCCCTTGAGGCTCTTATTAATCTCGCTGGTAAAGCTACTGGTAACGTGTTACCGGGTGTAGTTGAAGTACATAATGACAGTATCATAAAGATCACGAGTTCTAACGAAGTCGCAGAGATACCTATAAACGATATGAGTAGACTTAGTGAGTTCATCGATGGGCTGAGGAAAAAGTTTTTACTATTAAGTCAAAGATAGTGTTAGAAATGAGCATATTCAGCTTAGACGTAAAGAGAATTCATGAGAGTATCAGATCGCAATTAGACGATATATTAACAGAGTCTCACGAAGTGAGGGGAGTTTCTAAAGGTTACGAGATAAGGCAGAGATACACGAGAAATATCGACGGTGAGATAGAGGAAATATTCGTCAAGAAAGGGGATTATAGCGTAAGCCTTTACATAAACTCCAACGGAGTATATACAGTAACTATTAACAAGGATGGAAAGATAGAGGCTAAAGAACTCTCACGTGAAGAGTTAGAAAAAATTATCAAAGATATTCTTTCGACCATATCGGGTTAGATCCTCTTACAATCACCGCTTGAGCAGTCATAAATTTCTTTAAAACCTAATTTATCTTTAGCTATTTCTAGATCAGCCTTTACGTCGTCTATTGAAGTTGATTGCAGGATATACGCACCGATTTTATCAGTGGGCCTTGCCGTAATAGAGTAGAAGTATACTTCCGTCTTTTGCTGTGGCCACTGTATCTTCTTTACGTCAATTAACTCTGTCTTTACATTTTTAGTCACTTCCTTTTTTAACATCTCTTCGTTTATTTTTGCGTTTAATTGTTCTAACTCATCTAAAGTCTCGAACTTCTGCCCTGAGAAAACATCCACTAACTTTTCCTTAACGTTTTTGCTTATATTTTCGCCCTTCCTTATGACGTTGAAGACGATCCTCATCGCAGCACAATCCGTGCGGGGAAGGTATAAAATCTCGTCCGGCTTTATCTCCTTAAGCCTTTGTAAGAACTCCTTTACATTTGCACCAGCATTCCTGAAAATTAACGTGTCCTTGTCTGCCCTTTTCAATATTTCATCAGTGAGTCTGTAGTCCATACATGAGATGATAACTCTTTTCATAAGATACAATCAACACAATATGCTAATTAATCAGAAATTTGAAGAATTATTAATTTTATTTTTATGTATGTTTAAACAATTTAAACATTTCAATTAAAGTTAGTCAGCCCGGGGCTCTCAAATTATTAATTCACTGATCATCTTGGGTAGCGTCATCATCCCTTTATTTTATCTAAGGGTATTTTGTTTGTTATTTGTCCGAAAGCCATTATTAAGATTGACGATATTATAGCCACCATACCTACCACACCGGTAGAGAAAGCTAGACCTATGTGATCCTGCAATAACACGAAGACTATAGGCCCTACAGCTCCTCCTAAGTGACCTATACCGTCGGCAATCCCATAGCCTAAAGTCCTTATCTTAGTTCCTAAGTTTTCAGCAGTATATGTATACATAGCCGGAAACTTAAAACCCTGGAGGAACATGATAGCAAAACCTATAGGCAAGAACATAATTCCCGAAAAAGGCCATATTACCATAAGAATAGCCGATAGTAGGTTTGCCAATGAAGAAGTGTACTTCCTCTGCAGACGGTCGTTTAGTACACTTGCAACAACAACTCCTAGCGGGTCTCCATATAGAATATAACCGAAGTAAAGATTAGAAGGAGTATATCCATGGCTTGATATTAGTGAGAAGATTGGAGTAGAGAATAATGCATAACCTGTGAAATAACTTGCAAACCAAATCAATGTGAAGATAACTACATCCTTGTCCCACTTAAGGCTATCATATCTTTTATTCTCCCATAACACCGACTCTGGTAATTTTATCCTAAATAAGAGAGCTATTACTGCCAAAAATAAACTAGGTAGAAACAATAGTCTCCAAAAATCCTCTCCTAAAAGAATAGCTATAGGTGTTACTACTAAACTCATTAAGAATCCGCTCATCGTAGTATAACCGACATTCTTCCCCCTTGATTCTGCGCTTGACATTTCTGATACATAAGATGGGACTACAGATACTTCACCCTCTATTCCTATACCTATTAGAAGTTCAGCCACAAGTAACATTGCTAGGTTAAGCGAGATAAACCCAAGTAGAGAGCCCATACTGATTAGAACCATAGAACTGAGAAGCCCGAACTTTCTTCCGTATTTACTTGCCAAATAACCGTTTATTACTCCTCCTAAGAAGTAGCCTAGCATTTCAGTTGATAATATTAGTGTGGATGAGATCTCCCCTATTTGTTTTGACGCATAATTTTCGATATAGGGAACGTTAAAAATATCCCAAAAAGTCAAGGATGTTCCTATGGATAAAAGGGCAATCTGTTTTTTTGATAACATAAGTGTTTAAAAAATCTAAACATTTTAAATCTTTCTGTACGCTCTTACTTTCTAGTTTATTTAATCTATATGAGACAGCTAAACCCATGAGAACACAAGAGGTTGTATATATAATAGTACCTCCTGTCGAGGCTACAATGAAACTTAATAAAAAAGTTACCACGATGAGTGCTGCAATACCCCCCATAAGGCCCTTCATATACCAATGAGGACTTTTATCCCATAATTTGGCGATAAGATAACCGGCTAAAAGACCACCAGCAACCAGCGAAATCAGGTCGAGATATAGCAAACTAAAAGGAAGATAAATGGGAAGTTCTTCACTATATTCCGTAGCCTCTGTAACATTCCCATTTGTTGAATTAAGTATCTCATGATAGTAATATTGTTGTAACTGAGGTAGTTCTGGATAAATGAATAATGTGTAGTATAAAGCCGTTGAAATAACCGCAAACAGAACCCCGAATATTAACCCCCCATTTTAAGCCAGTGGACGTTTTCATATAACATGATCATCGCATCCGTACTATTTAAATTAAGTAAGCTGAGAAAACAGATGCCTCTGTTAATGAAAGTTGTAATTTCAGCTTCTCACGTCTTGTTACTTTTTCCCTGATAATTTTCGTCTTCAAAATAATCCTCTGAAATCATTTCCCTTACTTCAGCGTAAAGGAAACCGAGTATTATCCAACCCATGAATGCATAGACTATATATGCTTGGAAGCCTGGTATTGAGTAAAATAGTACAAACAAGCTAATTACTATCGCTATTAAGCCAATAACAATTTCCGACTTATGTTTACGAGGTCTCTTAGACGCAGTTCTTATTAGGGAAAAATCTGCAGATAAGTGAATGAACAAATTGAACATTCCAGCTAAGGAACCCAGTATGAGGAAAGTCTCATAGAGCCCTAGGAAGTAGCTTAACAAAACTACTAACACAGTAAAAGTTCCACCTATTATCACCTCTGCATATAACGGCTCATCATTTCTCTTCCTAGCTAAAATCTGTGGAAATATCTTATCCTCAGCCATAGCCTTTAAAGTTCTAGAGTTAGCTAAGATATACGTCATTCCCCCTAAGGTTCCGTCATTTAAAGCTACAAAAGCTAGCAGTATAGCTACGATAAAACCGAAATTACTGAGTAAATATTCTACTAAGTTACCCGTGAAATCCATTGAGCCTAACGAGTAAAAGAAAAACGTAGCTAACAGTCCACCGAAAAGTAGTACAGCAATTGCAGCTTTACCAATTTCCTTAGATTTAGCCTCTTCACCTAAAGGTGCAATTGACCCGTAACCCGTAGGTATTCCCAAACCTAAAATTACAGCATCCAGAATTCCCGGATTGATGGATTTCGGAATCGGATTATAAAATCTCCAGCCAGATTCATAAAGAAAGTAAACAGACAAACCAGCTATTGCTATAATTTCAACTACTGACATGATCATTGCATACTTTGCTGAAACTTTTACTCCTGAAATCACTAAGGAGGAAGCAGTAATGCATACTACTAGTGCTAAAAACCACTGTTGTGAAATAGGGAAGATCAAGCTATTACCAGTTACCTTGAAGAGAATAGTATACAAAACATAAGCACTGCCAGCCAAGAGTGTCCCACCGTAAGATAAGGCATAAATAAGGTAAGTCCAACCAGTATTTAGTCCTAATCTAGGTGTTAAGGAGTATAGAGCGTAAACGTAGTAGCCTCCACCTCTCTTATATCTCTTCGATAAAAAATAAACTACTAGACCGTTAAACAATACTACAAAAGTTGCAATAAGCATGCTAAAAGAACCAGCCAAACCAGCTTCTGCTATCATCACAGTACCGAAAGTAAGGAGGGATATAAACGGAGCTTGACCCCCAAATGATATGAAGAAAAGATCAACGAAAGATAGACTATTATCACCTTTATTAAACTGTGATTTGGCTTGTGAGGACATTATTATACAAATTAAGACTTCTCTCTTATAAAAGTAGTGTAAAATCTCTCATAGTAAATTAGTATATTTCTTCTAATCAGCTGTAAGAAATTTTAACTAGAAAGACTCAAGTCAATCATAGAATTATTTAGTTTTACTTGCTAAGTCAGATTATTGTGTAAATAGCTTAATATCCTCTCCAAGGCGTGTTGAGTACCACTCTTAAAGTGTTCCTCAGTCCACCTTTCTCTAAGGCTAAAAGGAAAGGTTAACCTAACGTTCCATTTAGAGCAAAGTTTTGTATCAGTGATATAAATCTCATGAGTTCCTAAAACCGGCCCTTTAAGGTAGTTGATGATAACTCTTTTTTCACCCTCACGGATCTCAATTTTCACCTTTCCCTTAGATGGGAAAGCAAACCTTACATCTCCTTCATATATACTTTGACTCGTCTCCACCACGTTAAGCTCTCTCGTACCTTTCCAGAACTCTGGAATCTTCTTTACATCCTTAACTACATCCCATACCTTTTCCCTATCGTTTATTTCTTTACAAATCTCAAAGTTTATCATCGCTTAAGCACCAGTCCGAATTGATAAGGGCTAGGTGAGAATTTTTCAACTAACGAAAAGTCCTTGAAAAATGCTAGATAATCTACCTCGCTCATCCTCTTACTTAAGGGAGGTCCCATAGGAGTTTGTTCCTTTTTCCACTCCACTATAATAACTCTCCCTCCAGCCTTTAAAATCCTCTTTAACTCTTCTACCACCTTTTCCTTATTTCTCATGTCATGAAAGGAGTTAGCCAATAAAGCAACATCTACACTACTGCTGGGGAGAGATACTTCTTCAGCTGATTCACACAAAAACGAAGCTGTAGGTGCACTCTCTTTAGCCATTGAAAGTGCTATACAGTCCACGTCAATACAGTACACTTTCTTGGCTAACTTGACTAGTGTCTTACAATAATACCCTGGTCCACATCCTAAGTCAACAACAATATCATCTTTTGAAATATATCTTGGAAGAAACTCATCGGGATTCTCCGGGTGTAGAACAAATCTCACAAATATTAAAACTCTTAACATTTTAAAAATTTTTACCCTAGTATTTTAATCTGAAAATTCTGTAATTTTTTCCAGTTTTTTAATCAACTTAAAGAGATTATCTACCCTGAACTTAAATTCAGACTCACCTTGTGGTCTTGGATGGTATTCTCCGTGAAGTCTTTCACTATTAACATAGAGTTTGACCATCTCTCCGTCATTAAGCTTATAGGAAAGATAATCTATAAGCGTGAAATAATCTTGATAACTTGTAATTTCAAATCCGAGCTTTAAGGCAATAGCTTGCATAAGAAACGCTAATCCCTCCAATACATCTCTCCTGATTCGACAAGAACTCCTTTTTCTTCTAATTCCTTACCTCGAGCTATGTACTCCTTACTTATTGCTTGGAGCACTTTTATTTTCTCTTCTTGCGACATCATATTAAGCACTAATTTAACGACTATGTCACTGACTGAAGCCCTTTCTTGCTCACCTATCTTTTCGAGATAAGCATAAATTTCATCAGGTACTAGTATTTCCTTCATTGCTATTAATTATCTCACCTAGCCTTTTATACACTTCTAAAGCTGAGGGTCTTTTTTCAGGATCTGGAGAAGTCATCTGCCTTATCAATTCTATCAAACGCTTGTCCACGTCCTCAACGGTTAGACTCTCATGGAATTTCACATAGAACTCTTTTGCCTTCTGGATAGAAGGCATTGGATCCTTATTTTGTTTGTAAAGTTGTTCGGCGTCATTAACCAAGTTTATTACTTCCCTAGGATTAAAGGGTTGTCTAGTCAGTAAAGTATACATTGTAGCTCCGAGAGAATATATATCCATGTAGAACTCTGCCCCTTTGTCATTAAATAAAGCCTCTACCTGATCTAATGGGCAATATTCGGGAGTATACTGTATGAACCTCTCGCCTCTCTTTCTAGCTGAACCTAAATCGCTTAGCTTAACTTTTACTTCTCCCTTAATTAGATTTTCGAAGACCTCCTTACCTGTCCTACCTGGAAACTTTGAGAACAAAATATTTGACGGTTTTACATCAAGATGTACGAAGCCCATTTCGTGGATAGATTTTAATGCTTTAGCAACTTCATATCCTATAAACGCTACTATCTTCCACCATTGGTCGGAATAGTATACGTTATTATCGCCCATAAGGGATTTAGCACTACCTCCTTCCATATACTCCATAACCAAGATCGGTGGTTCCTTCATATAGGACAAAACGTCGCCTGAGAGAATCTTTTTCAAGCTGAAAGAATCTATCTTCGCGTCGACAAACTTAACTATGTTTTCGCTTCTGTTAGACAAATCCCTTAGCTGTGAGTACTCGTTTACAAAGTCATAATAACTCGCGCTAGATGTAGATGGGGGCATAAGTATAGGAATTTTAATTGCGTATTTTTTACTGTCTTTTTCACCTACCAAGACGTAGGCTGAACCTCCTTTACCTAAATATGATGTTATCCTATATCCGTAAAGTTCCTTCCCTATCCATACTTCTGGATTCCAATTATATTTTAAGTAATCTAATTTTAGAACCTCTATTTCTTTCATTATATTAACCAGTTTAGGAGAAGGAGAAATGTCTAAAGCTAACTCACCTACTTTTTCAGCTAAGTCGACGTCTTTTTCCTTTACAAACCTCAGATAATTAACTATGTCTTTCGTCGGAACTTGTTTCAATTCAAAGAAACATTCAGCAACTTTCTTATAATCCACTTCTAAGTAATTGATCTTATAAGGACGAAATTCCGGTAACTTTACGACAGCTATGCATAATTTCATATCTACTAACTTCTTATAAACTTCTGTTAGGTCACCCTCATATATTGAAGAAACTTTTTCAGCCAATCGTAAATCCTTTCTCTTAAACGCTTCTATGATAATATTAGCTAAATCCTGCTGTGAAAAAACAAAACTCGTACTAACCGAACCAGAAAGACCAAACATTATGGAGATAGGTGAGACAAATAAATACGCTAACATACTTCCTACAACAACACTTACAACCGATATGATAATATTAGTGAATCCGTGTATTAAGTAATCCTTTCTCATCAGATAGAGTACAAACGTGATAATTACTACAGCATATGCAAGGTAAGCATACTTGCTCAGGGCTCCAAACAAATTTAACGCCCAAAGAGAAGGAGAGATATATACGGAGTAGAAAGCGAGAAATAGGACTTGAGTAACAAAGTAAGGAATAGCTAAAGTGAAAACCCCACCTGGGTCGAAAGGTCTGTCATAAACAGAAAATATTAGCCCAGCGGATACCAACAGAGATACCAGTAAGAAACCGTGAAAGAAGACAGAGAGTAAGACAACTACTACAAAACCTATTAGGGGAGAGAGTTTATTCTTGAATGAGAGAATAGAGAAGATTAGCCCTAAGATAGGAACGAGAGTTCCGATAACGTTAACACTAGAGGCGAGAAGAGTAAATACTAAACCTGATAAAATAAGCCCTATCCCTAAGGTTCTATAACTAGGTCTTATTCCGAGAGCTACAATAGGTGGAATAAACGAGACTCCTAATGTGAATGAACCACCCTTTATTACGTAGAGGATTATAGGTAGCGCACCGAGATAAATCAGCATCTTACTAACTCTATATAAATCCATTATGCAAAATTAATGAAATAAGGTATATAAATCTTCGTATGAATTAGTACATATTTTCTTATTACTAAAATCACTATGTGAAAATCTATTGATTTATATAATTACTGTGATTCTCCAATAATTACATGCTTTATGTAATTCTTCGCTTTATTACTTCCTCTATCTTCTCAGGCTCCGGTATATCTTTGAGGATCTCTACTCCTTTTCTTCCCTTCAAAACTATATATATAGAACCACAATTAAACTTTCGTGCTAATAGACCTTGGGATAGAAATCCATCCTCGATTTCACTATATTCTATCCTCTTTGTAGAGAGAAGGTTATGAACAACTATATACGTCTCCCCTATTTCGTAGTAATTTAAATACTTAAGTAAAGAATAAAATAGTAGAAGAGAAAAAGAGATCAATAAGAAGACAATAAAGTTCTCTATCTTACTTACGTTTAAAAAGATAGAAAAAATCAGGATTAAAAGTGTTCCTTTAACTATTGTTTTTGAGATTTTTGGTCTAACAACCAGCATGCTACTTTTCTACCACCAATCTCGAAAAGTGGAGGCTCCTCTTTTTTGCAAATATCCATTACATAAGGACATCTTGGATTAAATCTACAAGCCGGAGGAGGATTGATTAGCGAAGGTACTTCACCAGAAGGCGGAGTTAGTGCCTTCTTAGACAGTGTTGGCACTGAAGAAATCAAGCTTTGCGTATAGGGATGTTTAGGTGAAGATATTACTTCCTCTACTTGCCCTATTTCAACCAACTTCCCCGCATATAAGACTGCTACTCTGTCAGAAATGAATTTAGCCACACTTATGTTATGCGTAATAAACATATACGTTATATTTTTCTCCTTCTGCAATTTAACCAGAAGGTTCAATATTTGAGCTTGAACTGAAACATCTAAGGCAGAAGTAGGTTCGTCCAACACTATAAATTCAGGAGACGTGATTATAGCCCTAGCGATAGCCACTCTCTGTAATTGCCCACCTGATAGTTCCCTAGGATACTTATTTGCTACGTATTCATAATCAAGTCCCACCTCTTCTAAAGTATTTCTAACAGCTTTCAGCCTCTCCTCTTTTGGTAGTCTACGTGAGGCCTCTAAGAGAATATCTAAGATCTTCATTCTGGGATCTAAGCTCGATGCAGGATTCTGAAAAACCATTTGCACTTTTCCTCTAATCTTAGACAAATTCTCCTTAGTTACCTTTTCCCCTTTAAAGTATATTTCCCCCGACGTAGGAAGATCCAATGTAGCTAAAATCCTTCCTAATGTCGTTTTACCAGAACCCGACTCACCTACAACTCCCAATACTTCGCCACTATAAATCTCGAGGCTAATATCGTCAAGAGCTTTTACGTAAATAGGTTTCTCACGGAGGATTTTCTCTATTAATCCTACCTTCTTTATCTCAAAGTATTTCTTTAAATGCCTCACTTCATATATGACATCTTTACTCATATAACCAACACCTCACCTTTCGCCCTTTTACCTCAACCAACTCTGGTTCTTTCATTTTGCATTGTTCCATCACCCTATCGCATCTAGGGTTAAACTTACACCCCCTAGGTAAGACTAAAAAGGATGGAGGAGAACCTTCAATTGCTTTAAGTGCTCCGTCCCTTTTAGTTATAGTAGGTATACTTGATATCAAACCCTGAGTATAGGGATGTAAAGGATTTTTTACCACATCTTCTATGTTTCCGTCCTCCATTATTCTTCCTGAATACATCACCACCAGTCTGTCAGCTATAGCGTATACTAACGATATATCATGAGATATAAAGATTATAGAGATCTTCTCTTCATCTCGCAACTCCTTAAACAATTTTACTATCTGAGCTTGAATAGTTACGTCCAAAGCTGAAGTAGGCTCGTCTGCAATAAGGATCTTGGGTCTCAATATTAGAGCCATTGCTATTACGACCCTCTGAATTTGACCTCCAGAAAGTTGATGAGGGTATTTCTTTATGATCTCCTCAGGATCAGGTAACCTTACATCTTTTACCGCATTTAGTATAATTTCATTAGCCTCTTTTTCATCTACTCCGGGCTTCTTGACTTTTACAGCTTCTAATAACTGATCTCCTATTCTTTTTACTGGATTCAAACTATTAAGGGGATTTTGAAGGATCATGAATATGCCAGTTCCTCTTACCTTAGTCATCTCCTTTTCATTCAATTTCACGAGGTCTTTACCCTGAAATATGATCGATCCTTTTTCTATAAATGAATTAGGAGGTAATAACCCTATAATAGCGTGACCAAAAGTGCTCTTTCCAGAACCAGATTCTCCAACTATTCCTACAATTTCTCCTTCCTTTAACGAGAAGTTAATATTATGAAGAACTGTAAACTTACCTACTAACGCCTTATATCCCACACTCAAATCATTAACTTCTAGTAAGCTCAATAAACCACCCTCCCGGAGATTACGTCTTGAATTCTGTCTCCAAGCAATATAAAACTGGTCACAATGATCACAATAACTAGAGATGGAAATACTGGATACCACCACGCTTGCGGTAATTCTTCAACTCCGTGAGACACCATCGAGCCCCATTCTGGAGTGTTAGGATTGAGCAATCCGATTCCCAAAAACGTTAAAGTCGAGTACGTCAGGATAACATTACCGAAGTCAAGAGCAGCATAGGCTAGAACAGCATCTATTACATTATGAACAACGTGCTTCGTGAGAATCTTCAACCTACCTAGACCAAGAAGTTTTGCTGCGTCAATATATTGCATATTTTTGACTACTAATGTTTGACTCCTGAAAAGCCTTGCATAAGTAGCCCACCACGGTACCATTAAACCTATTATTGCACTAGTGAAAGACTCTCCCAATAAGACACTAACTGCTATAACCAAAATCAAACCCGGTACTGCCAGAAACACATCAGTTATTCTCATTAACACTTCATCGACTATACCACCAAAATACCCAGATAATATTCCTATCACTCCCCCTATTAATATAGCTGATAATACTACAATCGTGGAAATCTCAGCATCAGAAGGAGTTGCGTACAAAACTCTTGATAAAATGTCCTCTCCGTTAGAGTTAGTGCCGAAAGGATGTGCAAATGACGGAGGTAGAAGAGCCATTGACGGGTTATACTGAAACGGATTATAAGGTAAGAACATATATGATAGTTTTACGTAAAGTATTTGTCCCGAGGCATATTCCAACAGTCCCTGAAATAAAGACCAAATGTAATAAACGAAAAGAATTATGAAGGCTACTAATGCAGGTTTACTTCTCAAAACTAGCCTTACTGTCTTATTCGTTAAAAAGAAAACTAGCGATAATGCAGCGACTGAGATCGTTATACTGAAGGTCGAGAACAGAACGTAAGGAACTAATGACAATATGTCGAAATGAACGGATCTTAGCGTTCCTTTGTTTGCATAATGTATGTATACTCCTATGTTTATTAAAAGATAAAGAGATAATGCTATTATAACAAGTCTTTTCCACTCTTTTCTGAAGTTCATTGAACCTTCACCCGCGGATCTAATATACCATAAAGAAGATCCGCTACAAAGTTCGCTACTATTACAGCAATTCCTACTATAATTGTAAAGTCTAGGACAGCAATATAATCTAGATTCTCTATTGCTTGAGTTATATAATATCCTATGCCCTGATAATCGAAAATGTCTTCGACCAGAACCGCCCCAGCTACTGAATAGCCAAAGAAGAGCGCTATTAGGGTTATTACTGGAATTAGACTATTCCTTAACGCAATCCTATATACCACATAACGTCTTGTAAGGCCTTTAGCTAAGGCTAGTTTAGTGTAATCCGATTCCATAGAGTCTATCATTGTAGCCCTAGTTACTCTTGTGAACAAGCCGAACGTAATTATAGCAATACTTAAGGAGGGTAGTATTGCATGTCTAACAGCGGATATAAAGTACGTCCAGTCTCCAGCAATTAACGCGTTAAGTATTGGAAAGTCTGTATAGTGGGGTGGAGAAGTGAGCAACTCATTTACTGGTTGTCCTGCGGGTAACAAATTTAGATAGTAAGCTATGACTAGTTGCAAAACAATTGCAATGAAGAAGGGAGGGGAGGCCCACGTTATAATATACACTCCTTTAATTGTTTTGTCCTTCCACGTCCCCCTTGATGATGCTGCAACTGCACCACTGAGTACTCCGAGAATTGCCGCTAAAATATCACCGGGAATCACTATCTGAAGACTTATAGCAAGTTTAGGAACTAATAACGACAGTTCTGAAGTCTTATATATAGGATCTACACCCCAGTTTCCAGATAATATATCTTTAAGATAGTTCACGAACTGGACGTAAAGTGGCTCATCCAACCCATATTCCTTAATTATTTGTTGGATCTCCACGGGAGGAGCATGGGGGTTACCAGCATATATTCGGGCTAGCTGTGCAGGATTTGGTGCTGCTGCATGAATGAGGACGAACACGAAAAAGATCAATAGAAGTATGGTGATAAAGCCGTTTATCATTCTCTTTATAGCAAATTTTATATAATCCGTCAGCATAAACCTAAACCCTTAAATTAAATCCCTTAAATTGTTTATTAAACTTTCGCATAGTATATGAAAACTAACGAAAAAGTTAATTACTAGTTAAAAAGATGCTTATACTGATTACTATGAAAAGTAAAAAGAAGTTAGGTCTTTCAAAAACTGCTATTATAGGAATAATAATAGTAATTTTAATCATAGCAATAGCAGCTGGAATATTTTTAACAACACGGCATCCTAGTACTACAACATCAACAACTACAATGCCTTCTACCAGTACTACAACATCAACAACTACAACCTCTACAACATCAATAAGCACAACAACTTCACCAACAATGGTTGCACTTTCACCTCCAAATTCAAGCGTACTAATTGACGAGTCTCAAACCGCTCCACCGGATGCTTTAGATCCCGCTACAGGTTTCTATGTACAAGACGGTCCATTATTCACAGCGTTATTCCAAGAGTTAGTTGAGTTTAACGGAAGTAACTTCCACCAAGTAGTTCCAGTAATAGCCCAAAACTATTCTACCACAAACTACGAGAACTATACGTTCTTTATTAGACCAGATGTATACTTCCCAGATGGAGTACAAGTAAATGCCTCAATAGTTTGGTTCTCTTTCTATAGGACTATATTAATGGGTCAAGGACCAGGTGTAGCTAATTATATAGGACTATTATTCAATTCTACAGTTTACGGACAGACTGGCTATGCAATTCCTTGGGGAGTTAATAATGCAATTCAAAATGCTACTGGTTTACCCACTGCGAAAAACTATACACTAACAGCTCATGTATTGGCTTCTATATTGTCCCACTTTAATGCAAATAACGCAACTATTCAGAAGATAATGGAGTACCCATATCAGGCTGTCGTTGTTAAAGGACCTTACGAAGTCCAGATCAACGTGTTAGCTCCATACAAATTCTTCCTTTACGACATTGCTTCATGGTGGGGTGCCATAGTGAACCCAGTATACATTGATGAACATGGAGGTGTACAGCCTAACTCACCTAACGCTTATATAGATGAAAACGGTATGAACGGGACTGGTCCATACGTTATAGTAAAAGTTACTAGTGGGTTCAGCACAATAGTCTTAGAGAAAAACCCACACTATTGGGCTCAAAACGTATCTAATATACCGGCTGTTGCACAGCCCGCTCATATACCGATAATAGAGATAAACTACGGTCTATCCCATGAACAGAGAGTAGAGGACTTCCTCACTAACAAAGCTCAGATGAGCTATGTGAGCATACCTTACTTATACCAGATACTTAATCAAAGCCCCTACAACTCAATACCAATTAATGAGACTTTCAGAAACTACGGAGCTACACCTGGAGTCCTATACATCTCGATGAATATGATGAAGTTCCCCACTAACATAACAGACTTTAGACTAGCGATAGAGTATGCAATTAACTACCAGCAATTACTAAGCATATTCAGTTATCAAGGACAAGATTTAGCAATTGAGTATTTAGGGCCAATTTCCCCCCAATTCCCTGGCTATTATAATCCAGACAACCTAAGTGAATATACTTACAACCCAGCATTGGCAATTAAATACCTAAACGAAGCCGGATATCAGGGAGACTTTTACGTAGTCTTACCTAATGGTACGGTAATAGGAAACCCGAATGGTAAACAACTACCTACATTGGATATATATGCAATAGCACCAGTTAATTTACTAGAGCAAAAAGAGCTTATGATAATAACTCAGGATTTACAGCAAATAGGAATAAGTGTATCTACCACGTTCGTTCTACCGTCAGTAACAGATAGCTGGACAACTCCTAACGGAACGCCGGTTATGGTTAACCTGGGATGGTTCCCAGACTGGCCTGATCCGGTATACCAACAATTAATGCCATTAACAGACGTGCAATTTGGAGGAATATCTGGCAATTTAGCATGGGTAAATATTTCAACCTTGCAGACAATGTATGAAACTTTACCGTTTATAACTAATACAACAGAGCAAGAACAGATGGTAGCACAAGCATATAACATTATATACCACGAAGCACCTTACGTATGGTTACCGTTTCCAGACACTTACTACTTTGTACAGCCATATGTACAAGGATTCATATACGACCCATTTGTCGGATATTTCTATAACATGATGTACTACTCTAATTCAAGCAGTTAAATTCAATCAGTTTTTTTAATTTTAAATTTAAACATATAATGAAACTATAGAAAAGTTATTCGTTTCTAAGGAATTTTAAATTATAAGACAGATGTTCTAATATATGTCTCGGTTCTATTGGAATCGAAGTAAAAAGCCCTTTCTTCTCCACACCAATCATCACGTTTAAAGTTCTTGAGGTAACGCTAGACGATACGATAAAAGCGTACTTAATCTTTCCCCTAGTATCTTCCAAAAGATACTTAATTCCCTCACTTGAAGTAGATATTATAAGATCAAATTTTTGTAACTCTTCTCCAACTTTTACATTTTCTACTGTTTCAAACGGGTATAAGAATACTATGTATTCATTTTCACTCTTCTTTTCAAAGAGATGAAAATGCCATGTTAAGGGTATGAAGAGCTCTGCCTTCGATAATAATTTATAAACATATGATGAATATGGTAAATGTTCATTAACCCACATAATTCTTCACTAATAATATTCCAGTTCCAATCAGTAATATAATATCGAGTAAGATAGCAGGATACACTTCTGGTATGATAGGCAATGGTTTGCCTAGTAATGGAGCTTTATCAACGTGGGTATAAATTATTAAAAATGTATTAAATGTGAATAAAATAAAGAAAGGAAGGAGAAGTTTTCTTGTATTCGTTAATATCTCGTATGATGCAAACAAATACAAAGCTGCGTTAAAACCGAAATACTCTGAATATATAGCAAAGATTAAAGACGCATGACCTACTACACTCGAAGCTATTACTGCAGCACCATAACCTACTATTAGATGAACTATAGACCATATTGCTGCTGAAACACCAACAATTATCCTCAATATTTTTTCATTAACACTTCCTAATCGGTTGGGTATTAAGAGGAATTAGATCTAGATATTATTAAATTATTTCCCAACTCATCAGACTAATCTAACTTCATACTCTAGACTTCCACTTTTAACCCTTAACCTATCTCCCTTTTTAACGTCAGTCGGTCCTACAAACACCCCTGAAGATACATAACCGTTTATGTAACCTACCCTCCTCAATAACCACTTCACCATATCATCTACAGTTCCGTAAACATATCTAGGTCTGCCCTTGCCTACTTTATGACCATTAAGGTAAAGCTCTACTTCCTCGTTGAAGGGAAGTTTAATACTTTCTCCAACGAATAACCTACCTGCAGCGCTATCATCTGCCACAATCTGGTAAGCCTTTAGATTCCAAGTGTCAAACCTCGTAGCGGGTAATTCAACACCGAGGTAGACACCTTTTACACAAGTTGGATAAGATTCAACAGTGCAATGATCCATCTCGAAGACGATTTCGACCTCAGCCATATGATTCTCGAACCATAACTCCACTTCGCTATCTGTTTCAATCATTGGTTTAGTTAATATCCCATATAACGGTTCAGTAGAACCGAAACGTTTAAGTGTTTCTTCAGTAGTGAGGGATATTTTATATCCGCCAAATCCCTCTGATTGCACTAGCATCGAAGAAAACACGTTAAAGACCCTTTTTGCTTGAGCCATATTTACTTCGAAGGGTTTAATAGATTTCCTCTCCCGATATGCTTTATAAAGCGTTTGGGCTAGAACATCTTCCAAAGACATGATATATAGTTATAAATGTTACATCTTATTAAGAATAACTATATACATTATTTACTTCGAATTATAAACAAAAATAATAACTAGACTTAATTATGCGTACTGATTATTCTTTTATTATGGGTTGGAAATTTAAGGTCGGTAATAAAGTGGAAGCAAAGAAAACCATTTGTACCGTTGACGAGTTAGCTGAGGAAATAAACAAAATAATAGGTAACACTGATTTTTCTCAACAACTGGCTACCGAACTACTGGTTAAAGTCTTCACTGAGAAGAAGGAAACTTTAGAGGAGTTTAAGCAAAAACACAAAGATTTAGGCCCAGATAAACTTCAGAAGATTATTAACATAGCTAACTCCAAGCTTCAAGGTGATCTATAAGCATACACGATCCCTTTTTCACTCACTTTCACTTCATTTGCTATCCCCATCAATATGCTCTTCACTGTTACGGAATTCAGCATTAAGTTTGTGACCTCTTTAGATCCTGAAACTAAGTAAGTCACTTCCTCTGCAGTCCTCTCTTTATTGGTTATCAAATCCTTAATTTTTTGTACTAGCTTCAGATTAAACTGTATATTAAAATCTAATAATTCTTCCATTTTCTTTCTATTGTTATACACGGGGCCATGAGAGATAACTACTTGTTCTACACCTTTTATTATCTCCTTTAAGGACTCAAGTGTCTCCATAGCCTTCCAAAAGTCGCTGTAGAAAGGTACGCCGAAAGACTCTAAGACCTTTTGACCGAAAAAGGAATCCCCCGCGTAAAGAACTCCCCCTAAGATATAACCAACTTGACCCGGCGTATGTCCTTGCAATTTAACCTTTTTTACCTCAGTTTCACTGAACTCGTCCCTTAAATCCTCTTTAACCAGATCAAAAGTAAAGTATTTATCTTCCTTAGAACTAAAGCCGTAAATCATACACCTTCTGCCCATTAAAGTCAGAGACCAGTAGTCTTCTTTAGGTAGATACTTAATTTTCGCATTTTTATCCAGTAACCCGGCTATGTGATCAGCATGCCCATGTGTTGCAAGTTGAACTTCAGCGTTCAGTGCCAAGTTAGCGTTTTTCCCTCCTTGATCAACAACCACTCTTCCTTGGTAAACAAGAGTGTTAGGACTTCCCGGGATAACTTCAACGTCTTTATTTAGCTTCAATTTTCAGATCCCTCACTTTTGGTTCAACAACGCTATAAACTCTTATTGCCTTTTCCAGTTCTTCCCTAGAAGTTGTTAGCATATGTGAGTAAATGCCTATTATCTTCCTCATAATATCCAACGAGTAGTACTTACTAGCAGAAGAAATTATCATTGCGGCTTCTTCCGGTTTTTCCCTAATCATTTTTACGCCCTCTGAATAAGCTTTGAGAACTTCAGAGGCATTAATTTTTGCATAAATTACGCATTGGGGCACTAAGTAACCTAACGTCTTCATCTCATCTTCAAAGATCTCTCCTAATTTAACTTCTATCCCTACAAGACCTATTCCTTTTCCAGCTTCAGCCATTTTCACAGCCTCATCTGCAGTAGTGTTTATTACCTCATTAATTCCTCTTATAACAGCGTAAAGCCTTGCATTATAATCTGCTAGAGTTCCTTGCTTGATCGTGAAGATCTTTGAAGGCCTCTTGGTCTTATCCCCTATTAAAGAGTACATCCTGACGTAAACTCCCGCAACTATCGAATAGCCCTTTACATTAAGTTTTGCCACGTTAGTTATTGAGTCGAGAACTATTTCACCAGGTTGAGGATTTTCACAACTGTTTCTTAATTCAAATGAGGATTTTTCGCCGCTTAGTACTTTATAAACCAATAGGGGAAACGATACTGGTCCTGCAAATGGTGCACTAACTATCATAAAAAATATTTGGCTTAATGATTATAAATAGTGTATGCAAGTAGGAGAGACACTAGAAAAAGTATTCAAAGTCCTTCCAGAACATGCTGCATCGTCAATATCTAGCGGTGCTGTTTACGTCCTTTCTACTCCATGTCTGATAGGCTTTATGGAAGACGTTTCTTTCACCCTATCTCAAAAATACCTAGAACAAGGAATGACTACTGTAGGTTATCACGTAGACGTAAAACACTTAGCACCTGCACCAGTAGGGGGCGAAGTAAGAGTGAGAGCAACTCTTATTGAGATAAACAAGAGGAGGTTAAAATTTAAGGTCGAAGCATATTATAAAGACGTCAAAATAGGGGAAGGAATTCACGAGAGAGTTATTGTAAACGAGAAGGAATTCATGGATAAAGTATCAAAAACTTGATTTTTTAATTTCGAGATTTAGTGTAAATGCCATGAAATCCCTAGTCTTGCACGGCAAAGGGTCATCACCGGAGAAAGTAGAATGGTTAGCTAAACCTTTGCGCCAATTTGGAGAAGTATTAGTACCTGAGTTCGAGATCGAGGCTAAAGAAGGTGTTCAAAAAGCTTTAACTTATGACTTTGACCTAATTGCTGGTCATTCTAGAGGAGGCTTAGTAGCTCTAATCGCTGCAGCTTTAAAGGGAAAAAGTGTCATAGCAGTTTCAGCCCCCTCAGATAGGAGAAAACAAAAGGAATACCTTTCGAAATTCCCACCAGGCACTATTCAGCATAAGATATACGAGGACATAAAGAACTTACCTGAGGAGGAGTTAGAGTGGTACCCGTTAAAGTACGCTGACAGAATTAAAAACGCGCTGCTAATACACGGAGAGAATGACGATATAGTATTGAAAGAGCACTCAATTGTTTTGTGCGATGTGATACGTAAATACGGAGGTAAATGTCAATTATATATAATAAAAGGAATGAAGCATTCTCCTCTAGGACAACACTACAACGAGATCTGGAAGATAATAACAGAGTGGATTAAGGAGAATAACTATGCCTAAGACGGTTTCCCTGATAATATCTGAAGAAAACCCGACATTACCAAGGGACGTTAATTACCTCTACCCCGGGAGGTTTAAGATCTTTAATATGAAGTTCTATCCCGGGCACGGTATAAGGAAGGACGAAATGGAAAGAATGTATAAAGAATTAAGCCAGATCAAACACGAAGTCGAAAAGAGTGACGTGATCTTCTATGCTAGATCTTACGGAGTCTTCTTCAAAAATCAGTGGGAGAGAATGAGGAAGTTCTTCTCCAAACCGACGATAATCGCAACAGAAGCGATTATAACTAGGCTCAGGGAGTTAGAAGCTAAAAAAATCTACTTGATCACACCTTATAACCAGAGGAGGCATGACTACGAAATAAAGTGGCTTAAAGATTTCGGGTTCGAAGTAATTGGCTCAATAGCCCTCGGAAGGACTGGAGGGAAGGAAATAGCTTCTACACCGCATGAACTCACGTTACAAGCCGTTAAGGTAGCCCAACAGTCTTCAGCTGATGCCATTTACGTCGCTTGTACCATTCTTTCTACTCTTCCAATACTTAAGGAAATGGAAGGCAGACTTCCCGTTATTACTGCTTCCGGTGCTATGTTTGAAGTCGCAAGGGAAAAGGAGTTGATTGATTTCTAACAATATCATTAAAAGATCCCTAGCCCACACGGTAAAAACTTTCTCTTTAGGCAAATCCGTAAACCCGTAAGGGTGTAAAACTCTAGACAAATTAGCGTAAATCTTGAGGAGAGAGTTAGATTTCTTGCCCACCGTTTCGCATGCTAGAGCTATTAACGCACTAGCTTTAGGCATTGCTAACGTGAAATACTTAGCCTCTTGTTTACAGTACACACACTTTATACCCTCCTTGTACTTCTTTTTCTTAAAACCTAGTTCTTTATACAGTTCGTGAATTGAAAGCGAGTAATCCTCCCATTTCAAATGTTTTTCACACACAGGTTTCCCGGCAAAATAGATAGTTATACCGTTGACCTCCCTACTTCCACTGAACTTCCTTATCCTAGTTAATCCCTCTCCTCCAGACCTAATTATAAAACCATCATCAACTAGTTTATGCCAATCCCTTCTCTCCAACGCTCTTTTGTAAGCCTCGGTAGTATTTTTCACAAAGACCGAAAGAGAGGCCCTCTCTATAAGAAACCTGTTATTTTCCTCAGCAGAGTGGAGGTAACCGAGTATCGCAGTCTTGTACCCGGCCTTCATGGCAGTAATCATATCATTACCGAATAGAACGTTATTCAGTCTCTCACTTTCGTTAATAATTATTCTCTTTATTAATTTCCTGAAGGACTCGTCGCTAGGTGGAGCCTTAGTTATGGCTTCTATCGTCCCTGATGTGTTCTTCAGAAATTTAAGTATGGACTTATCCACGCATGTAGTCATTGAATCACGGTTAATATTTATTTACTTAATTACATAATAACTACTAGTTGATAACAGTGACAAGAATTTAAGCCAAAAACGAAACCCACAGTGAGGAGCCAAGATAGTTTTATTAGAGTTAATTCAACTCTGCGATTTGCAAACTTAACGTAAAACGGAATAAGTGATCTATTGCTCTCTCCCGTTATTATGAAAATTTAGTGAGAAATGTCCATTAACAGAAGGAATTAAAAGTAGTATACCTGGGGCAGTTAAGACGAATTATAAAACATAAAATCTTTAATAGGACAACTTTAAAAACAAACAAACAAATAATCAAACTCGTGGGTCTGTTTAGGAGGAATTCTGATAAGACCATTGACAAGAAAAGCAGCCAAGTTAAAATATTATTTACAAGTGATATTCACGGTTCCGATATTGTATTCAAAAAGTTCCTCAATGCCGGACTCCAATTCAAAGTTGACGCCTTTATAATTGGCGGAGATCTGGCAGGAAAAGCGCTTTACGCAATTGTTGATCTTGGAAACGGCAAATACAGAATAGAAGAAAAAGAGGTAGGAAAAGAAGGTTTAGCGCAATTAACAGAGGAGATTAGAAAGAGAGGGGAATATTACACTATAGTTAGTGAAAAAGAGCACGAGGAAATGCAGTATAATAAAGACCTAGTAAACCAGAAGTTTAAGGAGGCTATGGAGAGTGTTGTGAGAGGTTGGATGAAGATTGCGGAGGAAAAGCTCAAAGGGGCTAACATTCCTATTTATGTTAACTTAGGGAATGATGATCCAGAATATTTATTTCGAGTAATAGAGGAGTCTGACATAATGAAGAAATGCGAAGGAGAAATAATCGAAATAGGAGATCATGAGATGATCTCGTACGGTTATGTAAACCCTACACCTTGGAAAACACCAAGAGAGAAGGACGAGGACTCGATATATAAAGACCTGAAGGAAATGGCTGATAAGATAAAAGACCAGAGTAAGGCAATATATAATCTTCATGCTCCCCCGTATAATACCCATCTTGATAACGCACCATTACTTGACTCGAATCTGAAACCAGTAGTAAAAGGAGGAGAGATCGTGTTTACCCATGTAGGTTCTGTAAGTGTTAGAAGAATAATCGAGGAATATCAACCATTAGTTGGGCTCCACGGTCACATCCATGAGTCTAAGGGCTTCGATAAACTGGGCAGGACTATGGTATTTAACCCGGGAAGTGAATACAGCGAGGGAATCCTTCACTCCTTGTACCTAGTACTTGAGGGAGACAAAATAAAGACCTATATGTTCAGGCAGGGGTAATTAAGTAAGGGGCTAAAACCTTTCTCATATTCTCCATAATTGACATCGTAACTATTTCAAGCCTCTTTTTAACTTTATCTTTCAGAAATCTCTCAGTATAATAGATCACTAAACTTACTGACATGCCGCACTTACCATTGGAGTAATCTATCACTCTAAACGAAACTTCATAGAGTAATGTCCCGTCATATAGCACGTAAGTTATAATGTTTTGTATAACTTTGGGTCCTTCTATCTTTAACGCTAATGATTTCTTTAATGTTACTCCTATCATTCTACGTAATGCTGGAAAAGGAATTATATACATGTTATCTTCTACTTTTTGTAATCCCAATAACGTTGCAACGAAATCCTTGTCTTTCAGTTCATCAAACAAAGATTGCGTAGGTAAACTCAAGTTATAAAGCTCAGAATAAGCTACATTCTTTACTTTCTTCCCTCTATTCTTTACTTTAAATAGTTTGACAGAATCAAAATAGAAAGAATTAATGTCCATAATAATGAATTACCACTCAATAAATATAAAATAGCAAGTAAATAATTAGAATTTCTTCTTAGCTTAAAATTCTAAGAAATAGAAATAGGACGTTAATTCCACCTTTACCAAGCTTTAGTTATGTTAACACCATCTACGTACACATACGGCGAGATAGTAGGTATAGGTGCGTCCCACCACCTCACACTATATTTATCCTTTCCGAGTCCTTTAACATTCTTTATCAAGTTAGGGAAGGAGTCAGATATTCTTATCCTACCAACAACACCTTGCGGTTTACCCTCTTTATAATATACTACTGCATCCCTGCCTACAGTTGAAAATGTTCCTTCATAGTAGTTCTGAAACCTGGTATACCAATTATTATTAAGAAAGATCACTTCCTTACTACTCGCCAATAACGAGTCCAGAGATAGGTCTCCCGAGTTAATTTCGAAAGAATAAGCAATGGGATATATTAACCCTGCATTACCCGTGGTCTTTTCCCCGAAAATCTGGGCTAACTCGTTGTTAAACAGAAGCGAATTAAATACCCCGTCCTTAATTATCTCCTTATCTCTAGTAAAAGTAGCCTCATCATCGAATTCTGCAATCCTACCCTTTCTGGGGATATCAGATATTGTGAGAAGCTCACTGGCTACTTTCTCACCCTTTTTATATTTAGCGAGGAAGGACGACGCTGTCATTACGCTGAAAGCTGAAGCGAAGTCGGCAAAGAACACCATGAAATTAGCTATCACTAGAGGTGAGAGAACAACGCTATATTTTCCGTCGTCTATCCTCACTTTACCGGTTATTGAAGCGAACTCATTAGCCTTTTTCAGGGTTTCGTTAAACCCCTTAAGTGAGTCAGAGAAAAACGCCCACTGACCGCTATACTCACCGTTAAAAGACCTTGCATAACCGTCAGCCCTTACTCTGGTCTCCGTTCCTTTAAACCCCTTGTTCGTCATAAGCTCAGTTGTCGTCTCATAAACGTTCACTATCCCAGAACTCGGAAACTCTGACTTCGCCAATACTGAATCTATAAAACTTACGTCTTGTCCTTCTATCACAGACCTTAACTCAGCATTATCCTCTTTTACTTTCACTTCACCATCGTTTTCTGTCAATTGCGGGACTATATCGCTCTCAACAGTGTAGTTAAATCCCTCTTTTACTCCCTTAATTATCTTATCCAGTTCTTCCTCTCCGGAGAAAGTATAAGAGTAAAATCTCTTACCTTTGACTACAGAGACAGAATATTCAACTTCATTTAGCCTCTGGACTTCCGCTATTTCGCTTAAAACAAACTTTACAATTAACCTCTTAGTCTTAACTTTCTTTATTATTACACTGTCAAATCCCTTAAGACCTTCAAGTATTTTCTCTAGTTCCACGCTTACTCACCCCTTACCTTTACGGTTATATTCCTCGCCCTCATGTTAGGTCCACCAAACCACACTGGGATCGGTTGATCAGGGTCTCCTTTCCCACAAGTCCCTCTATAAAAGGAGAGAGTATTGTCCACTGCGTCTATCGAAGACAGAAGCTCAAAAGTAGTAGTCTCCAAAACGGGGAAGAGCAGTGGCTCCCCAATCTCTCCGTTTTTAATCTCATACGCCTCAAGCCCTACGTATCTCTCCCCTACCCTCAAATCATCAATATTCCACTCCATATAGGATTTGAAGTAAACCCCATCCTTTACGTTCTCCATTAACTCATCAAAAGTCAATTCACCAGGTTTAAAGAACGTATTCGACATCCTTACTATAGGTTCTCTATCATACGCTGAAGCCCTTGCAGACCCGTTACTTTTAACACCGAACTTATAGGCAGAGAATCTGTCCTGAAGAAGTTCATTAATTACACCTTCCCTTATGAGATATTTAGGCCTCGCTTCTATCCCCTCGTCATCTATTAGGTAGTAACCAGAACTACCGTAGATTGTGGGGTCATCTATTACAGTTACTTTATCACTGGCTATCTTCTCTCCGAAATTCTTCCCTACTAAATAACTCAGTCCAGCTTGTGCTCCCTCCCTCCCCAAAACTCTGTCAGCTTCAAATGGATGACCTACGGACTCATGGACAATTATCCCCGCTAACTGGTTACTTAGGATTACGTCTTTCCTGCCTGGTGTCACTGCTTTTCCTTTCTCCAGAACTTTATCAACTGACTCCAAAGTATTCGGGAGGAACTCCTCAAGGTTCCAATTTTTAACGATTTCAAACCCTCCGCTACCACCTAGGTCTCCATTAGCAATAGTCGCGGATCTTTCGCCGTTCTTCAACGTTATAGAAAAGTAAAGACTGACCCTAGGAACATATCCCTTTACTTTAACACCGTCCTCAAACATTATCTCTTTTTCCTCCTTTGACTCCGTGTAATAGAAATTAACTGAGACAACCTTAGACTTAAGGTTCTTATCTGAGTAGATTAATTTAGAGAGGTCTACTAAGAGTTTGACCTTCTCTTCAGTAGATATGTCGTCTAATTTTATTTTCTCATTTACTGAATACTCTCCACCAACCCTTTTATCTGAAGAAATTCCTT